>CAZWJX010000009.1:0-11081 GCA_964634695.1 uncultured Syntrophobacterales bacterium | reverse complement strand
GCTATTCTTGTAATTTTGTTACTCGGCCTTTCTCTACTCTGGTTACACATGAAGAGGTCCCCGATCATTCTCGGTTTCATGGGGCCTCTGACCGGTAAGTATGCCGACCTAGGAGTTCAGGGGCGAAATGGGGCTTTCTTAGCAGTAGAAGATATCAACGCCGAAGGAGGCATTAGCGGCCGTCCTGTTGTTCTCAAAACAGAAGATGACAGAGGCACCCCGGAAGGTGCTAAAGAAGCTGCAATGAAGCTCAAGGCCGCAGGAGCTTTTGCTATTGTAGGTCCGATGCTCAGCACAAGTGCGTATGCCATTAAGGATTTTATAGACGAGAACCGTCTTGTAACAGTGAGCCCTACAGTATCGTCTTCCAGGTTTTCAGGTAAAAAGGATTACTTCTTCCGGGTGCTTATTGATACCAGTGTCCGTTCCAAAGGGCTTGCTCGCTTTGCTCTGGATATTCTTGATCCACCGACAAAACATCCCAGACTATGGTGCATGATTTACGATCTTGACAACGTCGATTACACTCAGGACTTTATCAATAACTTCTCACATGTCGTAGAAGAACCCGGAGACCTAACATCCTGTATGATTGCTTTCAGGTCAAAAGAAGGTCCCGTTCCGGACTATGTTTTTCGCCAACTGGAGGCTGTAAACCCCGATGCTGTTGTGCTGGCCGTATCCGCAATTGATGGATCCCAGATTCTGAACTGGATGAAGACCAACCTACCACATGTTCCCGTTTTTGGGTCTGCATGGATGATGACAGAAGAACTCAGGCGTCGGTTAACTTCGATTGAACCCCTTGAAGTCTTCGCGGAGCACATGGAACCACCCAGATATACTGAAGAGGCCACGAGATTTAAAGAACGATTCAGGAAAAGGTTTGGAAAAGAGGCCCATTTTCCGGCATTTTTCAGCTACTTTGCAGTCCAGGTTCTCACGAAAGCCCTTAAAAAAGCTGATGGTAATGTGGAAAGTCTGCGTGAGATTCTATCCTCGGGGATTACTTATTATTCTTTTTTAGTTGGCAGGATTACCATTGATGAGTTCGGTGATGCCAGCCATTTATGGTGGATTTACAAACTGGAAAACGGGGGTTTAAAACTTGTTCATGAGGAGGCATACTGATAAATGAAGTCAATATCGAAACTGCCTCTTGCCGAACTGGTCAAAAAAAGAGTTTTCCGAACCGTCCTGCTCCCCACTTTTATTGTTTATATTACTCTCGCAGGACTGTTGATAATCTCTCACATTTGGATTTTACAAAGCCAAATGACCCACAAAGCCCACATTGCATCAATAACAGCAGATGAATTCATCTCAAACTCAAAAAGCATTCTCCGCGTGTATGCTGACAAAATTAAAAGCGATTCAGGAAAAATAAATCCACAAGAACATTTCTTGCTAACCCGTTATTTTCACGATATTTATATTCTGGACTCCAGACAATACACTGTCATAAAGTCAACTATATTAGAGAGCGGTAAACAAATTGCCCAGCCCTTATTCTACGAGTTACCTTTAGAAACTTCTTATCAATACGAAAGACTGACTCCTCCTTATTATTCTGTAATTGCCAGAACAACGGTTATGGGCTTACTTGGCCGCTATAACCCCGATTATGTAATGGTTGGAGAAGTAAACCTTTCCCGTTTATGGAGCTTTATTAAAGCCAGCATAAGCCCCTCTGACTTATTATAACCGACAGATTCGGTAACTATGTTGCCGACTCAGATGTAGGACAGGTTCTCAGACAGGAAAATATAAGCCACTATGACTGGTTTCCTCGTGATGTTCGTGGTAATTTTCAAATATTCAGAATAGGAGTTTTAGAAGGATCATGGTTTCTTGTGGCAGGTGTTTATAATCCGGTATCATGCTTATGGACCTTCGTCCTTACTCCGACTAGCTCGGCTTTTAGTCCAACACTTTATATGCTCGGAGTTATAATTTGCTTCGCTTTTGTAGCAATGCTTTTACTCAGATGGTTGGTGCTAAGATGGCTTGACGATGTCCTTGTGACTCCTCTGACATCTTTTGCATCCTATGTCCGAAATCGCTTCGAAAACAAAATACTTCCGGTAAGCTCACAGGAGTTTTTCCAGTTTAAGGAGGGCAAGATACTAGAAAATGTCTTCGAAGAGAGCATGGCAAAACTGCTGGATGACGAAAGAGCAATTCAAGAGACTGCAGAAAAATTTCAGATTATTACCGATACGGCTCCGATGGGTATATTTGTTTTTCAGGATGACCGGATTGTTTACGTAAACAAGGAAGGGTGCCGGATAACCGGTTATTCACGGGAAGAATCTCAGGACATTGTTCCTTTCTGGCAGATCGTAGGCGAAGAATATCGGGATATCGTGGCTTATGACGCAACAAGGCGACAGAAAGGACTCCTAACGGAACAGGTAGCTTATGAACTTCCAATAAAAACCAAGTCTGGAGAGAGGCGAATAATTAGAGCTACCGTCAGTACAACCACACTTGAAAATAGACCTGCGGGCATCATAACCGCGATGGACATATCCGAGATTAAACAGGCAGAAGAAGAAAAAAGAAAGCTTGAAATGCAACTTCAGAGATCTCAACGAATTGAATCTCTGGGGACTCTTGTTGCCGGCATTTCGCACGAGTTTAACAACATTCTCCATGCCGTCTCTCTGAGCATTGAACACTTGGGTATGGAGCTTCAAAAGCTGGGAGTTGCGAACGACCGAATGCTTAAACATATAGAAGACGTGGGGGTTCTCCAGCAGCGAGCGGCTAATGTTATAAGAGAACTTCTTGTGTTCAGCAGAAGTGAGGGGCTTGAGAAAACCAAGCTCCTACTTCGGAAAGAGATAGAACGAGTGGTGATGTTCTGCAAACAAGTATTCCCTCGATCCATAGAAATTCGCACGGAGTTCCAAGAAAAGGGAGCATCAATCCTGGCAGGAAAGGGTCAGGTGGAGCAAATTTTTCTTAACCTTCTGAACAATGCCAGAGACGCAATAGAAAGTCGTGATGGAGTGGGAGTTATCGAAATTAAAACGGAGCTATTATCCGAACAGAGCGATTCTTACGTTAAAATAACCGTAAGAGATAATGGGATAGGGATGCCAAAGGAAGTGCTTGAAAGGATTTTTGAGCCCTTCTTTACTACAAAACCAATCGGAAAAGGTAGCGGTCTTGGATTGTCTATGGTTTACGGTATAGTCAAGCAACTCAACGGGGACATTACCTGCGAAAGCGAATGGGGCAAGGGCACAACTTTTACCTTGATATTGCCCGCTGTGGAATTTTCAGAACCTGAGCGGATAGGCGTCCCTGTTGTCGATTTGCCTGAAGATGGAGAAGGACCTGGTCATAACTCCAAGAAAAAACGAATTCTTATCGTAGAAGACGAGATAACCATACGGAACCTGATGAGCGAGTTTCTGAGTAAAGAAGGTTACATGGTCGAACAGGCTTCTACGGCTGAAGAAGCCTTACACCTGCTTGACGGCACTACTTACGATTTGGTCATCACAGATCTTGGACTTCCCGGTATGGGCGGTGAGAAATTCCTGGAAGAGCTGACCAGAAGGAAAACAGGTATTCCCATCATCATTGCCAGCGGCTACATACACGGCAAAAAAGTGTTGGAGAATCCGGGTCACTATGGAGTCGTTGCTTCCCTGAGTAAACCCTTTAGCGTTGGCAAGCTGAAGGAAACCGTGGAAAAGGTTCTTAATATCGGTTAGCGAATCAGACTGGATTAGACGTCTGAAATGCGTTATAGAAAATGGTCATAAAAATTCTCGTCGCCGGGAAAATTAACTAAAACCTAACACAGTGCAGGGAGGGAAGGATTATGAAGATTCTGCGAGTAAACATGAGCGGAAGTAACGGTCCGGAAATCAGCGTAACGGAGATGGGAGAATATCAGGGGCTCGGGGGAAGAGCTCTCACATCTGCTATTGTCAGCAAAGAAGTCCCTCCGGATTGTCATCCTCTGGGCGCAGAAAATAAGCTTGTTCTCGCTCCCGGCCTTCTCAGCGGATCCGCAGGCTCAATGACCGGTCGTATATCAGCAGGTTGCAAAAGTCCTCTCACGGGCGGCATAAAGGAATCAAACGCCGGAGGCCAGCCCGCCCAGGTGCTAGCCAGACTGGGATATGCTGCCATTGTCTTGGAAGGAAAACCTTCGGATGGCAAACTTTACAAAATCCTTATCAATAAGGATGGCGTGAAAGTGGAACCTGCAGAGGAACTTCGAGGTCTTCCAAATTACGACCTCATAGAAAAGGTTAAAGCTCAGTATGGCGATAAAATAGCCTGCATATCCATCGGAACGGCTGGCGAAATGAAAATGAGCGCCGCATCCATCGCCTGCACAGATCCCGAACTGAGACCTACTCGACACTGCGGGAGAGGCGGCGTCGGAGCCGTTATGGGCGCAAAGGGCGTAAAGGTAATCATTCTCGATGATACTGGCATGAAGATGCGCGAACCCGCCAATCCAGAAGCCTTCAAAGACGCAAACAAGCGCTGGGTGGAAGCTCTGCGCGAACACCCCGTAACCGGTAAAGGCCTTCCGGCATATGGAACCAACGTTCTCACGACGATAATCGACGAAGCGGGAGCATACCCCACTTATAACTTCCGTCAGGGGCGTTTTCAGGGGGCAGCAAAGATCAGCGGCGAAGAACTGGCAAAGCGTGAAAAAGAAAGGGGTGGGAATCCAACTCATGGGTGTCACCGTGGATGTGTCATAAGATGCTCGGGAATTTACGTTGACAAGGATGGACATTACATAACCAAACAGCCTGAGTACGAAACTGTCTGGGCTCACGGAGGTCACTGCGGTATAGACGATCTCGATTCCATCGCAATGATGGACTTTCTCGAAGATAACTACGGGCTGGACACCATTGAAACGGGCGTAACTCTAGGGATTGCAATGGAAGCCGGTTTGATCAAATTCGGGGACGCTCAGGGCGCTATCAACCTGATCCATGAAATAGGCAAAGGCACGCCACTTGGAAGAATTCTCGGAAACGGTGCAGCCGTAACTGCAAAGGTTTTCGGTGTAGATAGAGTTCCCGTCGTCAAAGGACAGGCTTTTCCGGCTTATGATCCAAGAGCGGCTCAGGGCATAGGTGTGACTTATGCTACAAGTCCCATGGGGGCAGATCATACTGCCGGATACGCTATCACGGCTAATATTCTGAAGTCGGGCGGATTCGTTGATCCTCTCAAGCCTGAAGGACAGGTAGAACTGTCCAGAAACCTTCAGATAGCCACAGCGACGATCGACTCTCTCGGGCTCTGCCTTTTTGTGGCCTTTGCTATTCTGGATAAACCCGAAGCTTTTCAAGCTGTAATTGATATGATAAACGCCTTCTGCGGCTGGAAGTGGACGGCAGATGATTTTACAGAGTACGGCAAGCAAATTCTGCGCTGGGAGCGTGACTTCAACAGGAGAGCCGGCTTTGGGCCACAGCACGATAGACTCCCGAGATTCTTCCGAACGGAGCCACTGCCACCCCACAATACCGTGTTCCAGGTAACCGACGAAGAACTGGACAGCCTGTTTAACTTCTAAAAAAAGATATGGGATAACCTTTATGGTTATCCCCTCTGAGGAGAAAATGCTTACAGAAAGATCTTATCCGCTCATATCTGGAAAGGGAGATTACCTGGTGGAAAGGAAGAAGGTGTCCTCCGGCGTTGGCGATCTCGATCGACTTCTTGGGGGACTTTTCATAGGAGACAATGTGATCTGGTACGATGAAGTGGGTATGCTTGCAGGAGTCTTCGTTGAGAATTTTCTTCAGGCCTCCATTGAACTGAATAAACCTCTTGTTTATGTGAGCTTTGACAAATCTCCAAGAAACCTGATCACCCGCCTCGGATACTATGTGCAGAGTGAACATTTCATAATAGTTGACTGCTTCACCAACGGAAAAGGTGGAAGGGCGGAAATTTTTGAACATTTCTATAAAGATAAAGAAGACCTTCCCTGCCGGATTATCAGACTGGAAGATCCAATGAATATGGAAGAACTGTTCGAGGTGATAAATTCCATTCAGAAGGATTTTCTAACAGATACTCGTTTCATTTTCGACACTCTAACGGGAATGCAGGATCTATGGGGTGACGAAGAAAAAATCCTGAAATTTTACGGACACGCCTGCCCTCGATTGTATGAACTCAACACCATCGCTTACTGGATCGTTGATAAGGCGGCCCACTCGGAAAAACTAAAATCACGGCTGAACCATATTACTCAGGTTGCCGTTGAGCTCACGTCCAAAAGTGACAAAATGATACTCACGATTCTTAAAGCTGAAGACAGGTCGCCTGAACTTCTTAATAAACCGGTTTATTTTGACATAGAAAACGGACAGGTTAGATTCCGGCGATCATCTGAGGGACAGAAGATTGATCTCGGAACACGCATAAGCGAAATCAGAAAACGGCGGGGGATCAGCCAGAAAGAACTGGCTCAAATGATCGGTGTTACACCAAGTACCATTTCTCAGCTTGAAAGCAACCGTATCTACCCTTCCATCCCTGCTTTAATGAAAATCGCCGATATTTTCGGTGTAAACGTGGGCTATTTTTTTGGAAAATCACTTATTGATCAGGATGTTATAGTAGTTCCAGAGGAATCACGGATAAAAATCAACCCCGGCGATATTCCCGAAACTTCCGTTACCATCTACAGTCTTTTTCCGCTTGATGTGAGTTCTAAAGCCGAACCCTATCTCATCGAAATTCCTCAGGGTGGAGTCCTGAATTCCCATTTTTTCATCCACAAGGGAGAGGAGCTTGGCTACGTTCTGAGAGGAAAGCTTCAAATGGTTGTCAGAGGGCGAGTTCAGACTGTATCAAAGGGTGACACAATATACCTCGCATCGGAGATTCCATCGCAATGGAAAAACATCGGGCAAGGCACTGCTCAACTAATCTGGATCAAGGTTAAATGAAGGTTATCAATGCAGTCCGATGAATTCGCCATAGCCAGAAAAAAGATGGTCGATCTTCAAATTGCGAATCGCGGGATAAAAGATCCCCGTGTTCTTGAAGCTATGCTCAGGGTGCCCCGTCATCTTTTCGTGCCGGAACATCTTAAATCTCAAGCCTACGAAGATCATCCTCTACCGATAGAAGAAAAACAGACCATATCCCAGCCTTATATTGTGGCCCTTATGACGGAAGCGTTACGACTCAGGGGCACAGAAAAAGTGCTGGAAATAGGTACCGGGTCGGGTTACCAGACGGCAATCCTTGCGGAACTCGCAAAAGAGGTCTACACCATAGAAAGACTTCCCCTACTGGCAGAAAAAGCAAAGAAGCGGCTGGATGCGCTGGGATACAGGAACATATTTTATCGCGTGGGAGACGGCTCTCTGGGCTGGCCGGAAGAAGCACCTTTCGATGGCATTCTCGTTTCTGCAGCGGCTCCTTCCATTCCTCAGCCTCTTATTGACCAACTCGCCATGGGCGGACGGCTCATCATCCCTGTGGGCGACAGGCTTACTCAGGATCTGGTTCTCGTTGAAAGAGTTCCTGAAGGCATCCGAAAATCTTTTCTTGGAGGAGTAAGGTTCGTTGATCTTGTGGGAAAATGGGGCTGGAAAGAGTCAGAATGAAGCTAACGTGAGTTTGTTAATGTGTTGTTTTGAACCTGTTCGAAAAGAAAAGAGGAGTGTCATTGCGAGGCTGCTGCAAGGCAGCCGTGGCAATCTCATAAGAAAGCAATGAAAAGCAATGATGAGATTGCTTCGCCCTCACTTCGTTCGGGCTCGCAATGACACCCTTATTTAGTTATTGCGAGCGCCTGAAGGGCGTGTGGCAATCTCATAAAAAGACAATGACGAGATTGCTTCGTCGTTTCGCTCTTCGCAATGACGCATCGGCGAGACTTCTTCGCCTTCGCTTCGCTCTGGCTCGCAATGACACAAAGGGCCTTTACTCTTTTTTGTGCTCCTGTCTGTTTTCTTTCAAGTAGACGAAATCGTAAAAATTCAAACCCAGCCTGTTGCAAAACTTACAACATCGCTTTGTTAATAGCCTCCCTGATGTGGCTGATCAATTTCGCGATAGGCGTTTCTATACCCGGGTTGGCAAGCAGCCCCATTATTCGATTAGCCTTAGCAGCAACGATCATTGCTCTTGATAATTCAAAACCGCAGTCAAGAAGAGCTGAGACAATTCCCGTCAGGGTGTCCCCCGTTCCGCCTATTGCTTCGAGTGCGGGCACGTCTGGTTCAGACACCGTTTCAATAATCTGCCCGTTCACCACAAGGTAATCCCGGTTTGCCTTAACCAGAAGATTCTTCGCTGCATTTCCGTGCGAATAAGCCCGGTGAATAAGAGCAGGGATATTATTTTCCTGATGGATAATAAAGCCTCTGGTGTAAAAGGGGTGAGGAGCCTCTTCATCGGCAAGAAATGCGAGTTCTCCAACGTCAGGCGTGAATAAATCGTAGAAGCTGGCGTGGCCGCTCATCTTGGCAACGTACATAAATCCTGCATCGGCAACGAGTGTCGGCTTCGGCGAAACAGTTTCGAGCGCCATCAAGATTTTTCCATGCCAGTCCACATCTGGAAATAAGTAATGAAACACCAGGACGTTGGTTTTTAAAGACTCGGGATTTTGTACAAGGTAGCGATAAATCTGACGGCTTCCATCGCCTTTACCGCTATCGCCAGCAAGAATCGCACGAGGCATTATACTTCCTAGGTGTTTGATAGTCTCACAGGCTGCAGCAAGAAGAGCCGAAGTTCCTCTCTGAACAGGAAACTCCCACCGTCCGTCTATCTTTAAAATGCCGCTATGATGTTCCACCGATCCTGAAATGAGAGGCACGTGAGGATCAGGCAGAGTCCCTATGACCGTGAGCATAAACTCCTCGCGTGATCCAGAGCAAGGTTAAGAGCGTAAGCACAGAGAGTATAACCAATCTCCAGAGGAGATGGGGCATCCCAGATGGTTTTCCCGAGCATCTGAGTCGCCACAAAAGGCACATCGGGACATCCTCCTCCCGATATATTCACGATCACTCCTGAATCTTTCTCAAAAGAAAGTTTCATATTGGCCGCCCGAACCATGACAAAATTACCGAATTCTTTAACCCGAAATATACTGACAGGAGAAAGCATTTCAGACGACACAGGTAGAACTTGAAGGGGCTTCATCCCTTCGGATGCAAGAATTCGCATAACTTCAGGTTGAGTCACTATCGGGAACACTATAACCAGATCGCAACCGGTTCTCAGTTCCGGCGGAGGCCCCATCACCCTGACACTGTATCCAGCATCTTTAAGCAAGCGTTCTGCTCGAATGACCTCTGATGTGTGTTCAAATACCAGCATGCCTTCCGGGTTATTGGAATCCGAGGTGGAAGAACCTTTACCGCGTTTGAAAAGCTTGGTCAGGATCCCCATATCAGGATACTTTTCCTATGGTGATGATATATCCAATCCCCTGAGGCTCAACATTAATAACTTCCCAACCAACAGTTTTGACCATCCTGGCGATGTTCTCTCTTGCAGTGTCCGTGTCGACAAGAATACGGAGTTCATTCGACTGGGCGGATTTTATTTTTTCGAGAGTCACGATTACAGGTTGAGGACAGGAAAGTCCACGGACATCAACCAGTTCTGTCATGATTATCCCTCCATTTTTTGTGTCATTGAAAAGCCTATCCAGAGACAAACGACAAAGCCCACAACGAGAGCCGCTATGGAATGAGGGCCGATCCCTTTCGGCGTGGCTGCAAAACCAAAGTTATGGGCGAAAGCCGCTCCAGCAATCATTCCCAGAACAAATAGTGCAGCGTCCCCATCGCCCTCTCCTGCGAGGAAAAGCTGACGACCGGGACATCCACCTGCAAGAGCGAAGGCCAGTCCGGCCAGAGTCATGCCAAGGAAATTCCAGAGGCTCATGGAATGAGCTATGGGTTGATTGGCAAATCCTGGATTAAATTGCCCCAGAATAAGGTTAGTAATGAAAGCAGCCACCAGAAGGGACAGAACGCCCAGGAAAAGGTGAAAATTTCTGAAAAGTATAAGATCCCTGAAGGCGCCCATGGTGCAAAAACGACTTCGCTGAGCTATGAAACCGACAATCACGGCTACACCAAGCGAAACAAGGAAAGGTGCGTACTTAGAACCGGGTCCTTCAAGGCTGTAAAAAAGAACTCCGCTCTGCGCCTGCCCCGGAATCGGGGGATAAATAATGCGAAGAATAAGGAAAGCTAACATGATTAGAACCATCATTAGCCCTACCGGAATAGGAGCAATGCTTGTTCGTCCCAGGTTATAATTTCTTTTAAAAAACAGGGTTCCAATCCACACGCCGAAAACGAGGCCAAGAAGCCCGAAGATGGCATTTCCGTCTCCACCGGCAAGCCTGAGTAGAGCTCTCCACGGACAACCGAGAAATACCAGAGCGCCCGTCATGGCGAAAAAGCCCAGAACAAAACGAACGATCGGTGCTGAACCCGCTCTGGGCCTGAACTCTTTGAATATGAGCGCGGCAATAAAAGACCCTAGAACGAAACCTATGATTTCAGGCCGAAGATACTGTACTACCGCAGCCCGATGAAGTCCCAGAGCCCCCGCTATATCCCTTTCCATACAGGCAACACAAATGCCCATGTTGGGGGGATTACCGAGCTTTTGAAGAAGGGGTGCCAGAATTCCAATAACTGCTCCTGTGATAATAATTCCGGCAGTGGTTGCAAAAGGATTCCAGAGAGTTTTTTTCATTAGCTCGTGCCCTCCTCTTCTAGACATGAATGTTATTCTCTGAGCCTGATTCCTTAATAAGGGCGAGAAGAATGTGTAATTAAGAGAAAAACAGGGGTCAAATTGAAAAGTTGGATAGATGCTTACTGAAGGTATTAAGATAGTTAATTGAAATGTGGGAAGGAGTTTTGTTATGAACGTTGCGTGCCAGAAGCGGCCGTGGCAATCCTTTCCTTAGTCATTGCGAGGCTGCCGCAAGGCAGCCGTGGCAATCTCCCGTCCGTCATTGCGAGCGCCTGAAGGGCGCGTGGCAATCTCTACCGCATCCGTCATTGCGAGGCCACGGAGTGGCC
>CAZWJX010000008.1:17076-29973 GCA_964634695.1 uncultured Syntrophobacterales bacterium | reverse complement strand
TCGCAATGGCGCAGAAAAGAGTCATTGCGAGGCTGCCGAAGGGCGCGTGGCAATCCCTACCGAACCAGTCATTGCGAGGCCACGAAGTGGCCGTGGCAATCTCTTTTTTACGCAACAAAGAGATTGCTTCGCTTCGCTCGCAATGACAGGAGGGAAGGCAAAGACGAGATTGCTTCATCGCTTCGCTCCTCGCAATGGCGCAGAAAAGAGTCATTGCGAGGCTGCCGAAGGGCGCGTGGCAATCTATCGAGTTTCGCTAACAAATGTATATCCTGACCTGCCTGTCTCGCCATCTGGATTGTGCCGCCTTTTCGAGGCTTTCCACGGGGCCGAGAGCCTTCGTTAGAGCATTTTGACTCCATTTTTCGATAATTTCCGACGCCTTCCTGAAGTGATCTCCGGATGTGTTGAGTATTTCCTCTCTTAGAGTTTTTCTCATTGCGTCCGTTTCTCCGATTAGATGGCGAATCATGGCGGTATATCCGAGATCATCGGGTAGCATAGGTGGATCAAGCTTTCCGTAGGTGCCTATGATACTCTTTACCAGTTCGTCCTCCGTAAGAGTGATTTTTCTCAGAAAATCGCCTGTCTGATTGAACACTTCCTCAGTCTCCACAAGATGGGGATCACGGTAAGATGTCATAACAAGAATTTTTGACGCCCGATCAAAGAAACAATGAGCTCCGTAAGCCCCTCCCTGCACTCGAATTCTGTCCCAGAGCCAGCTCGTCCTTAAATGGTGGAGCACTACAGAAAACCATCCCGGTGCGTCGGCTAAATCACCAAAATCCACTATTCCGCCTCTTCCAACGTAATGAACCTGAGCAGGCACTCCAAAGGCCTCGTAGGGAAAGAGTTCCGGGAAGTTCCAGTTAGCTTTAGAATCCGTTCTTTGTGAATCAGGTATGGTTCCAACAAAATCTTGCAGAATACCTACTGCCCGGGGAATCTCTTCCTCATCGCATATAACATTCACAACTGTCCCGTTTTTACAAAAGAGGGCTTCCCGAAGGGCGTATAAACTATCCCTGAAGGTGTTCCACGCCCTTTCGTTAAACCCTTCGCTCCATTCTTTCAAGAGCATGTATTGACTGATGCCCGATAGTAATTCTTTGACTCTTTCCGGTGTACCGAAGTGGGCTCTGATGCGATGAAGAGCCATACGGTGCCCTTCAGGGATCAGTTTCTGCTCACGATTGGCTTTATGTTTGAGAAGAATTTGTAGAAACCGATCTCTGTCGTCAAAAATTGCTTCGGTGATGATTTCTTTCAATATATCTATCAGATCTCCAAATTTTCTCGCAAGCACCTTGCCCTTAAGAAAGAGATAAAAGGCGTCGTCACTACCTTTGTTGAAGCTTCGCTGTATGAGCAACTTTGGTCTTATACCGCCGGTGAGCCGTGCGATCCGTTCCGATATCTCGACGTAATCACGCCTTCGGGTTCCCATCTCCATAATGGCAGAACAGAAAAGTGATAGATAGGGAAGAAGCTTTTCATCGATGTGATCGAATCTGAAGCCCACATTGAGATAGACTATCCCATTAGTGGGCAGAGCTGTGGATATGAGTTTAATGTTTTCTCCCAGAGCACTGATTTCCTGAGGGACAACCGGAGGATCCGGTGAGAGATCTTTTCGTTCAAGGCGAGGAATTGCCCTGAGTGCTTCAGGGCTGTCTGTCCGTTCTTGAAATTCTTTGAGACGCCGTGTTTTCTCAACGATTTCAAGTCGCTCTTGCGGTGAAAGATTCCTGACACATTCTTCTACAAGAGCCTTTTCTTCGGCAGCAAGCTTTTCCATGAGATCCTTGTCTGGATAAAGAACCACAAGAGAACGATGGGAATTGTTGAGCAGATATTCTTCGATCATTTCTTCAAAAAACCGGGGGTTCGATTCTATCGATTTTTTCACGCTTTCAAGAGGTTTCTCGAATGCTATAAGAGCCAGCGGATCTCCATCGTAAAGCCATGTTGTAAGAGCGGTGAGCATCAGAACCAGACCTCTGGGATAATTTCCCGTGTGGCATTCTCTATACCGGAATTCGACGGTATTTACGGCGGCTTCTATGGTCGAACGGGGAATTCCGTCATGAACAAGTTTCGTCAGGGTTTCTTCAATAAGAGAAACCATTTCGTTCACATGATCCCGCTTCTTTATGCCGCGCAGCCCTGTAGAGAAATACAGATTTCGCAGCTCAGTTTCCAGTCCAACGCCCGTTATGTCTTCTCCAAGGCCCGAATCAATTAGAGCCTTTCTTAGGGGAGAGCCGGGCATGCCAAGAAGTATGTAGCTAAGCATCTGAAAGGCAATATTTTTCTCAACGTTTGTCGTTTCAGGGAGCAGGGCATTGAGAGTTGCAAAAAACCGTTCGTCTCCACTTCCGGGTATAATAGCATAGGGTCTTTCGACGAGTCTGAGGCCGTGGACTGACTTTGCAGGAGGTATATCGGAATAGACATAAGCAGCCGAAAAATCTTTAAGATATTCCTCAATGTGCGACAGTTCTTCTTCTATTGATCCATCCCCGTAAAAGACGATCTTCGCATTTGAAGGATGATAGAAGGTTTTGTGGAAGTTTAAAAATTGTTCGTAGGTCAGTTGGGGAATGATTCGAGGATCTCCGCCTGAATCGAAAGAATAGGGATGATCGGGGAAGAGAGACTGCTGAACGGTTTCATACAGGAGCCTTTCAGGAGAGGAATAGGCCCCTTTCATTTCGTTATAAACGACACCCCGAATTTCCATGGGCGAATCGGGTGATTCCTGATGCAGGTGCCAGCCTTCCTGATAGAAAACTTCAGGAGTTATTAGCGGGTAAAAGACCGCGTCAAGATAGACATCTATCAGATTGTGGAAATCTCTTGGATGCGGGCTTGCAACGGGATAACAGGTTTTATCGGGATAGGTGAAGGCGTTCAAAAAACTCTGGAGAGATCCCTTGAGAAGTTCCACAAAAGGTTCTTTTACCGGATACTTTCGAGAGCCACACAGGACGGAGTGTTCCAGTATGTGAGGAAGGCCGGTGGAATCCATCGGTGGTGTGCGAAATGTGATACCAAATACCTTGTTTTCGTCCCGATTTTTGAGAGAAAGGACTTGAGCTCCGGTCTGCTCGTGAACGTAAAGGTAGGCATGAGTGTTCAGTTCTCTGATGCGCTGTTCTCTGATCAGTTTAAATGACTTATGACTCATAATCTCCCTCACCCTCTTTCAATAGGATTATTCTGACAACCTCGCCTCGTGTATTGAATCTTGCAAAGATTCCTGAGGCTCCTACGCCTGAAGACGTGTAACCCCACATCGAGCCGTATTTCCACAGTCCGTAAACAAATCTCCAGCCCGTCCTGCTGTGCGTAAAAACTGGCCCGATGCGGGGTAACTGAATCTGACCGGCGTGAGTGTGTCCGCATAGATAAAGTCTCGCCTTGAAAGCGTGCGCTTTTCTGTAAACTTCGGGCGAATGAGCAACAAATATTGAAAAACCGTCGGCCGGCACTCCCTTGAAGGCATTTTCCGCATCGTCGCATCGAAAGTAGTGGGGATCATCCACTCCAACCAGATAAATCGAATCGCCGTTTCGAAATATACGGCTATTTTCGTTGATTAAAACCCTTACACCACGTTCTTCCAACCAGGATACCATTTCAATGCAGTCATGGTTTCCCAGAACGGCAAAGATGCCATTTCGACTTTTCTGGTAGAGAGCAGGGATGATCCTGCTTAACTGCGGAAATGGCGAATGGTATGATCCAACCTCCTCCATACGATAGTCTCCACCGAGAATGCAAATATCGCATTCTGGTATCTGATCGAGCACTCTGAGAAGAGACTCCAACAGTTTTTCGTGGCAGTTGAGATGAAGATCGCTGAGAAAGAGAATGGAATACCCATTGAATGCAGAAGGAAGATCGGGAAAAGGTATCTTCACTATCCGGATCTGTATATCAAGAGCATTTTTCACTCCGCGATCGTAATATCCGCACATTTTAAGCATCGCCTTTAGAAGGAGATGAGAATTAATAGCGTCTTCAAAGTTAAAAAATACTCTCAAAATCTGATTCCGGATCTGACAGGCTCTCCATTCCCTTAACCTCGTACGTGGCGTCAGGTTTCTGGGATATTCCGGTATAGGCTTAACCAGAAGGATGTTTTTGTAAAATATCGATCCGGCATAGGCACCCAGCGAAAATATAAAAAGGATCAATATGAAGCTGATCATACCTATTTGGTGCAACTCTTTGATAGCAATTAGAGGGAGCAGTCCTTCCAGGAGTTGATCAATAACAGGCATGATGGTTCCACTGGGTTTATCGAGCCTTCGTTTTATGAAGCTTGTTATGCTGTCACCGAGCATTCCAAGAAGAGCCAGCAAAAAGCCTTCGCTGTGGGTCAATCCAAAAGCCGAAGCGGTCACTGTTGCAGCCACCGTTGACCCCACAATACCACGAATGGTCTTGTGTTTTCCCAAAATTGGCTTTCCATCTAAAAATCTGCGGTTGAAGTCGAGCGGGAGGGCCCATCTGTCTTCCATGATGACAGCAAGAACGGGAGGTATAAAGTGTATCCACCACAGAAAGAGAGTCATTTTTATGATAAAAACAACCTGTTCAAACACGCCTGTCCCCTTGTAGAACGCTTGTATAACGATTTTATTTTTTACGAGCTGATCTTATGACATAAATCGACTGAAATCGAAAGAGTGGTGGAGGGCAAAAGGTTGAAGAAGTTAGCGGTCGTGTTTCCTGTGCATAAAGACAATCGCTGGAGCTATATTGCCTTAGCAGCGGCGCTTGAAAAACGGCAGGTTAGAAACGTTGACCTCATCTGGCTCAACCTGGATCGTTCGAAAGATAATGTTTTGCTGAATGCCGTTAAAGCGCTTCTTGTTGATCATGAGAGGATAGTTCTTGCTTACTCCTTCATGAGTTCTCAATGGTTAAAGATTCGGGACGAGTGGGCACTTGTAAGAAACAGTTTTCCGGAAGAGAAGCTTTTTATTCTAGCCGGTGGTCCCCATCCGAGCGGTGCTGTAAAGGGAGTTCTTGAAAGCGGCTGCTGGGTGGCCGTTGCGGGTGAAGGCGAGGAGATTTTTCCTGAACTCGTTAATGTGATTAGCGAAGGAGCGTTGCATGAAATACCTCACGGTTGTTACAGGCTGGTGGATGGTAAAGTTAAAGGGGCAAGGGCGCCATCGGTCACAGGCTGGGAAGAAAGCTTTCCCTTTCCAAAAGCAATCCTAGCCGTGGGGCCTATAGAGATAACCAGAGGGTGTCCTTTCAAATGTTCTTACTGCGCTACGCCCGTCCTGAAAGGAACAGCAGTCAGGCATCGTAATGTTGACGTTATAGTTGAAGCCGTGCGTTTTATGGTCAGACACGGGAAAAAGGATATCCGGTTTATAACACCCAACGCACTATCTTACGGATCAGCCACGGGAAGAGAACCCGACATTGAAAAGCTGGAATTGCTTCTTGATGGAGTAAAGAAAGTTCTTCCTTCTGAAGGGCGGATTTTCTTTGGAAGTTTCCCGTCGGAGGTGCGCCCGGAATTCGTTAATCCTGATACGGTTGACGTTTTAAAGCGATACTGCGCTAACAGGCAGATTGTTATTGGAGCTCAGAGCGGGAGTGATCGCATGTTGAAGCTTATGCGTCGAGGTCATACGGTTGAGAATGTTTTGAGCGCCTGCGATTTGATAGCCGGGGCTGGCTTTGTGCCTGTGGTGGACATGATGTTCGGTCTTCCCTATGAAGATGAGGAGGACGTGAAAGCTTCCCTGGAGCTTATGGATAAGCTATCCCGGATGGGAGCCCGTATCCATGCCCATCATTTTATGCCTCTTCCAGGCTCCAGATGGTCTGGACTTCCTCCTGCACCCATTTCCGACTCTCTCAGACGCCGACTCGAACGCCTCATAGCCGCAGGAAAACTTTTCGGGCAGTGGGCACGCCAGCAAGAAGTAGCCGTATCGAACTATCTTCTTGCAAAATCGCAGGTATTTGTGTTTAAAAATGTCCATGAGCAAGACGGCACAATGACGGTTGTAACTAAAAGAAGGAGGGATGTTTCCAATGAAAGTTCTTGTTCTTTATTATTCAAAGGGCGGTAACACAAGAAAGCTGGCGGAATATGTAGCAGAAGGAGTCAACCAGGTAAGCGGAGTTTCGGCAGTTCTAAAGACACCATCAGATGTTACGAAAGAGGACTTCGTTGAAGCTGCAGGTATCATTGCCGGATCGCCTGTCTATTTTGGATCCATGGCGGCTGAACTTAAAAAGGTTTTTGATGATTTTGTCGGCGTCCGGAAAAAAATGGAAAACAAGGTTGGCGCCGCCTTTGCCACATCTGGAGATCCTACGGGTGGTAAAGAAACAACGATGCTTTCCATAATCCAGTGCATGCTGATTTATGGAATGATAATAGTTGGTGATCCGATGAGCGCAACAGGACATTACGGGGTTGCCTGTGTAGGGGCACCCGATGAACAAACGGCCGAAAACGCCAGAAAATTAGGAAGACGTGTTGCAGAACTCTGTTTGAAATTGCATGGCAAATAATAAAAACATTTCGGGGACGCTTTGGATGCGTCCCCGGCGGTGAGATGTTCAAGAAGGATGAATTCCTGTTCTTATCAGGTTTTATAGGAATGCTTCGATAAGAGCTCTTCGTTTTGGATGCTGAAGTTTTTTTAGGGCCTTCTTCTCAATCTGGCGGATTCTCTCTTTTGAAACATTGAAACTTTTCCCTATTTTTTCCAGAGTTTCTTCAGGTCTGCCACCTATCCCAAAGCGAAGCCGCAGTATCTTTTCTTCACGAGGCTGAAGCGTAGCAAGCAGTCTTACCATGATGTCGTGAAGCTCTTTATGGCTCAGCTCCTTTAGTGGATGTTCGACCGAAGTGTCTTCAATGAAATCTCCCAATCTCTGCTCGTCGTCTCCAACAGGGGTCTCCAGAGAAATAGGCTGATTTGCCAGAGTCATGGTAGATTCAATTCTGTCCTGATCAATTTCGGCTCTGGCCGAAATTTCTTCCAGAGTTGGTTCTCGTCCCAGTTCGGCTAAAAGCTCATTGTAGATCTTATTGGAAAGATTCTTTAACTCGATACAGTGCACGGGAAGTCGTATGGTTCTGGTCTTGTCATATATGCCCCTTATAATGCTCTGCCTTACCCACCACGTGGCGTATGTGCTGAAGCGGTTTCCTTTAGTATGATCATAACGAACAACGGCTTTGAGAAGCCCGAGGTTTCCCTCCTGAATAAGATCGTCGAAGCTCATCCCCCTTCCACGATATTTCTTAGCAATGCTTAAAACAAGCCTCAAATTCGCTTCCACCATTTCTTCTTTTGCCTTATGGATTCGATCCGCAATTTCGCTACACTGCTGTCTTAATTTCTGAAACAGCGGTTGATCGGGATATTTCTGAGCCAACTGCGTTATCGTCTTGTTGATCAGTCGAACAGCTTTGTCTCTAAGCCCCGGGAAGTTCTTTCCGTGAACCTGAAGCTTATGGATCTTTTGACAGAGCTTTTTGATGGACTCATGAGCTTCCGCATGTGTCATGATAAGATTTATTATTTCATCCTGTCCGCTACGGATGATTTTAGCCAGTTCCATTTCCCTTTCCGGGGTAATAAGCGGATGATGAGCCACCTCCCTGAGATATGTTGATATATGATCTGATTCAAAAGGCGTGTTTTCGCTCTCTCCAGCCGTCGCAAATTCAAAATCTCCCAGGTTTTCTGAAGAGACTAGCCGATCAAAAATACTACCGTCTTCTTCCTCCTCGTCCGGGACATTTCGTATAGTTAGAAGCCGGAGCAATTCGAGTTCATCCATTTCGGCGCAGTAATTCATAGGGGAAAAGTCGGGCTTTGTTACATCATTACCAAAGCCACCCTTTGCTATCATACTCGCCCCCTGTATTTTAATTAACCGGGCCTGTATGCCCGGGGTTCATGATAAAAATCCTGCTACTTTTAAAATTTAAGAACGGGTTTTTTCCACGTCAACGCGTTAAGGTCCTGTTCGAATTAAAACTAATCGGGTATAATGTTAAGTTACATTTGGAAGTCTCAACACTGGTGAAAGTGAAAAGCGAAAACTTGCAATTGGTGCTGCGATCTTTCCCTGCTGGTCTGAAAGAATGATTGTATTGGAGAGTTTTTTAAGAATGCTAATGGAGTATTTGGATCTTTGAAAGAATTGGAGAGGTTTTTCAAACATGAGCCACGTCTATGCAGCCGTTGATCTGGGATCTCATACCGTAAGAAGTCTTGTTGCGGAAGTTGAAAAAGAGACTGGTGTTGTTCGTCCGGTTGAACACAAAAGAGACTTTACGCGTTTTGCTCTTACCACGGAACAGGACGGCAGCCGTCTGCTGCTCGATAGAACTTCGGTAGAACGAGTCCAGCATATTCTCTCGGTTTATAAAGAGCGTTTCCAGACCCTGTGAGTTAAACAAGTCATCTGGGGGGCGTCCGGGGTGTTCAGAAAGGCTGAAAATGGAGCGGCAATTTTAGAGAGCATAAAAAATCGCTTTGGCTTCTTCTCTTTTATAGCTTCCGAAAGAGAAGAAGCCATCTGGTCAACAATCGGGGCCTTGCAGGTTCTCAATTCCTTGAAAAAAGAGCAAGGCTCCGGCGATCTTATGTCTTCAAAAATCGCCTTTTTCGATCTGGGTGGAAGTTCAACGGAAGTTGTTTTTTTAGATAACGGTAATATTACATGGTGGAAAAGTTTTTTCATCGGAGCGGCAAGCCTTACCAGGAAATACATACCCCTTGCGCCTGCCGAACCTTCATGGATAGAAAAAGCCAGGATACATGCAGAGGTTATGCTTCAGGAGTTCAAGGACTCCGTTAACGCCTTTTCACCTGATATTTTAATCGGAGGAGGAGGGACCGTCGCAACTCTCGGAGCGATAAAACTTAAAATGACAGACTATGTGCCTTATCGTGTCTGCGGAATTGAAATAGACCGATTCTGGATTGACGAACTTCTTAATCATCTGGCATCTCTTTCACTCGAGGAACGTAAATCAGTTCCTGGGCTGGAAAAAGGCAGGGAGGACGTTATAATCGGTGGGGCCATCATAGTCTCGGTCATCGGGAGCCTGACAGGCAAAAAACGCCTTATCATAACCGATTCTGGCTTCCTTGAAGGAGTCCTTATAAAGGGCGTGCTTGATGAGATATCCGGCTATGACTTTGAAAAAACCGACCAAAGAGCAATTCTTGAATCCTTGACATGGAAGATTGAAAAGAGATAAAGGCGTGGCACCGAATTTGTCTCGGGAGTTTTGGGTCTCAAAATAAACTTATAAAGGAAAAGGAGAGCTTATGACGACCGGTTACGACGAGCATCCGGGGTATTCACACATCCCTGAAGCTCTTACTTTCGATGACATACTTCTCGTTCCGCTTTATTCCGAAGTGCTTCCTACAGAGGTTAACACGGAGACATGGCTTACCAGAGAGATCAAGCTCAATATTCCTCTGGTAAGTGCCGCCATGGATACTGTAACAGAGGCCGACACTGCGATCAGCATAGCCCGTGAAGGTGGTATAGGTATCATTCATCGAAATATGAGCATCAAAGCTCAGGTGCTTGAGGTAAGCAAAGTTAAAAAATCGGAAAGCGGAATGATTCTTGACCCCATTACGGTTGAACCTGAAACGAAAATTGCCGAAGTGCTTGAGATCATGCGACACTACCGTATCTCCGGCGTTCCTGTAGTAAAGAATGGGAAACTCGTCGGCATTGTTACCAATAGAGACCTTCGTTTTGAAGAAAATATGGACACACCTGTTTCCGAAGTTATGACCAAGGAAAACCTCATTACGGCCCCGGCCGGAATTACTCTCGAGGAATCAAAACGGATTCTCCAGAAAAAACGAATCGAAAAACTTCTTGTGGTTGATGAAGACGGTAATCTCAAAGGGCTCATAACCATAAAAGACATCATGAAGATTAAAAAGTACCCCAATGCCTGCAAGGATCAATACGGTCGTCTTCGAGTAGGGGCTGCCGTGGGTGTGGGACCCGACATGCTTGAACGGGCAGAGGCGCTTGTAAATGCCGACGTCGATGTCATAGTTCTGGATAGTGCCCATGGTCATTCCAGAAACATTATAGATGCCATCAAAACTTTGAAGGC
Organism: uncultured Syntrophobacterales bacterium; assembly: GCA_964634695.1. Lineage (GTDB taxonomy): Bacteria > Desulfobacterota > Syntrophobacteria > Syntrophobacterales > Thermodesulforhabdaceae > JAOACS01. Next base: position 19,814 of record CAZWJX010000008.1, on the reverse strand, counting down.
CAAGTTTCCAGATTTGCAGGTCATAGCCGGAAATGTTGCAACGGCCGAGGGGACTGAGGCTCTCATTAAGGCTGGAGCCGATGCTGTAAAGGTAGGAGTAGGACCGGGCTCTATATGTACCACTCGAATTGTAGCCGGTGTGGGCGTTCCTCAGGCAACCGCAATTATGGAGTGCGCTAGGGTCGCTTCCCGTTACGGCATCCCTGTAATTGCCGACGGTGGTATTAAATACAGCGGTGATATAACGAAGGCTATAGCCTGCGGAGCCCATTCGGTAATGATAGGAAGCCTTTTTGCCGGAACTGACGAAAGCCCCGGTGAGACAATCCTGTATCAGGGGCGCAGTTACAAGGCTTACCGTGGTATGGGATCTCTTGGAGCTATGAAAGAAGGATCCCGGGATCGCTACGGTCAGTGTGATGTCCAGGAAGTTTCAAAGCTGGTTCCGGAAGGCATAGAAGGAATGGTTCCCTACCGTGGCCCTCTTGCCGCCGTCATACATCAGCTTGTTGGCGGGCTCAAATCGGGTATGGGTTACGTGGGTTGCCGCACCATAGAAGAGCTCAGAACGAAAGCTCGGTTCGTGAAGATTACATCGGCCGGCCTCCGGGAAAGCCATGTCCATGACGTAATCATCACGAAAGAAGCGCCCAATTATCAGGTGGACTTGAAGTAGGGTGATGCCATGAAGCTTGAGCAAATGCCAAAAGATCGCATCCTTATCCTGGACTTCGGATCCCAGTACACCCAGCTTATTGCTCGACGTATCAGGGAAAGTCACGTTTACTGTGAGATTCATCCCTTCAACATGGACTACTCAAAGATCGTTGAGTTTGCCCCCAAAGGTATCGTCTTCTCGGGGGGACCGGCAAGCGTGTATGCTGAAGGCGCCCCAAAAGTATCACCGGAAGTGTACCGGCTCGGAGTCCCTATCCTGGGTATATGTTATGGACTTCAGCTTATGTGCGTCCAGCTTGGGGGTGAAGTGGAACCGGCTGAAGAGCGAGAATACGGTCATGCGGTGCTCACCGTGAGAGAGCCCGGTGATCTCTTTTACGGTATTGATTCATCGGATCTTAAAGTATGGATGAGCCACGGTGATCGTGTGAAGAAGCTTCCCGATGGGTTCAGAGTGCTGGCCCATTCTGATAATTCGCCCGCTGCCGCCGTTGCCGATTTTCAAAGAAGGTTTTACGGAGTTCAGTTCCATCCCGAGGTGGCCCATACTCCCTGCGGAGTAACCATCATTGAAAATTTCCTATTCCGTATCTGTCGCTGTAGTCCAACGTGGACAATGCAGTCTTTCATTGAAGAAGTTGTTAAATCAGTTCGTGATGAAGTGGGTGACCAGCATGTGATATGCGCTCTAAGCGGTGGTGTTGACTCTTCTGTTGTTGCCGTCCTTCTTCACAAGGCTATTGGTAATCAACTGCACTGCGTATTTGTGAACAACGGTTTGCTGCGAGCCGGTGAACCGGAAAGTGTGAGGCGTGTTTTTGAAACCTATTTTGATATTCCACTCATATACGTGGATGCTTCGAAGGAATTTCTCAGCCATCTACGGGGCGTAACCGACCCAGAAAAGAAAAGAAAGATCATCGGGAACCTGTTCGTTGAGATTTTCGAAAGAGAAGCCAGGAAGCTTCCTCAGGTTTCTTATCTCGCTCAGGGAACGCTCTATCCCGATGTTATAGAATCCGTGTCATTCAAAGGCCCTTCGGCAACGATTAAAACGCATCACAATGTGGGTGGCCTTCCAGAGCGAATGAACCTGCGCCTTATAGAACCGCTGAGAGAGCTTTTCAAAGACGAGGTGAGGGCTCTCGGGAGGGAGCTGGGGCTTCCGGAGCGGATCATCATGCGCCATCCTTTTCCGGGGCCCGGGCTGGCGATAAGGTTAATAGGTGAAGTGACGGAAGAGCGTCGTAGAATCGTGCGAGAAGCCGACTCTATTGTGCTCGAGGAAATGGAGGCTGCGGGCTGGTATGATCGAGTCTGGCAGGCCTTCGCTGTATTGCTTCCCGTGAAATCCGTGGGTGTAATGGGCGATGAAAGGACATACGAACAGGTAATTGCAGTGCGTATAGTCGAAAGCGTTGATGCAATGACGGCGGACTGGGCCAGAGTTCCTTACGAATTGCTCGCAAGGATGGCAAACAGAATCATTAACGAGGTCCGGGGAGTAAACAGAGTCGTTTTCGATATTTATTACAAAACGCCCACCACCATAGAAATGGAATAAAAAAAGCTAACCGGTGGGGCTAGGCCGGTTAGCAACACACGAGGAGGAAAGGGTTTTTTTCTTCCTTTTGCTTTATGTAATATGCAAATTGAATGCCAGGATCTGATAAGAGCTTTTAAGCCGAATAAACTTAGAAGAGCCGGGAAAGCAAAAGATAAATTAAATGTGAATCAGGACTTAATGAAGACGTAATCACGACAGAATCGGGACATAAGGGCGCAATTATCCTTTAACAGATGTCAGATATGAAATGTATGAAATGACCTTTGAGCCCAGAAATATTTCCTTTCCCACGATTTTCATAAGAAGGTCTTTGTTGTTCGCACCCAGCATGTCCTGAATCTGGGGACAGAGGAAGTGGACGCAATAGTAATGTCGGGCTTTGAGTATACAACCCTTTTCGCCCAGAAATATGCAATGGCCGTGATAAAAAGGATGGGGTGGAAACTCACAACCCATCAGAATGTTGATCATAAAGGTTTCGACGTCATACCAT
>CAZWJX010000008.1:0-17066 GCA_964634695.1 uncultured Syntrophobacterales bacterium | reverse complement strand
AGCGCAGCAACTTCCGCCCGGAGATTTACCACATCTGGCGCATTCGTCCCAGACACCAAGACTTTTCATGGCTCTTGCAGTCCCGGCTATGGATTCCTCATATGAATTGAGAAGACTTAAAAAATCCCGGTTGGAAATCAGCTCGCCTTTTACAGTGGCGAGCCTCTTTTCAGCTTCAAGCCATCGTTCTCTGATTTCTTCCATGAGGTTTCCGGTTACCATCCTGGAAATATCTCCATGTCTTCCGGGGCTTCTGCCTGCACAGCAAAACAAACGGTTTTCTTTTCCCTTTCCTGAACAGGCACTTCCCAGCACCATCTGTCAGGTTCACAGTCTTCTATGGCTTTAAAAGACGGCATTTCCAGAAACTTCACCTGTATTCTTTCATCCCGGGGTTGCGGTTTTCTTTCTTCAAGTCTTAACGTTACAGGGAAGGAATGAGTATTTTCTATTTCATAAAACCATTTCCATAAAAACGTTTGTTTCCCTCTGAGGAAACCTCTTTTCCCGGTCTGCTTGTCTTCAAGGACCAGTTTTGACCTGATAAGCGGGTCGGGACCAAAAGAGAAGGTATAAGAGAGGCCCTGGACCGATACGTGAGATCTGTATATGAAAGTTCCGTCCAGAAAGAAGAGCCCTTCGCCACGTGGAAGTTGGAAAGTTTCTTCAAAGTTGGCTTTTGCCTGAACAAAAGCCCATGGTGACACAAAGGGGCGGAGTAGATACTGCACCTGCACTTCCCAGTTTCTGTTCATGATGGAAAACCTCGAGGTTTTTCCTGAGGCTATGTTACGACGTCCCAGATTATAAACAATGAAAGCACTTTTTTCCTCCTGAACTGCTTCAGGCTGGGCTTCCACGCCAAAAGCCATGGGAGCTGATGGAACCGCTTTCATCCTGACATCGCCTCCTCCATGGACTTTCCCGGGAAAAGGTCGTATTGGCTCAATTATCCACGGGGGAAGATCAGGCGGCTGAGTAAACTTAATGGGCTCTGTCGTGGCGAGACTTACATCCACATTGGGCCACTCAATGCCCGATCTCTGAGTGATTTCGGCCTCCCAGATGAAGGAAAGACGTTTCTCCGATGGGAATAGCTCGAAACGATAAACAGGGCGCCATTCGGCTTCTTTCATAGTAAACTGGTAACCTATTGTGATCTCCCTGATGTTATCAGAAAGCCCGATGACGCTACAATAAACCCTTAGTGTTTTTTTCTTATTGCCGGTCATCTCTTCGAAGCGTCGGTTGAGTTCTGCAAGTTCTTCTTCTCTAGATTTTATGTCATAGCCGATCTGGAGTGAGCGTTTATGAAGATCTTCCAGACGCTTACGTGCTTCTTCCACAAGGTTTATCAAATCCTGAATCTGATCTCGCTTTTGGCGGATCTGCTCTTCCCATGCTTTTATTTCGGAATGGATTACTTCCTGAGACACTTTCAAAACATCTCTTTCTTTTTCAACCGCTTTGATTCTTTCTTTGAGTTCCTGCAATTCTTTTTCTCTTCGTTCCTCTATCCATTCTTCCGATATGCTTCCTATCGAAAGCCCATGGGGTTCGAGAATCTGAATATTAAGAGTTTCCATCATGACCTGGGGAGGCAGATCAATAGCTATCCGTTGATTTTCAACCGGTAGCGTTTCTTTTATCCAGAGAGTTGCCGTTTTAGGGGTAAACAGCTCACTGTCTATTATATTTTCTGCTCTGGCAAAATCTAGCATAATTAAGCCTCCCAGGAGGACAAGCAGTGAAAACTGTAATGCCATCACAGTGCGCTTTTTCATCTTTTTACCTTTCTTAAAGAAGGATTCGCATAGTTAGCGTTGAAAATATCAATTAATTGTGGAACGGACAACAATAAAAAAATGCTCCAGTACTGGAGTGTGGCGATAGCAAGGCCTTTTATAAACATTGTCCTGCTTTGAATTTGCTGTGGTTGAATTTTTTTGACTTTTCCTGAAAATTCTGAGTAGATGATACGGGATCAGGTCTGGTTTAACTGGGATTTAGACTGGCGAAAGGAGGTTTACGGAATGACCCACCATGATGTTCGCTATCGAGTGTCGGGAATCAATCGAGAGTTGCTTAAAAAATTGAGTATCATCGGTGCAGTTGTTATCGTGGTAGCAACCATCGCTTTTCTTGCTATTCCCACAAAATATTATTTTTGTCTGAAAGGCGGCAAATTAGGGCTTTACGTGGGAAGGATCGGATGGTTTGATGCTTTGAAAGACAAGAATTTTGAGCCGGTCTATTTCGGCACTGAAAAGGACCCGGAACTGGATGCTCTTCTTTCTCAGCGTTTCAAGACTCGTGAAGAGGCTCTGAAAGCCCTTGTGCCCGTAGCTCTGCATAGAATTCACAGACATATTGGAGCCTTGGAAGAAATCGAGAAAACTCTCTTTGAACAGTATCGCATTCTCCATGGCGAATACCTCGCCGCCCATCAGGCCGGAGTAAAAGGCTTTGAGCTGCCTATTGAAGCTCTTCAGTCATGGCTTGATATGTATAAGGAGCGTGAAAACCTGAAGAAGCTTTGCGAACAGGGTGGAGTAAAGACCGAAAAAACAGAAAAAGCTCAGCCTGCTAAAAAATCGGCTCATTAACCCAGGTTTGTCACGACAGGGAGATTGCTTCGTCGCTTCGCTCCTCGCAATGACGGGATAAAAAGGCTCGCAATGACACGGATATGGCGTCATTGCGAGGCTGCCGTAAGGCAGCCGTGGCAATCTCATAAAAAACAATGACGAGATTGCTTCGCCTTCGCTTCGCTTAGGCTCGCAATGACACGGGGAAAAGCAAGAGATTGCTTCGTCGCTTCGCTCCTCGCAATGACGGTATAAAAAGGCTCGCAATGACGGGATAAAGATGTTCGCAATGACGATATAAGAAGGCTTGCAATGACGCGCGGTACCGTCATTGCGAGGCCGCCGTTTTACTTTACGTCATTACAAGGCCACGTTGTTCTCCGTCATTACGAGGCCACATTGTTCTTTTCCGTCATTGCGAGCGCCCGAAGGGCGCGTGGCAATCTCTTTTTTGGTCACGCATTGCGAGGCCGCCGTAAGACGGACGTGACAATCTTTTACTAGGGATTTAGCCAAAGTTTTTGCAATGTATTAAAATTGTAGTCTTGCTAGGTAAATAGGCGTATCTTCTGCGCCGGCTTTATCTGCTCATTTGAGCATTTCTCATCCGTTCACTTTCCATTTGCTCCACGCATTCAGAATAATGTCGTCGTCGCCCTGTTGAAGAGTTCTTACATCCATAAGAATCTGATCTTCCTCTATCCTCACAATTATGGGCGGTTCAAAACGGCGCAGGAATTCTTCCATTAATTGTGGGGCAAGCGTTCTATGCTTAATGCTAACAGCCCAGGATGGAAGATCTACTTCGGGAAGAGAGCCACCGCCCGTTCGTGCTGTGCTGGGAACCACGGAAATGTCCACCGGCTTTCCCTCCAGCACTGACTTTAACCTTTCTGCCAGATGTATAGCTCTTTTTTCCAGATCTTCGGCTGGAGCAGCGATCATTCTTAGAGTGGGTATTCGTTCAACTGCTCTGTCCTCATCGTAGTAAAGCCTGAGAGTGGCTTCAAGAGCTGCCAGCGTGAGTTTGTCAACCCGTAAGGCCCTCGTTAACGGATTTTTCTTAAGCCGTTCTATGAGATCCTTTTTCCCAACTATAATTCCCGCCTGTGGCCCTCCAAGCAGTTTGTCTCCACTGAAAGTCACAATATCCATGCCTTGCTGAAGCTCTCCCTTGACGGTGGGCTCCCCTCGCAACCCGAAGCGGGAAAGGTCGACAAAGCATCCACTCCCCATGTCTTCCAGAGCAAGAAGCCCTCGGCTGTGAGCGAGTTCGGCAAGCTCTCTCGCCGTCACTTCCTGAGAGAAGCCAATAATTCTGTAATTACTTTTATGGACTTTCATCAGGGCCGCCGTCGAGTCTCCAATGGCGTTTTCATAGTCTCTCAGATGAGTTCTGTTCGTGCATCCCACTTCGCGAAGAATAGCGCCGCTCATAGCCATAACTTCTGGAATCCGGAATGAGCCGCCTATTTCTACAAGTTCACCCCGGGATATTACCACTTCTCTCGCTCTTGCAAGGGTATTCAATACTAAGAGGACCGCTCCTGCATTGTTGTTAACGACCAGCGCTCCTTCGGCTCCGGTGATTTCTCTTAGAAGATTTTCCGCATGCACGTATCTGGAGCCCCTTTTCCCCCGTTCAAGGTCGTATTCGAGAGTACTGTAGGCTCGAGCTACCTGCACCATCGATTCAATGGCTTCGTCGGCAAGTATGGATCGCCCGAGGTTGGTGTGAACAATGACTCCTGTGGCATTCACAACAGGCCTGAGCGTGGGTTTAAAAGCCTGCTTGATGTGAGCTTCGATTTCATCGAAAAGTTTTTCTTCACCAGGGACCAATTCTTCAGAATGTCCTTCGAGAATCTTTCTCCGTTTCTGTTCAATCACTCTCCTGACCGATTCTGTAACCAGCTTTTTCGGGTATGACCGGCTCAGTGAGATAATTCTGGGGTGTTCAAGCAAAATATGCACGCTTGGGAGCATACGAAGTTTTTTACGAACGTCTTCGCTTATTTTTTCCATTCTACACCTTTTCAAGATGATGTGAATAATGTAAAAGCCTTACGAATGTAACTGATTTGCGTAATTGTTATCCTGAAATCGTTCTGGACTGTCAAGAATGTCGGTTTCTTCATCGAGGGGGAATATGCTTTCGTGTTCTGACGCTGATCTTCATAAGTATTATCAGAAGCCAGTGGGTTCCGGAGGATTTCGCAGAATCTTTGAGCTTCTTTCCGAAGGCTCCGGTTCTCTATCTGTCCATAGAATAAACCGCCCGGCCTTCTCATACTTAACCGGTTATATCGCTTCAAAAATTCCGCAAAATACGGTTGTTGTGGTGGCGCCGAACGACCGGGAATCAAAATTGATTTATCAGGAACTGTCCTTTTTCCTCGGGCTTGAACATGATGTGGGGTTTAAACGAGATCCCTTTGAAAAAAGGCTTTTATTTCTTCCGGCTAGAGGTTTCAGAAGAAAATCGCTGGAAGATGCCTTTTCAGTTCGAGGCGAACGGATCCATGTTTTAAGCCGCCTGATATGGAACCCGGCTTCTGCCGTCGTGGTTACTTCAGCTCCGGCACTTCTCGATAGATTGCCTCCCAGAAGCGCCCTTGAAGAGTCGACCCTTCACATACGAAAAGGTGAACGACTTCCGGAAAACTTTGTCGATAAACTCCTGAGCTGGGGATACATGGAAGTAAAGCTTGTGGAGGTCATGGGAGACTTCAGTATCCGCAGGGACGTCATTGACTGCTTCATTCCACTGTATTCTTCACCTGTTCGTATTGAGCTCTGGGGACGAGAGGTGGAATCCCTGAGGCTTTTTAACCCGCTCAGCCAGAGATCTGTGGGATCGCTCGACGAAATCTATGTTGTTCCGGCAGGTGAGGTCATTATCGATGACCGGAGTAAAGACCGACTGGAACAGCAGCTTCTTCGTGATGTTCAGGATGGACTCGTAGATCCATCGGCAATGACAAAATGGATAAGAAGCATAGAGCAAAGAGAGCTTGTAGATTGGGATGTCTTCGTGGGAGTAGTTTATGAGCAGACCGAACTTCTTCACGACTATCTACCATCGAACTCTTTGTGGATGTGGTTTGATACTGATAGAGCTATAGATGAAATGGTGGAGCGGTATCGATCTGAAAAGGCTTCCGATGCGGATCTGGTAAAAGGCGATGGCTGGATTCAGCCTGCGGAACGTCGTCTTGAAAATCCCGACATAGTCATCGAAAAATGTAGAAAAAGCCGGGCAGTCTGGTGTGATGACTTACGATCTGTCGTTGGAATTTCTCGTGAGGAAACCCCAGTAATTGTCCTTGAAGCAAGAAATCTCAGGGGGCTCAGGGACGAAATCGTTGCAGAAGATAGCAGGAACAGGGTCGAACAGGATCGTCCCGTTTCATTCCTTGAAAGATTCGCCAGGAGACTTTCGCACTGGCAGGAGGAAAGCCTTCGAATAGTGATAGTTTGTGGTCAGCGTCATCAATCTGAGCGATTAAAGAACATGCTTGAGCACTACGGAGTTCCGGCAACGGTGGTCAACGATCCCTTTTCTTACAGGGATCTGGAAATCTGGGAAGAGGGAGGAATCCGTAGGGTTCTGATATTTACCGGCAATCTGGAAGAAGGATTTTACCTCCCCGATGAACATCTTGTGGTGGTCGCCGAACGCGAACTTTTCGGATTATCAACGGCACGAAGGGAAAAACGGGTCATTAAGGGGCTTTCTCTGGGGTCCTTTCAGGATCTTGAGGAAGGGGATTTTGTTGTTCATGTCCAGCATGGGATAGGCATTTATCGTGGACTTACACATCTTAAGGCGGGCGACACGGAAGGTGACTTTCTCGTTATAGAATACGAAGGCGGTGACCGGCTGTATGTTCCCGTGGATCGGCTTCAGAGAGTCCAGAAATACATCGGGTCGGAAGGTGGCCCTCCCCGTATCGACAGGCTTGGAAGTAATCGCTGGGAGAATTTAAAGAGAAAAGCAAAAGAATCGGCCGAGCGAGTTGCCGAGGAACTGCTTCGCATCTATGCTCTCAGACATCTCAAAGAAGGGTATGCCTTCTCCCCACCGGATGATATTTATCGGGAATTCGAGGCTACCTTTCCCTTTGAAGAAACCCCGGATCAACTCAGAGCAATTGAAGACGTGCTGAACGACATGATGTCGCCACGGCCGATGGATCGACTGGTCTGTGGAGATGTTGGCTTCGGAAAGACGGAAGTGGCTCTCAGAGCCGCCTTTAAGGCGTTTCTCGATCACAAACAGGTAGCAGTGCTGGTTCCAACGACGGTTCTTGCCGAACAGCATTATCGGACGTTCTCGGAGCGATTTTCCAGATTCGGTGCGAAAGTGGAGATGCTGAGCCGGTTCAGGACGGCGAGTCAGCAAAAGCGTATTATTGAAGATCTAAAGGCAGGAAAGATCGACATCATCATAGGAACTCATCGTCTTCTTCAGGACGACGTGCGATTTGCCAACCTCGGACTTCTCATAATCGATGAAGAACACAGGTTTGGCGTAAAACATAAAGAACAAATCAAAAAATTTCGCGTTTCGGTGGATGTGCTTACTCTTACTGCCACGCCCATCCCGAGAACCCTCCATATGGCCTTATCAGGTGTAAGGGACATGTCGGTCATAGAAACCGCTCCGGTGGGTCGGAAGAGTATCGAGACGTATGTTATCGAATTTGACGATACTTTGATTCGTGAAGCCATTCTTCGAGAGCTTAACCGTAAGGGGCAGGTGTTTTTTGTTCACAATGTGGTGCAGAATATAGAAGCTGTTGCGGAAAGAATCAGAGAACTGGTTCCTGAAGCCAGAGTGGCTGTGGCTCATGGACAGATGCCGGAGCGTGAACTGGAAAAGGTGATGCTCAGCTTCGTCCGTCGTGAGATCGATGTGCTGGTATGCACCACCATTATTGAGTCAGGGCTTGATATTCCAAGCGCCAATACAATTATCGTAAACGATGCTCATCGTTTAGGTCTTGCTCAGATGTATCAGTTGAGAGGCCGGGTGGGGCGATCTGGCGAACAGGCCTATGCTTATCTTGTAGTGCCGGGAGAACATTTCCTTTCTCAGGAAGCCAGAAAACGCCTGAGAACTCTTGTTGATTTCAGCAGTCTTGGGAGCGGATTTAAAATTGCCATGAACGATCTGCAAATAAGAGGCGGCGGGTCGATCTTAGGAGCGGCTCAATCAGGACATATCGAGGCCGTGGGCTATGAACTGTATCTGGAACTCGTGCAGGAGATGATAAAAAAGCTCAGGAGCGAAGGCTTAGAAGACGAAGAAGACTACGATCCGGAAATAAAAATCCCGTCTTCGGCTTTCATTCCGGAATCCTACATACCCGATGCCCGCCAGCGCCTTGTTGCATATAAGAAGCTGGCTTCGGCAACATCAAGTGATGAAATCAATGATATTATGAAAGAATGGAGAGATCGCTACGGTTCATTGCCTCCAGAAACGAGACTCCTCGTCCTTCTGGCAAAAATAAGGCTGTTGATGAAACAGCTCAAGATACTTCGGATTGAGGCAAAATCGGAAGGATGGGAGCTAACCTTCATTCGATCGGAGGATGCCATACGATTGAAAGAATTTTTTGCCTCAAAGGGCATTGTAGCTTTGACTTATTACGATTCAAGTGTTGTAATAGTGCCTGTAAAAGCTTCTGACTTATTTGACCGGCTGGTTACATTAAAAAAATACTTGAGCATTGCGGTTAGTAATTGATTGAAGGACAGGAAAAAATGAAGGCAAGATATTATTTTTTGTTTTTTGCTGTGAGTGTTACGTTATTGATGCTCTCAAAAAATGTTTTATGTGAAGAGCTGGATAGAATTGTTGCTGTTGTTAATGACGAAGTGATTTTGTATAGTGATTTGCGGGCCAGAGTGAATGAAATCAAAGAGAAAATTCGGTCGCCATTACCTATTCCCGAGTCAGAGCTTCAGCGTCAGATTCTCGAGCAGATGATCGAAGATAAACTGATCCGACAGGCAATGAAAAACCTCAAAATAAACGTTGATGATCAGGCTGTTGAACGTGCGATAGAGAGGATCAAGCAAAGTAAGGGGCTTACGGATGATCAGTTCGTTGCCGCTCTTCAGAAGGAGGGGTTTACTTTAGAGGAGTTTAAGAAACACATCCGGCAAGAGCTCGAGCGTGTGATGTTGATAGAAAAGGTTTTTCAGTCAAAGACGATTGTGACGGATGCTGATATTGATCAGTATGTGAAGAGTCATCCGGCGGAAGAGGTGGAAAAGGTCAATTTGTCCGTGATATTTGTTCCTAAGAATTCAGGTACATCAGGAAATGAAGTTTTAAACAGAATCCGGGCTGGAGCAGATTTTTACGAGATGGCCAGAAAATATTCCCGTGGGCCCAATGCTTCGGAAGGCGGAAGAGTAGGGTGGGTTAATTTTAATGAGCTTTCCGGCAAACTTCAGGAAGTGGTTAAGCAACTTTCTCCCGGGCAAATTTCTCCTGTTCTCTCTTCAGATACTGGCGATTTCATAGTTAAAGTTGAAGACAGGAAAACGGAGTATATCGCCTTGAATCCATCGGATCCGCAGGAAAGGGAAAAGATTCGTCAGATGCTTGTCCAGAAAGAGGTGGAGAGAAAATTCAGGGAATGGTTGAAGGGGTTAAAAGAAAAGGCTTACATAAAGGTTTCTCTCTAGGATGGGCGAAATGAGAGAAGAACAGCGTCGGGAATTACCGAAAGAGATAGGACAGTATCTCAGGCAGCGCAGGGAAGAGAAGGGAATATCCCTTATTTATATTTCAGAAGTGACGAAAATATCGCCCCAACTCCTGAGGGCTATCGAGGAAGGGCGGTGGGAAAAACTGTATTCGTCTTTTTTCCTGGTTAATTTTTTGAAAGCTTACTGTAAGGTGATTGGGGAGCCTTATGAAGAACCAGTCAAAATTGCGGAACATTATTTCCTGCCCTTCGATAGAAAAAGAGCCGAAAATTACAAAAAGATTCTTACAGTTCGAGTTCCTCTGTTTCGTAATCGCGGTAAAGTTCTATTTTACATTTCTGTTGCATGCGTATCTATTTTGATGCTTGTCGGAGGCCTGTTTATTTCCAACAAGGTAAATAAACCGATTAATAACCAGATGGTAGGGAAGGAAGAAGTAGCTCCGGAAGTTCCACAGGAAGTGGTAAAGGCGCTGAAAATTCAAAAAGATGAGCCTTCTTCTACATCTACGGAGCAGGGTTCTACGACCTCTCAGAGTTCAGGGCAGGAGGATAGGCGCATTCCATCACCGTCAAGCACTGTTCCTGATATTGTTGCGCAAAGTAATGTAAAAAATGCAGTTGAAGCCGGGATATCGCCTAACGTCCATCGGCTGGTCATAGAAGCAATAGACGAAACCTGGGTTAAGGTATGGATTGATAGCGAAGGAACTGCTGTAAATAGATTGATGACTGAAGGTGAACGGATTGAATTTGAAGTTAAAGATCGAGCTAAGGTCAAACTGGGAAATGCTGCCGGAGCCAGGATTATATGGGACGATAAGGTCCTGGAAAACCTTGGAAGAAAAGGTCGAGTGATAACGCTTACCCTTCCCCGAAATTCAAAGTCTTTGAAGAAAAATGTTCCCTGAGCCTCTTGATCTGACAGATGATAAATCTACTGCTATAGTTGTTGCGTCAAAAGAACTGGAAGGGGCAGATCTGCTGGTTTTTTTTCTTGATCAGAGCGGAACATTACGAAGGGGAATTGCAAAAAATGCAAAAAAAAGCGTTCGACGTTTTCTCAATTGTTTTGAGCCCCTTAACATAATTACTCTTTCATACGTTCCATCGCATTCACACCTTTTGCTTAAAGAAGCCAGGCTTCATACTGGTTTTACTGCTTTTAGACAGGATCCTATGCTTATGGGAATCGGGAATCTCATATCGGAGGTTCTCCTTGCCTTCCTTCCTGAAAATGATGCCCATGCCGAAAGTTTTCTAATTACGGCGACGGTCGCAAAATTACTTAACGAGAAAAGATTGAATCCGTTGCTTTTAACCGTTATATGGCTTTTTCGCCTTATGGTGATAACCGGTCATGCCCCTGACTTTAATCGATGTGCTATTTGCAATGCCGAGCTGGACAGGAAAAGAAGTTGGGTATGGCAACTGAATCCACTTCGGTGTGTCTGTGCAGATCATTACTTGACCGGAAGTCTCAAGTGGGAGTGGGATAAAGAAGTTCTGATGTTTTTGCGATCGCTTAGAATTCAACCGGCCGATAGAATATGGAGGTTTCGGCTTTCATCGGTGAAATGTGTTACTCTTCTAAAAAATTTATGCCATTGGTGTGAAACCATTTTGCAAAGGGAGCTAAAAAGTTATAGATGGCTCGAGCGAGTAGTTATCAAACCTGAAACAGTATGACAGTTTTATATGGAATGGATAGGACGTTTTCATGAGCTGGTAATGACAAAATCTTTGTTCGCTGCTGCCGGCGCTTTTGGCGGTGGGATTCTTGCCGGTTTTACTCCCTGCACCTATCCGGTGATCCCTATCGTGGTTTCTTTTCTGGGACACCAGGCTACAAAGAGTGGTCGAAGGGTTTTTACACTTGCTTTAACTTACGTAGCAGGACTTTCTCTGTTTTACGGCTTGCTCGGGACCCTGGCTCTCTTTTCCGGTAAAATGTTCGGTTTCTGGGCAGGTAATAAATGGCTATATGTTCTTGTGGGAAATATCTGTCTTATTGCAGGTTTTGTTATGCTGGAATGGGTCAAGATCCCGGATTCTTTAACCAGGTCAATATACTCAGGCTCTTATGGGACAGGAGTGCCGGGGGCCTTTATTATGGGAGCAACATCGGCTCTTGTCGTTGGTCCCTGCACGACGCCTGTGCTGGGAGCCATTTTTTCTATTGCTGCAACAGGTGATGATGTTTTGCAAAGTCTTATGCTCGTTTTAAGCTTTTCATTCGGCATCGGATTTCCCATCCTCATTCTGGGATCGTTTGCAGGTCTTTTGTCTTTGCTCCCAAAGTCAGGGCCGTGGCTGATAAAAATCCAGAAAGTCTGTGGATTGCTCATGATTCTTATCGGGGAATATTTCCTGATAAAAGCCGGTATGTTTTAGACTCTAGAGAAGGGAGAGCGAATGGACAGGGGTAGAATTCTGATGCTTATTGCGGGGCTTGTTGTGGGAGCTATCTTTATAACCTGGCTCAGAACTCCTTCGTTCAGAGAGATCGATCTTAAAGCTGTGCATCTTAAGGAAGGAGATACCGCACCGGACTTTTCCCTTCCAGCAGTTTTTGACGGGAAAGAGATAGCTCTTTCCTCGTTTCGCAATTCTAAGGCTGTTCTTTTATACTTTTGGGCAACATGGTGTCCCTCCTGTCTTGAAACAAGACCTGAAGTGGAAGCTCTCAGAAAAAATACAAAGACCGAAGAACTGGAAATTCTCGCAATAAACATAGGAGCAGGTGATTCGTTAGAATCTGTGCGCAAGTTCGAACAAAAGCATCCTCTGTCCGTTCCCGTGCTTTTCGATAAGGGAAGCAGAGTAACCCAAGCTTATGGCATTCAGGGGGTTCCTTTTTTTGTGCTCATCAATTCTAAAGGGGTTATTGTCTATCAGGGAAACGAGTTGCCTCGTGATTTGTCGAAGTATCTGATGTAAGAGGATTTTAGTTTATGAAGGATGTTATCGCTATAATAATGGCTGGAGGTCGTGGAGAACGGCTCAGACCATTGACAGAAGATCGTTGCAAGCCCGCCGTTCCATTTGGCGGAATTTACCGACTCATAGATATTCCGCTAAGTAACTGCATAAATTCCGGAATATATAGGATACTTGTGTTTCCTCAGTATAAATCCCAGTCTCTGGTAGAACATCTTGAAGACGGCTGGAGCCATCTCTTTTCCCGTCCCTTCGGGCATTACATGAGAATCGTTGCTCCACAGCAACAGCTTGGTGAAAGATGGTATATGGGAACGGCGGATTCGGTGCGCCAGAATATCTTCATGCTTCAGCGGGAAAGACCTGAGCATGTTCTGATTCTCTCCGGAGATCACGTCTATAAGATGGATTACGCTGCGTTTCGAGCATATCATGAGGAGAAGCAGGCCGATATTACTATCGGGCTTTTTGAAGTGCCGATAGAGTCAGGAAGTGAATTCGGCATTGCTCAGGTGGACGAAGATTTCCGCATTGTTGACTTCGAAGAAAAGCCTGCCGATCCCAAGCCCATTCCCGACGATCCTTCGTATGCTCTGGCTTCCATGGGAGTATATATTTTTCGCTTTTCGGTTCTGGAAAAGCTCTTACTGGACTCAACTTCAGAAGACTTCGGGAAGCATATTATTCCGGAAGCCATTAAAAATTTTCGAGTTTACGCCTATCCCTATCGCCGGATGAACAGAATAAAAGACTACGTTTATCAGGTAGATCCTGCCGATGGAACCAGGCGTCTGTTTCTCGTCGACAAAACGAGAGATTCTGCATACTGGCGAGATGTTGGTACTCTTGACGCTTACTGGAACGCAAACATGGATCTTACAGGAATAGATCCTTTCTTTAATCTTTACGGTCAGCTCTGGCCTATTAGAACCTTTTACAAACCCTATCCGCCGGTTAAGTTTGTTTTCAGTGAACGCCACCAGTTTCCGCAGCGACTCGGGGCCGCCTTTGATTCGATAGTATCTCCCGGATGCATCATAAGCGGTGGTATAGTAAGATCATCGGTGCTGGGCTACAATGTATTTGTTCACAGTTACGCTGAAGTCGATGAATCTGTAATTATGGACAACGTGGAGATAGGAAGGTATTGTCGGATCAAAAAAGCTATTATTGACAAAAATAATAAAATTCCGGCAGGAACTCAGATTGGCATAAACCCGCAGGAGGATCGAGAAAGGTTTCATGTTACTCAACGAGGGATTGTTGTTGTGCCCAGAGGTTATTTTTCTTAGGTTACGCTGGAGGGGAATTTTCTGGAGAAGGAGGTATCCCTGAACCAATGCCGCTTATCCGCTGGGATGAGAGTCTTAGTGTAGGGATTGCTGAGATTGACGATCAGCACAAACGCCTCGTCAATATGATTAACGAACTTTATGATGCAATGCTTCAGAAGAAAGGCAAGGCCGTTCTTTCTCAAATCATTAAGGAAATGGCCGAATATGCGGCTGTGCATTTTGCCACCGAAGAAAGATATTTTGTGCGATATTTCTATCCGGAAACTGATAGCCATCGCAAAGAGCACAGGGAATTTAAGAAGAAAGTAGAGGAACTTAGGGCTCGCTTTGAAGCCGATGAAATTGGAATAGCTGGAGAAGTGATAGACTTCCTCAGCACATGGCTCAAGGCTCATATTAAAGGATCGGATAAAAGATACGGTCCCTTTTTAAACGAAAAGGGTGTCAGATAAACCATTTCCGGTTAATAAGGAGAGCGGAGTAATGTTTGTCGTAAGTCGCCTGCTAGAAGGTTTTGCTGTTGTTCTTAATATAGCATTGAACGTTTACTTCTGGATCATCATAATCAGAGCTGTGCTTTCGTGGGTTAACCCTGATCCTTACAATCCTATTGTGAGGACTCTCTACAGCATAACCGACCCTGTGCTTAACGCCATAAGGCGCCGGCTTCCCGTGGTCTTTGGTGCTGTTGATCTTTCGCCCTTGTTGCTTATCCTGGTGATTTACTTTTTGCAGGTTTTCCTCGTCGGAACACTGCACGACCTTGCCTGGCAACTCAGAAGATAAAATCTTGGGGGAGCAACATGAGTATCTCTAAGGAGCTGCTGGAAATTCTCGCCTGTCCTAAATGTAAAGGCGAGATACAACTGGACGAGAAGAATCAGAGAATCATCTGCCGGTCTTGCAGGATTTTTTACGAAATAAGGGATGGAATCCCCATCATGCTGATAGACGAAGCAAAGCCGCTTGAAGAATCTTAATAGACCGGGAGATGATCGGCATGTCCCCTGATCGTAGAAAACTGGAGGAGGCGATAGAAAAATTTCCTTCAGTTCGAGCGGTTGTTGTAGGCGACGTTATGCTGGATGTCTTCCTGTGGGGGACAGTTAATCGAATTTCCCCCGAAGCTCCTGTGCCGGTCGTGGAAATAAAGCAGGAGACCTACCATCTGGGTGGAGCTGCTAACGTTGCTCACAATATTACCGCCCTTGGTGGAAAAGTTTTTCTCAGCGGTCGCGTTGGTGAAGATCAGGCCGGCAGAGAAGTCCTTAAACTGCTCGAAGAAAAAGGCATAGACGCTGGTGGCATTGTAACTTCTTCAGAATCCATCACAACGGTTAAAACAAGAATAATTGCCCACAGCCAGCAGGTTGTTCGTTTTGATAAGGAAGTTAAGACGCCCCTTGATGATACTTCGTGCAAACGTATTTTTGACTTTCTGGAATCGGCAGGAGATTACGACGTTTTTGTGGTTTCAGATTACGCCAAGGGCGTCATAACAGAACCTGTAATGGATAGAATAAAGAAGCTTTCGCTGCAAAGGGGCAGGCCCGTTATTGTCGATCCAAAGGTGGTCAATAAACGGCTTTATTCTGAAGTCACGATACTGACGCCGAACTACGCCGAAGCGGTATTGATGAGTGGTCTCAACCAGCCGGATCAGCGACATGACCTTTCTGATGTGGCTTCACGGCTCATAACGGAACTTCGGTGTCGTTATCTCCTTATCACAAGGGGCCCTGAAGGGATGAGCCTGTTCAGGGACAGTGGAGAACCTGTTCATATACCCGCCTGTGCCAGAAAGGTCTTCGATGTGACGGGAGCTGGCGATACGGTTGTCGCCGTGCTAGCCCTGGGTATAGCTTCCGGCCTTACAGTTGAAGAAGCAGCGTACCTCGCAAACATTGCTGCCGGCATTGTCGTAGGCGAAGTCGGCACGGCAGTGGTGGAGCCGAAACAGCTCAGAATGTTTCTCAATGATAATGAAAACGCTGTAAAGCCATGAGCCTTCCTAAACCCCCGCTACCTGCAAAGCTTTTCGTCGGTTTGCTTTTTTCCGATTCCGGTAAGTGTCACGAAGCAATACTGAAACTTTGTGATCGATTCGGTTCTCTGGATCTTGCCACAAAACCAAGGCTTTTTACCGAAAGCAATTATTACGAACGCGAAATGGGCAAACCTGTTTACAGGATGTTTCTTGCCTTCCAGAGTCTCGTAGATCCCGGGAATTTACCGGATATCAAGCTTTTTACAAACCGGCTGGAACAATCACTTGCCAGAAACGGCGGACGCACTGTTAACATAGATCCGGGGCTACTTTCCGAGGAAAGACTAATTCTTGCCACAGGAAAGAATTACACACACAGAATTTATCTTCGAGATGGCATATACGCCGATCTTACGCTTATTTACCGCCGCGGAGCTTACCAGCCACTTGAATGGACTTATCCGGACTACAGAGACCCGTTTTTGTTGCATCTTCTAGGAGTCCTCCGTCGAAAACTTGTGGCGCTGAGAAAAGAAAGCATTCCTTAAGGGAAGAAATCAAGTAAAACAGATTGGAGTTCATCATGATTATCAGCATGACGGGAATGATTCGTTACAGCATTTCGGAAGAGGGATATGCGATTACATGCGAGATTAAATCTCTCAACGGAAAAAATCTGGATATCAACGTAAGACTGCCCAAGCTCGCCACGATGTGCGAAGATAAAGTCAGATCTGTCGTTCGCTCAAAGTGCAGAAGAGGAAGAATAGATTTGACGGTCATTGTTGAAACTACTGCAAAGCCGAAGCAATTACCTCACATCGATCCATACGCCTTCAGATTCTATTACAATGAGCTCACCATCCTATCAAAACTTATTCCAGGTCTTCGCCCACCTGCACTGAACGATTTGCTCTCCATTCCATACATTTTTGAAACAACCGCTTCGGTCGACCCTGAAGAGCGATTACAGGAAGAAGAGCGGTTATGTGCTCTTATTTTAAAGGCTTGTGACGAAGGACTGGATAAACTCCATGAGATGAAACGTCGTGAAGGCGAACTGCTTGAGACTGTTTGCGACGATCATCTGCGCAGGATTGAAACATTACTGAACGAGGTAGCGTCACGTAAAGATGAAGTGGTTATAGCGATGAGGGATCGAATGAAGGAACGGGTAGATCGCCTGCTTCAGGATTTATCGGCAACAGTAGAAGATCACCTGATTCTTCAGGAAATAGCCATTCTTGCTGATAGAGTGGACATTTCCGAGGAATTGTCTCGCCTTCGGGCTCATGTTGCTCATTTTAGAAAGATCGCCTTTTCAGAAAAAGACTTTGCCGACGGAAGACAGCTCGACTTTCTGGTCCAGGAAATGCACCGTGAAGCCAACACCATGGGCGCTAAGGCTGCGGATCTTGTCATTTCAGAAATTGTTGTGGCGTTAAAAACAGAAATTGCAAAATTACGAGAACAGGTTCAAAATATTGAATGAAGGGGCTATTTAGAGCCTGTTTTTCAAATATTTTGA
>CAZWJX010000007.1:0-30461 GCA_964634695.1 uncultured Syntrophobacterales bacterium | reverse complement strand
CAATGACGAGTGTAGGTGTCATTGCGAGGCCACGAAGTGGCCGTGGCAATCTCATAAAATAACGAGACCGCTTCGCCTCCCCGGCCTTCAAAAAATTAAACCAAAACTCTAGTCACGGTTTAAATTTTTGTGATATACATTTTCCGTACAGGTAATCGTATAATTTGCCTATCAGGAGGGGGATAGGAATGGATTATCGTATTGTGCCAACTGTTTGCACATATTGTGGTTGCGGATGTGGAGTAGCGTTAGAAGTTCTGGGGGGGAAGGTTGTTAGAACCATTCCGGTTAAGTCAAATCCTGTAAATGAAGGCAAGCTTTGCATTAAGGGATGGAATGTCCACGAATTTATACATCATCCGGCACGTCTTACTGATCCGCTACTCAGGAAGAATGGAGGGCTTGAACCGGTCTCGTGGGATGAGGCTCTTGATTATGTGGCAAAAGAGCTTGCTCGCATCAAGAGCAATTATGGGCCGGATAGTGTAGGCTTTTTCGTTAGCGCAAAGTGCACCAATGAAGACAATTATGTAGCCCAGAAGTTTGCTCGTGCCGTGATCGGCACAAACAACGTGGACCATTGCGCCCGCCTCTGACATTCTTCTACCGTGGCAGGTCTTGCCGCATCTCTTGGAAGCGGAGCTATGACAAACTCTTTTCCCGAGACTGAGGACGCCAGGTGCATTTTTGTGATAGGATCCAACACTACGGTTGCACATCCTCTTGTTGCAACCAGGATTTACACAGCGAAAGCAAAAGGCGCCAGGCTCATCGTGGCAGATCCAAGAAAGATTCATCTGGGAAGTTTTGCCGACATTTACGTGCAGCATCGACTGGGAACGGACGTTGCCTTGATAAATGGTATAATGCATGTCATTTACAAAGAAGGGTGGTACAATCGAGAATTCGTTGAAGAGCGCACGGAAAACTTTGAGGCACTGGTTGAAGTTATCGAAAAATATCCACCGTCGCTGGTTTCGAAAATAACAGAAGTTCCGGAAGATGACATCGTAAAGATTGCCGAATACTATGCAAAGTCCGAAAGCAGCTCGATTATTTACTGCATGGGGATAACTCAACACACAACGGGAGTCGACAACGTAAAGAGTCTTGCAAATTTAGCTATGCTTTGCGGACACGTTGGGAGGCCATCCACAGGGGTTAATCCTCTTCGCGGGCAGAACAACGTTCAGGGGGCCTGTGATGTTGGAGGCTTGCCGAATGTTTATCCTGGCTATCAGGTCGTAAGTGTTCCGGCTAATAAGGAAAAATTCGAAAAAGCGTGGGGAGTTAACCTTTCTTCCGAAGTTGGACTTACCATCGTCGAAATGACAAATGCTGCTCTGGAAGGAAAGCTTAAGGCACTGGTGATAATGGGCGAAAATCCTATGGTAAGCGATCCCGATACACATCATGTAGAAGAAGCCTTGAAGAAGCTGGAACTGATTGTAGTAATCGATATTTTCCCAACTCAAACTACGGAGCTTGCTCACGTTGTGCTTCCGGGCGTGTCTTTTGCCGAAAAAGACGGCACCTTCACTAATTCAGAACGCCGTGTTCAGCGCGTCAGGAAAGCCATAGAACCGGTAGGTTCAAGTCGTGTAGAGTGGGCAATATTTCAGGATCTGGCTGTCAGGCTCGGATACCAGATGAATTATGCCTCGGCCGAAGAAATATTCCGAGAGCTTGCCTCTCTTACGCCATCCTATGCGGGAATTTCCTATGAGAGGCTCGACAGAGAACCCGGTGGATTGATCTGGCCATGTCCTACACCGGATCATCCAGGGACTCCTATCCTTCATAGAGGACAGTTCGCCAGAGGTAAGGGACTGTTTCATCCTGTCGAATACAAAGAGCCTGCTGAAGAGCCCGACGAAGAGTATCCTTTCTGGCTGACCACAGGACGGGTTTATGTGCACTACCATACGGGAACGATGACACGCCGGTCTTTCCATCTGGTAAGGGAACTTAACGAGCCCTATATGGAAATTCATCCGGAAGATGCTGCAAATCTTGGAATTAGAGATGGCGATATGGTGAAACTCGAAAGCCGCCGGGGTGCTATAACAACTCGGGCATTTGTCACAAAATCGATAAAGCGAGGAGTTATCTTTATGCCATTTCATTTTGCCGAGGCGGCAGCAAATCGGCTAACAAATACAGCTCTTGATCCCATAGCTAAAATTCCTGAATTAAAGGTTTGTGCAATAAGAGTGTCGAAAGTAGAGGACGAAACTGTAGAACCTATTGCCGCTACGGCTTAATATAGCGATTCTGGAAGCTGGAAACAGGCTAACTGGCAGGGGCACGGCACACCGTGCCCTGACCCGAGATTGTTGCAACAAAGAGGTTGCTTCGTCGCTTCGCTCCTAGCAATGACACATGCATTACGTCATTGCGAGCGCCCGAAGGGCGCGTGGCAATCTCATCATTTTATTATAATGACGAGATTGCTTCGCCTTCGCTACGCTCCGGCTCGCAATGACAGTTACTAACCGTCATTGCGAGGCTGCGAAGCAGCCGTGGCAATCTTTTACTAAAGCTCTCACTAAAGTCCTTGCGAGGCACTATAAATCTTTGACCAACATCCAATGATTTCAACAGCTTAAAAATGCTTTGACAAACTCGGGTTAGTATCGAAGTCAGCCTGATAGGCTTTCAAGCACTCTGGCATTTCTTTATGGCCTGGCGAGCAAGTGCGTCACATCTTGTATTTTCTGGATGATTGCTGTGTCCGGGAATCCAGTGCCATTCAATCTGGTGAGGACTGGCCAGCTTAAGAAGAAGTTCCCAGAGGTCCCTATTTTTTACAGGCGTTCCTGAAGAGGTTTTCCAACCATTTCTTTGCCATTTTTCTATCCAGGAAGTGATGCCTTCCTTAAGGTAGCGGGAATCAGTATATATCCGAATCTTGCTGGCCTCTTTGATTTTCTTAAGCGCTTCTATGACGGATATGAGTTCCATGCGATTGTTAGTGGTTTTGGGATCAAAGCCCCAGATTTCCTCTGTTTCGTTTTCACGCTTTATTATT
The DNA here is from genome assembly GCA_964634695.1 of uncultured Syntrophobacterales bacterium. Taxonomy (GTDB): domain Bacteria; phylum Desulfobacterota; class Syntrophobacteria; order Syntrophobacterales; family Thermodesulforhabdaceae; genus JAOACS01. The sequence goes on along the minus strand of CAZWJX010000007.1, from coordinate 27,430 downwards.
GCTGCCCAACCGCCGGGCCCTGGATTTCCACTACAGGCTCCGTCGGTGTAAATTTCAACTTCTTTCAGGGGATTATTTTTCATAAGTCAATACGCCATTGCTTCATTAAGAAACTTCTGGATGATGGTGCGTCCGCATCTGGGAACCGAATATTTTTTTCTTAGATATTCCAGAGGAATTTCGGCCTTTCCCATGGCGGCATGGCCTCCAGCAGATCCTGCATTGCCAAAGGCTTTTTTTAGAAATTCTCCCACGTGTTTTCTGCCGTCACTTCTTCCCACTACGATAAGAGAGCTATCCACTATGCCAGCAACAATACTGAAGGAAATTTCGTGAAGTTTAAGGAAGAATTCGGAAAGTATTACGAGAATATCATGCGACGGCACTTCATCCAGGCATACCAGTATCCGGTGTTTGGTTACTGTGTAATGTTTCAGCGCATCATCGAAATATTTGAGATCTTCGACGGATAGATCGGATATTTCAATTTTGTTCAGAACATGGCGATTGACGTAGGGATAGAGGAACAAAAAAGATCTTATATCTTCTTCTATGGTTTGTCTTTCAAAGTTTCTTGTGTCGGTTTTAATGCCGTAGGCAAGAGCTGTGGCAAGTGTTCTGGATGGTTTTATGCCTTTAGCCTTCAGATATTCCGTGAGAATTGTTGATGTGGAGCCGTATGTCGGGCGTATATCAACAAAAGGCTTTTTTTCGATGTTACACTCTGTTGGATAACACGGGTAGGTAGGTTCAGGTAAGGGGTGGTGATCTATGATGACGTTGTAAGATAAGGACTTAAAAACATCGTTATGATGAGCCTGACCGTCCACAAGAACAAACTTTGAATACTTGTCGAGAGAGATGGAGTTAAAATCCTCCATCTGTATTTTGAGTAATTTTACCATTGTTATGTTGTTCCAGCGTCTTATGGGTCTGATTGTGGCTATATGAACTTCTTTAACATGATGCCACAATAGCCTTTTCACAGCTAAAGCCGACGCTATTGCATCGGGATCCGGATCTATGGTTATTAAAACATTGTCTTCTGGCTGGAACTGGTGGTAGAATCTGCGAAGGCACTCTTTTCTGCTGAGCATCCTGATTTTTTCTTTTTTGAGATGGAGCGGGAAACGGGATTCGAACCCGCGACTTCAACCTTGGCAAGGTTGCACTCTACCGCTGAGTTATTCCCGCTCGTTTGAACCAGAAATTTAATAACCCAAAAAAGTTTTCTAGTCAAGAGGATTGAGAGCCTGTTCGAAAGAAGGGATTTAGTGGAATGGCAACAAGGTGTATTGTATTTCATGTAGAACCTAGACGGGTAAAGGAAAGCCATTGCGAGGCTGCGTTCCCTATTTCGTCATTGCGAGGCCGCCGTAAGGCGGTCGTGGCAATCTCTACCGAATCCGTCATTGCGAGACCACGAAGTGGTCGTGGCAATCTCACAAAAAAGCAATTATGAGATTGCTTCGCTTCGCTCGCAATGACAGGAAAAAGCCCTCGCAACGGCGAGATTGCTTCGTCGCTTCGCTCCTCGCAATGACACATGCGTTACGTCATTGCGAGCGCCCGAAGGGCGCGTGGCAATCTCAGAGATTGCTTCGTCGCTTCGCTCCTCGCAATGACGCATGCTGGTGTCATTTCGAGGCTGCGAAGTAGCCGTGGCAATCTCTTCAGTCTGAAAAAATATCCATCGCTTGTCATTTAATTGTATTCAACCGTCTGCTGTCCCGTGATATATTTCCCCGGATGCTAGTCTGATTCGAAACAGTCTCAAATGCGAGGGGATCGGACAATGATTAAGCGGATTTTCTCAGGCTCAAGGGCTTTTGTCGTAATAGTGGTCATCGCAGCGTCCATAGCCACACTTATCGCTTTAAGCTTTTTCCGTAAACCTTCCCTACCCGAAGGACTCATACAAGCAAACGGTCGTATTGAAGGCGATCGATTTACCGTATCTAGCAAGGTCCCGGGAAAGATCGTTGAAATGTTTGTTCGTGAAGGCGATACCGTTCAGGAAGGTCAAATAGTTGCCCGGCTTGATGATGCTCAGATTTCTGCCAGAGTCGATCAGGCTAGGCAGGCAGTTTCCACACTGGAAGCACAGCTTAAAGCCTCACAGTTTACCTTAGACTTACTCCGAAAAGACGTGCCGCTAGCGGTGGAAACGGCCAGAGCTGCGCTGTCTCAGGCTCGAGCGGCTCATGCCTCTGCCCAGATTCAGGCCGAACAGGCCGAACGTGACGCCATGCGTTATGAGAAGCTTTTTTCATCAGGCGCAATTGATAAACGCCGTTTTGAACAGGCCGATCTCTCTCGTAAAGTGGCTATGAACCAGTTGCGTTCAGCTCAGGAAGCTGTAAAGACAGCAGAAAAACAGCTTGCTCAGGCTCTTCTCGGCTACGATCGCATTAAAACAAAAGAAGCTGAAGTGGAAGCTATCTCCGCTCAACTTGAGCAGGCTCGGGCCGCTCTCCGGGAGGCCGAAGCCACTCTGAACGATCTCACCATCTGTGCCCCTACCTCCGGTGTGGTGACCAACCGCATGGTTGATATGGGAGAAGTTATAACGGCAGGAACGCCCCTTTTTGATATTGTGAATCTGGATCGGCTCTACCTTCAAGTTTACGTTCCCGAGAAAGATATAGGTAAGGTCCGACTTGGCCTTCCTGCCCGTATATATGTAGATGCCTTCCCCGAAGCGTTTTTCCCTGCTACCGTTAAATACATCGCATCCAGAGCTCAATTCACACCAAAGGAGGTTCAGACTCCCGATGAACGCGTAAAGCTCGTGTTTGCCGTGAGGCTCTACCTGGATGAAAATCCCGATCATCGCTTGACGCCCGGTCTGCCTGCAGACGCCGTCATAAAATGGAAAGAAGATGCTCCCTGGGTGAAACCGCGATGGTAAACCATGCAGTTTCTCCTGTTGTCAGGGTAATAGATTTTGCCAAAAGCTATAACAAACGTCGGGCTGTGGAGAAAGTCAGTCTCGAAATAAACCGGGGCGAAATTTTCGGATTGATAGGACCCGACGGGGCAGGGAAGAGCACCCTGATGAAGGCTATCGCAGGAGTGCTCTCCTTCGACAAAGGTATTGTTGAAGTTTTCGGTGTGAGTCTCGATTCGGAAGAGTCTGCCGAACTTGTTAAACATCGCATAGGGTTCATGCCACAGGGGCTGGGGCTTAACCTTTATGCTGAGCTTTCGGTAGAAGAAAACATAGATTTTTTCGCCAGACTTAGAGGCGTTAAAGGTCGGGAACTGGAGGAGCGAAAGAAAAAACTCCTTGCCATGACCCGCCTTGATCGCTTCACCGACCGTGCGATGAAGCATCTTTCCGGTGGCATGAAACAGAAACTGGGACTGATCTGCACACTCATACACCAGCCGGAACTAATTATCCTTGATGAACCCACAACGGGCGTTGATCCCGTCTCAAGACGGGACTTCTGGGAGATTCTGACAGAGCTTCTCTACACTCAGGGCATAACGGCGATTGTTTCTACGGCTTATCTGGACGAAGCTGAGCGATTCCACCGGCTGGCTTTCATGTTCGACGGACGAGTTCTTGCGAGCGGGGATCCTGCAGGGTTACGAAGAGAACTGCCGGGGAATGTTTTTGAGATTGTAACCCCCGATCAAATAGGTGCAATCACTAGACTTCGGTCGATATTTTCTCATGTTGATAACCTTGGTGGGTATATCCGGGTTCTTGTGGATAACGAATCTCCCGGGGAACCGGTCACGGAACTTCTCAAAGGGATAACTATAACCCGCGTGGAAGAAACTGATCCCACGCTTGAAGATGTCTTCGTTGCTCTGCTTCGCCGTGATCGTCAAGGAGCATCGTCAATTATCGGGAGTGGCTATCCGGCGGAAACAGAAAAAATTCCTGAAAGTGCAAGGGAAGATATTCGCGGTTTTTCCTCCGGCGAGGTCGTCATTGAAGCCTGTGAATTGACGCGGGACTTCGGTTCTTTTCGCGCCGTTGACAGAGCAAGTTTTGAGGTTAGACGAGGCGAAATCTTCGGCCTTCTCGGGGCTAACGGTGCAGGAAAGACGACTCTCATTAAAATGCTCACGGGGATTCTTCCTCCTACCAGCGGAGAAGGCAGAATTGCAGGCGTTGATATGCGTCGGGCTGGCAAGGCGATCAAGGAACGCATAGGTTATATGTCACAGGCTTTTTCGCTCTATCAGGATCTTACCGTTATGGAAAATCTACGCCTATTTGCCGGTATTTACGGAGTTTCCGGTAAAAAAGCTTCAGAGCGGATTGCTGAAGTGATCGATTTGACAGGTCTTGGTGGATACGAAGAGAGCCTTGCCGGAAGACTTCCCATGGGCATCCGTCAGCGTCTTGCTCTGGCCTGTGCCATCATTCATTCGCCCCATATACTTTTTCTCGATGAACCTACTTCCGGCGTAGATCCTCTGGGAAGACGCCGTTTCTGGGACATACTCACTCACCTCGCCCGGGCTGAAGGCGTTGCCATACTTATAACGACTCACTACATGAGCGAAGCGGAACACTGCGATCGTCTGGCTATTATGCACGCAGGTCGTATTGTTGCCTATGACTCTCCATCCTCGCTGAAGGCTCAACTGAAGGCCGAAGTTGGAGAACTTCTTGCCATTAGAACAAAAGATCCTTTTTCAGCCCTGGGGAAGCTGCGACCGACATATCCGGAAGCCTCCTTTTTCGGAGACAGGATTCACGTTTTTGCTCGCAATGTGGAAGAGGCAATGCGCCACATTAGAGAGACTTTAAAAGACGGCACTCCTGTCGATATTGTTCTTCAGGAGCCCACTCTTGAGGATGTGTTTATTTATCGCATTACAAAGCTTGAGCGATTTGTGTCATCGTGAGGATGAATGCAGCGAAAATGAAGCATTGCGAGGCCTCTTATACTGTCATTGCGAGACCACGTTTTCTTTTCCGTCATTGCGAGGCCACGAAGTGGCCGTGGCAATCTCATAAAAGAAGAACAACAGAGAGATTGCTTCGCTTCGCTCGCAATGACGGGCCTGAGGGTCATTGCAACGACGGGCGTGAGAGTCATTGCAACGACGGGCGTGAGAGTCATTGCGAGGCTGCCGCAAGGCAGCCGTGGCAATCTCATAAAAAGACAATGACGAGATTGCTTCGTCGCTTCGCTCTTCGCAATGACACACTAACGAGATTGCTTCACCCTTCGCTTCGCTCGGGCTCGCAATGACGGTGTAAGACTCGTAGAAAGGATCAGTCTCCATGAATCTGGAACGGGTGATTGCAATAGCTTACAAAGAATGGCGAGAAATTGTCCGGGACAGACTCTTTCTGGTGCTGGCTTTTTTTGTTCCAAGCTTCATGCTCCTTGTCTTCGGTTATGGCCTGATTCTTGACGTCGAGAACATTCCCTTTTGCGTTGTGGACTACGACAGAACCCCTACGAGCCGTGACTATATCTATAGATTTATCGGTTCACGATATTTCGACTACAAAGGCGATGTTGAAGATGAGGCCCTCTTAAAGCCCCTGTTTGAAGCGAGCCGTATCCGTTTTGCGCTGATAATTCCCGAGCATTTTGAACGGGACATTCGCTCTGGCCGGGCAACTACAGTACAGAGCATTATCGATGGTGTGTTTCCATTTAGATCAATGACAAGCAAAGGATACGTGCTTGCCATGAACGCGGCCTTCAATACGGAGCTTCTTGCCGATCATCTGTCGAAGCAGATGGGGATTCCTCGAGATCGGGCAGAAGATCGAGCCCAGCCTGTGCGAGTCCAGATCAGGTATCTTTATAATCAGGAACTCAAGAGCACGTGGTCTATTTCCGCGGCGATGATCATGTTTGTTCTCATGGTATCCCCGCCGTTTTTAACGGCTCTTGGCGTGGTGAGAGAAAAAGAGTTCGGGTCGATTTATAACATTTACTGTTCTACCGTGACTCGTGGTGAATTCATTCTCGGGAAGCTTGCGCCCTATGTTTTCATTTCCATACTCAACAGCGTAATCCTCTGGGTATGGACGGTCTTTCTGTTCGGCACGCCGTTCAAAGGCGACCCGCTCTTTTTCTTTTGCTCTTCCGCCGTTTACGTTATCTGCACAACCGGTATAGGACTTCTGGTGTCACTAATAGTCAGGACTCAGGTAGCAGCCATGATGGTTACGGTTGTTTTAACGGTGGTTCCTTCGATGCTTTATTCCGGGCTGTTTATTCCGGTGTCTTCCATGGAGACCGTTGGTCAGTTCCAGGCTCATCTCTTCCCGGCCATGTATTTTACTGACATCGTTCTCGGCAGTTTTCTAAAAAACGTCGGTGTAGCTGATCTGTGGGATAGAGTACTCGCTCTTGCAATATACGCCGCAGTATTGTGGGTTATTAGTTTTATGATGTTTTCCAAGCGTCCAAAATCCTGAAGAGGATATTCGGTATGAACGTGCGTGCGTCTTCTACCTTTCAAAGTTTGCATTTGTGGTTGATTCGCATCTGGGCTCTTACGGTAAAAGAGCTACTTCAACTTTCTCGAGACAGGATTCTTCTGATAGCGATAGCCTACATGTTTACACTCGATATCTGGTTGAGCAGTAATGTGCCTCTGGAGCTTCATCGGGTAGGGCTCATCGTTCGAGACCTTGATCACAGTGAGGCATCTCGAGAACTGATCGCCAGATTCCGACCGCCCTATTTCCGGCTGGAAGGTGAGGTATTGAGCGATCGCGAGGGGATCGAAATGCTCGATCGCGGCAGGGCAATGGTTTTTCTCGACATTCCTGAGCATTTCTGGCGGAATTTACACGACGGCAGGGCTGTTGATGTTCAGATGATGATAGATGGGAGCAATACCGCTCTGGGGACGCTGGCTTCAACCTACGGCGCCCGGATCATTGGCGACTATGCCCTTGATATGGCGCTTGATGTGATGAAAATCCATCCAGACAGGCTGGAAACTATTCCACGAGTAGATCTTCGGGTTCGTGTCTGGTATAACCCTAACCAGCAGGACGCCTGGTTTTTGCCTATTTCCGAACTTCTTACCGTGATAACTATCTGCGGGTTAATCCTTCCTGCAGCGGCTGCCGTGAGAGAGAAAGAACGAGGGACAATTGAGCAACTTTTGGTTTCTCCTCTTACGCCAGCTCAGGTCATGATCCCGAAGGTGGTATCTATGACGCTGGTGGTTCTTATCGGAACGGCAGCGGCTCTCTTCGGAGTGATTAAAGGCGTGTTTGATATTCCCATAAAAGGAAGTCTTGTTCTGTTTTTTGTTACCGTCGCACTCTACACTGTGGCAGTTTCAGGCATGGGACTTTTTATAGCAACCTTTGCGAGGAATCTTGCCCAGGTCACAATGATGGTTCTCGTTGTTGCCATGCCTGTGGTGCTGCTTTCCGGCACGTGGACACCACCGGAAGCTATGCCTCTGTGGCTTCGTCGAGCCATCCATCTTTCTCCCCTCTATTATTTCATCGAGATGAGCTATGGGATCCTGCTTCGAGGCGCCGGGTTTAAAGTGCTCTGGAAGTTGTTCCTGGGACTTTCACTTCTGGGAACCGCAGCTTTCGTGATCGGGGCCTACAGGTTCAGACGGCAATTTGGATAATTAACCGCCTAAATAAGCTCTTTTTACGTCCGGATTGTTAAGAAGCGCAGCTGCACTATCGGTCAGGGCTATACGTCCCGTTTCCATCACGTAGCCACGATGGGCTATCGTAAGAGCAGCCCGGGCGTTCTGCTCCACAAGGAGGACGGTCACCCCCTCTTTCTGGTTTATTTCCTGAATGGTCTGAAAGATGCTTTTTACCAGCAGGGGTGCAAGCCCGAGACTTGGCTCATCGAGAAGAAGCAGTCGCGGGCGGCTCATGAGAGCTCTTCCGATGGCAAGCATCTGCTGTTCGCCACCGCTTAGCGTTCCGGCAAGCTGAGAGCGACGCTCTTTGAGTATCGGAAACATCTCATATATCCGTTCTTCCATCTCTGCTACTTTCGAACGGTCATTCTGGGTTATGGACCCGAGAAGAAGATTTTCCCTCACGGTGAGAGTTGCAAAGAGTCGCCGGCCTTCGGGAACCTGCGCTATCCCCAGTTTTACAATCTGGTGGGGCGGAAGCTTATGTATTGGCTGATTGTCAAAGAAAATACTTCCGCTTGCCGGACGGGTTAAGCCGCTTATGGTGAGAAGAGTCGTGGATTTGCCGGCTCCGTTTGCTCCGAGGATTGTCACGATTTCGCCTTCGTCAACCTGAAGGTCTATTCCGTGCAGTGCTTCGATATTTCCATATTTAACCACGAGCCCTTCCACTTTCAGAAGCATCGCCTAAACCTCGTTTTCGCCCGTTCCAAGATAGGCTTCGATTACTCTGGGATTTCGCCTGATCTCTTCCGGCGTCCCTTCGGCTATTTTTGAGCCGTATTCGAGCACGACGACCTTTTCGCAAACGTCCATCACCACATTCATGTCGTGTTCGATTAGAAGAACTGTAATTCCACGATCGCGAATCTTGCGGATGAGCTGAATAAGCTCTGCTGTTTCCTTTTCATTCATGCCCCCCGCCGGCTCATCGAGGATGAGAAGCTTGGGCGAAGTAGCCAGAGCTCGGGCAATTTCCAGAAGCCTCTGATTGCCGTAAGAAAGGCTTCCTGCAGGTAAATTGTAGTATTGTTCGATTCCTACGAACTCGAGGAGTCGAAGGGATTCTTCAATTTTTTGCCTTTCCTCCCGCTGTGCGCCGGGCAATCGAAACATGGCGCTGAAGATCCATGACTTGGTGCGGCAGTGAAAGCCGGCAAGCACGTTTTCAAGAACGCTGAGCTGGGAAAAGAGACGAATGGTCTGAAAGGTTCTTGCTATGCCGAGCTTTACGATCTCGTACGATTTTTTCAGCGTGATCGATTCACCACCGAAGATCACCTCACCTTTATCAGGCCGGTATATGCCCGTTATGACGTTAAATACAGTGGTTTTTCCGGCGCCGTTTGGTCCGATAAGTCCGACGATTGATCCAGATTCTACTTCGAAAGAGACATTGTTAACAGCTACAAGTCCGCCGAAGCTTTTGGTGATTCGCTGGACAGCAAGGAGTATCATGCCGAATAGTTCCTTTCAGTGAGTTCCTTTACTTCAAAGCGTCTCAGCTTCGGTGGAATAAGCCCTTTAGGCCTGAGTATCATCATGACGATCATGGCAATTCCGAAGACCAGCATACGAGCGCTTGATAGATCGCGGAATATTTCCGGAAGTCCGATGATCAGGAAGGCTCCGACCAGAACTCCTTCAATGCTTCCGGCGCCTCCGAGTATCACTATCGCGAACATGATGACCGATTCCCAGAAGCTGAAGGATTCGGGCGATATTATGCTCATCTTGGCTGCAAAGATATTTCCCGTCATTCCTGCCCAGACGGCGCCTATGACAAAGGCAGTGAGTTTATAAAGAGGCACATTAACACCGCAGCCCTGAGCGGCCACTTCGTCGTCTCTCACGTAGTTGAATGCTCTGCCAACCCGTGAGTTTTCCAGATTTTTAAAAAGAAATATCGTGATGAGCAAAAAGATCCATATAAGGTAGAAAAATTGATGGGGCGTTCTGATCGTGTAGCCCAATAGATCAGGCCTTGATATGCCAAATATTCCATTGGCTCCACCTGTTATGCCGAAAACGTTATTCACCAGAGCTATTCTTACAATTTCACCGATGCCTATGGTCACGATGCAGAGATAGTCGCCTCGAAGGTGAATAATAGGACGCATAACAATAAAGGCAAAAAGCCCTGCGGCAAGTCCCGAAAGGGGTATCAATGGGAGCATAGGGATCTGGAACTTTGTGTTTAATATCGCCGCCGTGTAGGCTCCAATGGCATAAAAAGCGGCGTGACCCAGATTGAAAAGTCCCGTATGTCCAACGATAAGATTCAAGCTGATACCCAGCGCGGCATAAAGTCCGACGCTGTTAAGCACATCGATCCAGTAGGGATCAAGAAAGGGCGGCAACACGAATAAAACGGCAAAAAAAATTATCAGAGGTGGAATGCGTCCGGGTTTTTTCATACCTTTTCTGCTATTCGTTCTCCGAGAATTCCGGTCGGTCTAACTGTGAGAATAAGAATTAGCGCGAAAAAGGTTACAGCGTCTTTCCACGCCAGAGAAAGATACCCTGAGGCCATAGATTCAATAACTCCGAGAATTATACCGCCGAGCATCGCTCCGGGAATGTTTCCAATTCCGCCGAGGATAGCGGCCGTAAAGGCTTTTAAACCGTAGAGCCATCCCATTGTGAAGTTAATCTGCCCGTAGAGTAACCCCACCATCAGCCCGGCAAGTCCTCCCAGAGCAGGACCGATAACGAACACGAGCGTTACAACTCGATCCACGTTTATTCCGACAAGTCGAGCCGCATTGTGATCAAGAGCTACCGCACGTATTGCAGCGCCGGTAAGAGTTTTCTGGATGAAAATGTAGAGGAATGCCATTACGGCCAGAGATACAGCAAGAACAAAAACCTTTACCAGCGGAAGATAAAGGCCGAAGACATAAATGCTGGATTTTGTAAATAATCCCTGTGGATAAACGTGAAACCTTGCGCCGTAAATGAGCATAACGGCATTCTGCAGGAATATAGATGCTCCGAGTGCAGACACAACGGCAGAAAGACGGGGAGAATTACGCAATGGGCGATATGCGGTTCGCTCAAGACACACGCCAATGATTGCTACGAGCAGCATAACCGTAGCCGCAAGAATTACAATGGCGCCGAAAGGACCCACTAAATTCGATATTCCGCAGGAGACGAGCAGAGTAAAACCAATATATGCACCTATGGTGAACAGATCGCCGTGGGCGAAGTTTATCAGCTTCAGCACACCGTAAACCATGGTGTAGCCGAGAGCGATCAGAGCGTAGATTCCGCCAAGAGATAACCCGTTCAACAGTTGTTGAAGAAAATTTTCCATTTCCTTTCTTCTTTTGCCTTAAGGAGTTTTTTACCGGAGTGCCATATGACGACAACCGGGCACCCCGGTTCAATTTCACAAAGCGCTAAGGCTGTAAAACAAATTGACCGTTTTCGTCAACCTTATAAACTTTATAAACTTCGCCCACGCGATCACCTTTTTCATCGAAGGCTATTGGACCGGTAAAACCGGGGAAGTCTTTAAGCTCTTTATGGAGATAATTTGCCAGTTTGTCTGGATCCGTAGATTTTGTAGCCTCTATGGCCTTTACGATTACGCGAAAACCATCGCCCGCAAGAACTGCATAAATGGAGTTGGGAAGGTGTCCGTATTTTTTGGAGAAAGCCTCAAGAAGAGTTTTAGCTTCACCGCCGGGAAGGTCTTTTGGAAGGGGAGCGCTGAGAAAATAGAAACCTGCAGCCGCTTCTTTCCCGGCTATCTTCACAAGATCGGGATTATTGGTAGCATCACCGCCGATGAAAGGAACGTCCCACTTCATTTCCTTCTTCTGCTTGAGAAGGAGGCCTGCTTCGGGATAATAACCGGTGAAAAATACCAGATCGGGGGATGCGCCTTTGAGTTTGGTAAGAATTGCCGTGTAATCTTGTTCACCTGGAGTTAGAGCATCAAAAAAGACGACCTTTACGGCTCCACCTTCTTTTTCAAGAAGCCCTTTAGCTTCTTCGGCTAGCCCTTTCGCGTACGTTGTGTTGTCGTGGAGTATAGCAACGTTTTTAGCACCAAGCTTCTTAATGGTCTGGACGGCTACCTTGGCCTGTTCATCATCTCGGGGGCAGGTGCGGAAAAAGTAAGGAAGTTTCTTCTCCGTAAGCCTTATAGCCGTTGAACCGTTTGCTATCTGGATGATCTTTGCTTCGTTAAAAATTCCCTGAGAAGCTTCTGTGACCGATGAACCGTATGTCCCTATGACTGCAACCACTTTCTGGGTGACAAGCCTCTGTGCAGCGAGAGCTGCGGTGCGTGGGTCGCCGCCATCGTCTTCTGTGATCAATTCTACTTTTGCTCCGTTGATACCACCTTTTGAGTTAACATCTTCCAGAAGAAGGTCAAGCACCTGTTTCATTTCCTGTCCTTCGCTCGCCCACTTTCCCGTCATAGGGCCCATAAGGCCGATTTTTATGGTGTCTGCGGCTATGGCGCCCTGGCAAAATAACAAGAGTCCGCAAATTCCTACAATCAGGCAAGATAAGCTTTTCTTCATGATGCCATTCTCCTCCTTTTTCTGGTTTTCTCAAATGTAGTGCCCCGATTCCAGAGATATTGCCGACCTAGTAAACCAGAACAAACTTCAGTTTGTCAATTATAGACTGGACTTATTCAATTTCAGGAAGTGATGAGCTTTCTGTGGGTAGGAGTGAGGAGAGGGATCATCTCGACAGTAAGCACTTTTTTGGTTCTTGATTCTTGAAAAGACTGGACAATCAAGGGATTTTATGTTGCTCATGTGTTGGGAAATTCAGAAATGGGGGTGTGAACGTGTCTGAATTCGTCGATTTTATTTTGCACGTTGATATTTATCTTGAAAGGCTACTGGAGTTTGTCGGCTCCTGGACATATGTAGTGCTGTTTTTCATCATTTTTTCTGAAACCGGCTTTGTGGTAACTCCGTTTTTGCCGGGGGATTCACTGCTGTTTGCCGTAGGTGCGCTTGCGGCTAGAGAACTTCTCGATCCGTGGGTAGCTTTCGGCACCATGAGCATTGCCGCCGTTTTGGGAAATGTTGTAAATTACCACATAGGAAGGTATGTTGGTCCAAAAGTATTTTCAAAAGAAAAGTCTATTTTTTTCAACAAAAAACATCTTGAAACGACTCACGCGTTCTATGAAAAACACGGGTCAAAGGCCGTTGTAATAGCAAGGTTTCTTCCGATTTTCAGGACGTTCGTCCCTTTTGTTGCCGGTATTGGTCGAATGAACTATGGTAAGTTCATGTTTTATAATGCTCTGGGCAGTGTTTTGTGGACATCGTCGCTTACATGGATAGGTTACCACTTCGGGAATCTGTCTTTTGTCAAGAAGAATTTCTCGCTAGTAATCGTCGGAATCATTGTAGTTTCTTTTCTTCCGACCGTTATAAAGGCTCTCAGCATGCGGCGTGAGAAAAACCCCGTGACCTAAGCCGAACTTACCACAACAAAGGGATTGCTTCGCCCTCACTTCGTTCGGGCTCGCAATGACGCAGGGGAAAACAAGGAGAGATTGATTCGCTTCGCTCGCAATGACACAAAGAAGAGTCATTGCGAGCGCCCGGAGGGCGCGTGGCAATCCCTACCGAAACCGTCATTGCAAGGCCACGAAGTGGCCGTGGCAATCTTCCAAAGACGGACAAAAAGGGATTGCTTCGCCCTCACTTCGTTCGGGCTCGCAATGACGCAGGGTAAAACAAGGAGAGATTGATTCGCTTCGCTCGCAATGACACAGAGCACAACAATAAGAGATTGCTTCGTCGCTTCGCTCCTCGCAATGACACACTGACGAGATTGCTTCGCTTCGCTCGCAATGACACGAAGAAGAGTCATTGCGAGCGCCCGGAGGGCGCGCGGCAATCCCTACCGAAACCGTCATTGCGAGGCCACGAAGTGGCCGTGGCAATCTCTCACTGGGGAGTTCACTGAAATCTTTACGACGCATTAGTGTAGAATCTGGGGCCCCACGTCCAATGACTTCAATAATTTTACAAAATGCCTTGACAAACTCGGGCTAGGCACAGGATTTTTCAAGCGAAAGGGCTATTTCTTTCAAGGTATTTACGTGGGACCTTTCTTCTTTGATGATAAACTCCAAAACCTTTAGAGTTTCTTCCCTGTCGGAGAGAGATTTAAGTAGTTCGTAAAAAATAATAGAATCCTCTTCGAGTGTTATAGCAAGCTGGAGGGCATCTTCGAAGCTTCCAATGCTTTTCAATTTTTCCCTGTCCAGAGAAAATAGCCTCGCACCAAAAGCTTCGGAAGTTAGAAATCGGGAGACCTTTTCCAGCGCATCCGGTTTATAAATTCTGTCAATGTGTCTTTTGAGTTCCAGAAACCGTTGTCTGTGTTTATTCTCCTCTTCTGCAAGCTTTTTCAGAAGCTCTCTTGTACAGCTATCCTTGGCAAGATCTGCAAGCTCGTAATAGAATTCTTCACCGTTTTCTTCAATTATCATTGCGAGATTAAGAATCTCTCCCGGACTGTACATGCCTGTTGTCTCCCGATTGTTTTTTTGCCTTTTTATTCGCCGGCAATACTGCCGTAAAATCTCCAATCTACTGAGTGATTTTTCGCCGTTCCGGAACATAAACATGCGGGATCAAACCCTCGTTCCATTCTTTTGATACGTAGAGTCCGCAGTAACAACTTCCGTATTCTTTAACGTCGGGCTCACGATAGACGCAGGGGCAAATTATGTCCTTGTCTTTTTCTCTATCGCCGCTCGCCAGCCGACATGGACAGCTCATGTATCCGTATCGTTCTTTGTTGATCAAAAGGCCTTCCAGAAGCTGCATGACCATTTCTTTGTCTTTGTTAAAAAAATAGCCCTTTGCTTCCTGAATGGGTTTAAGCTTTTCGTATAGTTCCTGCGGAGTCATTTGTTCAAGGCCTCCTCAATCTTATCTTTCCTGAAGCCCACTATTACTTCGTCCCCTACCACCAGAGTTGGAAAAGTAAGGTTCGGATTTAACTTACGAACCTCTTCTATGACTTTCTCTCTTTCTTCCCCTGTCAACATGTCCACGTCAATACAGTCATAATCGACTCCACACCCCTTGAGAAATTCCTTTGTGTTTTTGCAGTGAATGCAGGTGCTGAGTGCATAGAGCATTACTTTTTTTGCCATTTTCCGTCCTCCTGCTCATTTTGTGTTTCTCGCCTGTGTTATTCAAAAATAAGTCGCTTGAATCTTGCTGTCACCGGTCGCTCTCGTTTCATTTTCCGGTTCGGGAAAGCCGTCCATACTCCATCTGGTCAGGGAAAAGTCGTACTTTACGGGGTCGCAGGGATCGAATGTTTTGAGAGCTTCGGTGATTTCAATAGCCATTCGCCAATCAACGCTTCGTCGCAAAGAAAAGCCAAGCCTCCGGGCAATTTTTTGCATATGCACATCCACCGGCACAACCAGATCTTCTGGACTCATGAACGATTCCCATCCGCCGGGATCTATTTCATCGTGTCTTACCATCCATCTCAGAAAAAGCATCCATCTCTTGCAGGGGCTTTTATGTCCCGGATCGGGAAGAAGCATCTGGCACCTGAATCCACCGTTTTGCATAAGACTGAGCCGGAATATAGCGACAGCTTTAAGAATATCGTTATCGCTTTTTTCCCATGCTTTTTTGAAGCAGTTTTCCAGACTTCCCCAGCGGTGAATTACTATCTGAATACCTTCAATAAGATCCAGCAGATCCTCCTTGGACACAAACCTGTGCTTAAAATGAATTTGTTCTAGCGTGGATCTTTCAAAAGATTCTATCCACACCCGGGGACCGGGCTGCATCCAGGAAAGTACCGTTTTCACATTACGATGAATTTGTTCTACTCGCCCGAAGGCAAGTGAAGCTGCAACGAGAGCAGCGATTTCTCTATCTTCCTTTTCTGGATAGAAATGTAAGAAGCCAACCGGGTCATATCCGATAAATTCGCGCCGGTGGTATTTCTCATAAATCCGGTCCATCAGGTTGCTAAAGGATGTATCCGGCTTCACGGTGACTCTTTTCTTGATCTAATGAATTCTACAAACTCTTTTCCCGTTTCGTAAGCTTCTTCCAGATAGGCCGGCACTTTTAAGACATCATCAGGCCCGTCCAATCCACGATAGAGAAGGCTTTTCCATAGAGTAGCATCAACGGCGTCCAGGAAATAACGAACGGTTAAAAGCACTCCGTCGAAGAGCTTCTGTCCTCTGGTTGCCCCGACCGAAATGAAAAGTCCAAATCTACTGTCGTTTCTGCTACCGAAAGGTACCCGGTCTATCCAGTATTTCCTGACCCAAAAGGACTGGCATCGATCCATGAACGCCTTAGTGTGGGCGCTTACGGTGTAGAAGAAAACGGGCGATGCCAGAGCAATACCGTCCGCCTTATCTATAGCATCGGCAATGATATGAAAGTCATCCTGTATGACACATCGTCCGGTTTCCTTGCATCCGTAAATTTCCATGCAGGGCTTTATCTGCATATCACGAAGGAAAAATTCTTCTATCTTTCCCCCGGCATCTTTCATACCTCTCACGGCTTCGCGAAGAAGCCTCGATGTGTTTCCTTCCTTACGTGGACTTCCGTAAATGGCGACTATACGTATATTCAAAATTTCCCCCCAAAGGTTAGATTTTAGCGGTCTCCGTGATCAAATCTCATCATCTTCAGTCCATCTTCCCTCCAGAGCGATTCGTTCCAGAAGTTCTCTGTTATTGATTATTATATTTCGCCCCGATGTGTCTATACATCCGATCTGTTTCATTCTGGCAAAGGCTCGAGATAGTGATTCCGGGGTTGTTCCAAGAAGTCCTGCTAGAAGGTTTTTGGGAATGTCAAGAGTTATTGATCGATTTCCTTTTTCCTGAGTCTGGCGATAAAGAATATAGGAAGCCAGACGGGCAGGCACTTCTTTAAGGGAAAGATCCTCAATAAGTTTTGTGAACAGACGGAGCCGTTCCGAAAGCACCGCGAGAAGCTCTATGGCTGCTGAGCCGTGATTACTTAGAAAAGTTAAGAAATCCTCTTTGGGAATAAACAACACGTCCGTTTCGGCAAGGGCTTCCGCGGAAGCAGGGTATGTGGTGCCGTGAAACACGGGAACTTCGGCAAATATTTCATAAGGGCCAAATACGTGAAGTATCTGTTCCTTTCCTTCCCACGACGTTTTAAAAACTTTAACCAGCCCAGAAAGGACAACGAAAAACCCTTTTGCTTTAGTCCCTTCCCTGAATAAAGTTTCACCCTTGGTGTAATGTTTTATAATGCAGAAATTCGCCAGTTCTTTTTTTGATTCGGGACTGAGGGCCGAAAAAATTGGGGTAAGTTCAATTGCCTCTTGAACGGTCATAGCGTTGATGGCTTTCTATTCAGCAGTAATTTGGGTTAATATTCCTTTAGCCCATTTTGGAATGTCACCAGGTCTGGGAGCCGAACCCGATGGGGGGTATGAAGTTACGCCGGCGTGAACCCATGCATCGAATACAAATTCTGAACAGAAGTATCTTGTTGCGTCTGCAGATACTCTTCCAAGCATATTTTTGAATAAAGATTCATAGTCATAAGGAATGCCTGATGCACAATTTGTAAGGGCAAAATCCAGTATTTGTGATCGTTGATCTTCCGTCATTTCCACATGAAACCAGAAAGCTTCACCGTCATAGTTTTCTAACCGTTTGGAAAGCAGGCGAAGTTCCAGCCCGGTAGCCATAGCTTCTACCAGAAAAACTCTCTGTTCAAGGGTGTCGTACCTCTGGAGCCGTACAACCAGCGAAGCATGGTTAAAAGGCGTCCATAGTCTTATCATCCTTGCCAGCAAGTTACGTCCTTTCCATAAAATTGCATCGCCTGTGGATACGTGAGGCCTTACATTTCGATACGGAATCGACGGTACGTGTATATCCGCCATCTCAACCTCCCCGGTTAATCTTCAATACCAAGTTTTGCAAGAGTCGCAGGCCCAACAATACCATCGACCACAAGGCCATATCGTTTTTGAAAGTTTTTCACGGCGAGATCCGTTTCTGGACCGAAGACTCCATCTGCTTCGACATCGTAGCCATGACGTTGCAAAGCCTTTTGTACTTCACGAACATCCTCGCCTTTCTGGTAGGGTAGCGTCAACATTAAAAGTCTCACTTCGGTAACTGTTGCTGAAGCTCTGAGAAAATGCCCGGTTATAGTAGCTTCATCAAGCCTTATTCCGCAAACCCATAAAGGAAGATCTAGATCCCAGTTGTTTTCCTTTATAAGTTGAATAAAAGCATCCATCCTATAAACGGTTTTCCTGAGAATTTTAATTGGGTGATTTGCCAGCCAGTTTCGGCGAGTTTCAACGTAGCAGGTAATCCATTTGTCTTCCAGTTCTTGAGTAAAAGTTCCCACTTTTTGCTCTGTAAGATCACGAACAAGTTTCCATGAACCATGGATTTTGCTGTCATAGACCACACAGACACTAAGAACCTTCGTCATGCCCATTTTTTTCTGCGATGCTTACTGCCGGATTCCAGTAAATGCGATCAAAAAACTTATCCTGAGTTTCCTGCATCACCGGATCGTCTCCCGCTTCATTGAGAAGGCGCCGAAACGACATGTCATTGTCAAGAGACGTATCCCTAGCTGAAAGACGGTCAAGGTAAGCTGAAAGTTTATCTTTTAAGACAGCTCCTTCTCTGCTGCAGTAATCCTTAATAAGAAGGTAAAGATTTCCACTGCTCAGCGTGGTCTGCGATCTTCCATAAGTGAGATGTCCGGGATCACCGGGTATAAGAGTTACTTTTCCATAATGACCATGAGGAGTACCAGTTTCAAAAATATTTACTATCGCCTGAGAAGTTTTCTTCTGCAATTCTGTAATTTCCATTTTTGAATCCTGGATATTAAAAGTGCTTGCGGTAAACCTAGATCTTGTCCGGGGCGGAGTTTAAATCCACCCCATTTTTGATAGTTACTTAAGTTAAATCAGAGAGAAGTTCATAATGGGATGCGGATTTTTTTTGCGTATTTCTACATGATTTCCAATTTAAGCTGCTAGTGATTCCTCAATTTTTTTGATGATTCTATCCGGAATGGGATAATCATCAGGGGCAAGATAAAGTTTCAAAATGTTGGCATCAAACCCCATCTTTTCAGCCAGAGCTTCAACAGTAAGTCCCTTTTCCCTGAGTTTTTCCAGAATTTCATCTCTCTCATAAGTCTATCCTCCAAACAGTTCGGTTAAAGGGATAAATCCAGCTTTATATCAAGAACTTTTTAGCACAAAATAATTCAGGGGGTCAATCTATTATGAGTTTTGTTTCTGAAAAAGCAAAATTCGTTGACAGAGATAGATGGCTACTATAGAGTTCGAATATAGTTCTTTGATGTCAAAAATGTAGCATCAACGAATGGTTGGAGACTTCATGGATAACTTCTGTAAAAGGAGAGAAAAATGCGGAGAATGTTTTTTTACCTGATACTGATTTGTTCATTTTTTATGTCGCACAATAGTTTTTGTGGAGAGTTAAACTTCAAGGAGGGCTTATGGGAAATTACTACTGAAATGACAGCATCCAATGTCCCATATCAAATGCCGCCTCAAAAAATTACCCAGTGTATAAAAGATAAGAATGCGAATTACTCAAGAAATATCTTTGTAGGAAGTGAGAGCAAGCAGGACTGTAAGGTAGAAGAGAAAATTGAAGGGAATACCGTTCATTTCAAAATCGTATGCAAAGAAGGTAATGAAATAATGACAAATGAAGGCGAGATAACGTACAGAGGCGATTCATTTGAAGGATCCTCCAGAGCTACATCGTCGGGCGAAGACAAAGTGGAGGTGACTTACAAAGTCAAAGGGAGATGGATAGGAGAATGTCAGAAATAAGTTAATCACCGGGATGACGGACTAGACTATCCATCGGCCGTGGTGATTGCTTCGCTTCGTTCGCAATGACAAGTGTGGGTGCCATTGCAAGGCTGCCGTAAGGCAGCCGTGACAATCTCGAAGTGTCATTGCGAGCGCCCGAAGGGCGCGTGGCAATCTCCACCGAATCCGTCATTGCGAGGCTGCGAAGCAGCCGTGGCAATCTCTCTTTTGTCACAACAAAGAGATTGCTTCGTCGCTTCGCTCCTCGCAATGACACAAAAAATATCATTGCGGACTTAGCGAAACAATCATTTGGTTTATTTAAGCCCTAGCGTTGATTAAACCCAGCCCTGAAGGGATGCCTATGTGTAACCGGCTTGTGGTAGCCGTGTTTTTCTGCATGGTTTTGCAATTGTCTGTTGCCAAATCCATGTCACAGAATACGGACGACATTAGAATTTTGCCTGTTCAACAGGTCGGCCAGCTGGATATACTCAGAGTTCCAATCGGTTCGGGACCCAATGATGTTGGAATAACTAATCCTTCAGAGGCAAATCCAGAAGGGCCCATGAGTTTCGCTATTTCAGAGGATAACCAAGAATTTTTCATCCTTGATCAAGTTAATTCCAGAATCCAGGTTTTTGCAGGCGGAAAGCGACAAAGATCGATTCCAATAGGGGATATTCAACCAAAGGATCTGGAATTATTGCCACATGGGGAAATAGCTCTGTTAACCGAGAAAAACGTCATTATTATTAGTAACCATGGAGAGATTATCAGGTCGATTGCTGTCGAAGGCAGGCTGGTTCCTTCATCTGAAGATGTAACAGGAATCTATGCCCGAACGAGGGGTAGATGGAAAGGGTTATGGCTGAATGTGGGAGATAGATCCGTCCGTATAGCTTCGTTAGATCAAGGAGTTGTACCGGGTGAAAGGATCTCTGTCCCGGGAAGAATCTCCGTCAATGGTTTGCAGCTTATCAGTCTAAGAATTTATGGAAACACGAATGCCACTGTATATCGTTCAAAGGTTGGCAGTATCTCGGAATGGGAATTAGAATTCCCGATAAACCTTCCTGGCAAAATTGATTCTGTTGACTGCGTTGATGACGACAATAACGGCAGACTTTACCTAGCAGTTACCCTAGCCGATGATAACAAACTGTCCAGTAAGCTAGTGATTGTAAATCCAGAAGCAAAAAAGGTCTTCAGCTTTAACCTTTTTGTCCAGAGAGTTCCCCACGAAATTTTTCATTCCGTAAGGATCTCAGCAAATGGGAACGTTTTCCAGATGGCATTAGAATATCATAGCGTTTTTATCAGAGAGTACAAGCCATCAACCTCCGGTGGAATACGGTAGGCTTTCTGATTATTTTTTGTAAGATGTTAGGGTTAATAAAAAGTTCATCTTCGAAGTTTTGTTATCTTGACGTTTCAAATCTCTTGTTTTTTATCATTCCGGGAACACATTCAGCTTCTCTCGTAATTTCAGGAACAATTGGATAATAATTTATGATTACGATTGGTTTTTCCTCTCACAGACCGGAAGTTCTGCCTGAAGCCGAAAGGATAATGACAAACCACGACGTAATTGTTCTCGAAGAGCCGCCTGATCCATTGTTTGAGAAAATGCTCAGAGGTGATATTTCAATTGAAGATTACGTAGAAGCATCCGAATACGAATTTCCAGAATTTGCTAGAGCATCCTGTGAATTGTACCGCAGGATTTATTCTCAGGGTAAGGCTGTATTGCAGATTGATCCTTATATGGAGCACTTAAGAAATCTCCATGAGCTGTTTGCCGCTGGTGGTTCGATAAATGATCTTTCTCCGGAAGGTCCTGCCCGTTCTGTCTATGATGCGGAGAAGTCAGCCACAGCCGCTTTGCTGAGCTTTTATAAAGTTTCCCTATCCGGAAGTTTTGAAGATGTGGTCAAATCGGTTAAAAATTTTGCCAGAGCCGATGCAAGACGAATAGCTCTTCGTGACCAGATGAGAGCCAGATCCCTAGCAGTTGAAGCACGTCGCACTCTCAGGCTTTACATAGAAGCCGGATACATCCACTGGACATTACAGCATTATCTCCGACGACTTGTGTATCCCCGAATACGTCTTAGAGTGCGTTTTCTTCTGCAAGAACAAACGAGGTGTCGTGTAGGAACAAAGCAGATATTCGGCCCGGGCGACATACTAACACTGATTTTCATGTTTCACCCGAATGCAAACAATCCTGAAATTGATCTGCTGGCAGCTAGAAGTCTGATATACGTGAAGCTTTTACAAAAAGTTGAAATGCTGCCTCGGGAAAACCTCTATCCGCATCTGGAGGACGAAACAAAAGCCTATCTTCTAACCAGAAATCTTAACTTTGATGATTGCGAGAAACTGTGGCGGCTGACCAGATTCAAATCGGCCGAAGAGACCAGAGAAATCGTTATAAATTTCATTGCGAGGAGCGAAGCGACGAAGCAATCTCTGGGGTAAAGTTTGCCGTCTTTTTGTAGAATTCTACCGGCTCAAAGTGACTTCTGAATGGCGGATATGTCTTGCCTTACGGAACTAGAAAAACGTTATCTGAGTTGTCCGAATGATAAAGGCTCTGGGCCCAGGGAACTTTTTATTTTCGCTTCTCGACACTTCAGCTCTCTATGCTGATAAACAACACTGTCTTCACAAAATCGAAGTCTAACATCGCAAATTACAGGGTAGGAAGCATATCGTTGTTGAGCCTCGGTGTACACAATTGTGCGACCTTTCAAGTTAAAAGTGAGACAGCGCCCTCTGGAGTTATTATCCATAAGGGAGCAGTATTCGATGGTAGTTTCATCCTTTCGAACCGAGACGTTTTTGATACCGTGTTGCTGGAAGAATATTAGTGCCTCCTGTTCGACAGCTAAAGCAAAATTCTGACGCATTTCCTTCGCTAAAGTGCCGAGCCAGGACAATCTGCGAGCAAGTGTTTCTATTTTTTGATCGTTTTTAATAGCGGGATCATCTGAGCGAAAATCAACGCCTTGAGCAAGCAGGATCACCTCATCTAGCTTTCCTGAAGCAATTTTTTCTTCTGCCGAAGCGACTATTTGCCTTAATCCAGCGCTTCTTTTTTTCGCACTTAACCGCTTGAGATTCTCATTAATTTCATCAAGCATCGACGCAAAGGCAGCTTCGCTTCGAAACTTACTTTTGTTAATCGTATTCTGTACTTCTCTGTAAGTATCTATGGCCTCGTCATATTTCTCGCTTTCTTCTTTTGCCTTTGCCAGCCTCATAGCGGCTGTTAAATGCTCCCACAGTTGAGCTTTTTCGAACTTTTGAGCTTCCTCAATTTTCCTCAAGTTATCAATGTCTTTCTGGAGCTCCATTACAACGGCACGAACATCGGTATCGTTCCCGAACCCACTCTTTTGAAGCATTGCAACCGAATCTTTCAAGATTGATCTGGCTCTCTCATACATAATAACGTTTGCATCAGCCTGATAATCCGGGGGCATATTCTTTTCGTTAACTGTAAGATCGGTTTTTTCCGTATCCTTTTCAGGTTTATTATTGGAGCCATGAAGTAACCTTGCCATCTCGTTATTAATGTGATCCATAAAGCGAGCTTCTTTAGCCTTGACAAGATCCTGGGCTAATTCATGGATTTTTCTGGCTCTCAGTATTTCCATCTTCTTCGTTGTCATTTTTATACGATCTTCAAGTGACGAAACTGCCTCCGTGGATAAAAATGGGTGAGAATACAACATGGTTCTGGCTTTTTCGATGAATTCACGGGCATTTACGGGGTTAAAATTGTCATTTTTAAGCCATTTTTCGGCTGACAATAGTAGCGCCTCAACCACCGTTTTTTGGACTTTCTGAGCAAAAATTGAATCTTTATCATTCATACTTTCAATAATATTCAGAACCTTTTCATATTCCACGACTGCAAGTTCGTATTCACCGTTTCTGTAAAAGTTGTCTGCTCTTTTATTGGAACGAAGTAACAGAGCCTTTTTATAACTTTTTTCTATTTTCTCCCGATCAAGTTCACTGAATCCCTGGATAGATGCTTGATTAAGCTCAGTTAGAACCTGCTCGTAATACTTTATGGCTTCGTCGTAGTCTTCACCGGCAAAAGCTATAGCGGCTCTGGTAAGATTTGCTCTTAATTCTTTTTTGATCTGTTGAGACTTTGTGTAAAGCTCTATAAATTCTTCACGGCTTACCCATCTTTCGCCAAGGGGTGCGTATCCTTTCGCCACCTTTTTAAGCTCTTCATTACCTGCAATGAGAGCTTTAATTTCAAGCTCCAACGGGTTTTTATGAAATATTGTGCCGCCTTTTTCGGCAAAATAAAGAGCTCGATCAAGATACCGCCGAGCCCGAACGTAGGCACGTTCCTTTAAGGCTTCTTCAGCCTGTTTTTTTAACCCCGAAGCAATAATGATGTATTCTTGCCGCACGGTCTGTGAGGCTTTAATGTTCATCATCTCCAACAAAAGAATACCCCCCACAACGGCAATTAAGACCACCAAGATAATTATTTTGGGCCTTAAAAGATGAAAAAATTCGCTGGTCTTATATTCTCCCATAAGAAATTATCCTTTTGAGCCTTCTAAATAGCCATCGTAATTACTGATCCATGTGTCTCTCCGCTTTTTGAATTCTTCAATCGTATCCTTAACGTCCAGAATGAGATCTTTGTTAAGACTTTCAGTGCTGGAAAGGCTACTGTTTACTTTAACAACAATGTCAAGAAACTTAGTTAAATCACCTTCCAGAGTGTTGATATGCCAGAGGACTTCTTCAAAATAAGATTTAGCTGTCGATACATCTTTTGAGGTCACCTTAATTTGAGTTAAAACCCTGTCCATATTTTCCAGAGTTTTTGATATTCCTTCGAAGACGATAATAAGATCGTTAATTTGTCCAGAAAAAAGGGCAACCTCGTTTTCGATTTGTTTGAAGTCATTTATATATTGTCGAAATAGAGCAGAAACTTTCTTGATCCGACTAAGGAACTCATTGGGATCCTTGGAGCCGGCAAGGTATTTTAGAGACCCGAGAGAATGATCGGCTATTGCGCTGACTCGGGAATCCTTTTCAATAAAAGCACGATAGGCATTATCGTTTCCGCAGTATTTCAGATAAAAGATAAATTCTGCAAGATATATTTCGCCTGACTCAGCAAGCGACTGATAATATGACTTTAAGTAACAGGCGGAATGTTTGTTCTTATGTATCTTGAAGGACTTGGAGCAATAGTGCAGAAGTTTTTCTCCATCTTTCTTTTTATATTCAACGCCCTCTATCCACCATTCTGTTTCCGGTCTTTCGAGGTACCATCTGGCATAAGCTTCACATACATCTTGAAGAAGTTGTTCTCTGCCGTTTTGGTAAAGTATCTCAAGTTCTTCTGCGTTAAGTTCACTGTAGTTTATAGGTTTTCTTTCCCAGCATCCGGAAAGTAAAAATGCCAAGATGACAACAAAAGTGCTTAAGTACTTAATAATGTTTGAGCCCATTATTGTCTTCCTATAAGTTTACCCTTTGAGCTAAAAGCGACAGGGCGTTGAGAATCCAGAGGAAACCACCCAACTTCAAATCCCATTGAAAGGATTTTTTCAGCGACTTCGTGGTAAAAGCCAAATGCAGATGGGCGAACCAACAACACTACATAATTACTGGAAGGATGGAGACGGCCAAGCTCTTCTTTAAAAACGGATCGTTCTTCATGGTAATTTAGAAAATTTTTTTGCTTCTCCGGAAAGTCTTTAGATGGAACACATAGGAGCAAATCTGAGCCGTAGTTTATCTTTCTATAGAATCTTTTATCGCACTCTCCACCAAATCCCACAGGTATAACAAAGTTTCTATCCAGTTCCATATAAAAGAAGTTTTTTTCGATTTTGCTCTCGACAGGCATAAACAACCCTTTTACGCTCAGAACTGGCTGTCTTAAAAGAGTGAGCGCCAGACAAAGAATAATCAAAACGAAGACTGCGAGTATATTCATCAAAAAAATACCGTGAAAAGCTCGATTCATAGCCTTACCTTTCGAGTCCAATTCTAAAATTCCAATTTTCAGGTATGGGAGCAAACCTTCCGTTAAGGTCCTCTGCTGTCAATACTGACTCCAGTTTATAGAAAGCCCTTACTCCACTCGGTTTCATAAGACCAAAAATATAGAATTGGTTTTTATCAAATGTTGGAGAGGATAGAAGTGCTTTCAGTGCATTCAAGCTTTCTTCAGGTGATGCAGACGATAAATTCATAGAATCTAAAAAGCCGCATATATTTTGTAATGATCCTTTTGCTTCATCTGATAAAGAGTAAGAGTCCGTACACAGGACCATAGCCCTATCTTTTTCAAAAATAACAAATAAAGGATATCTGCCATTTATTTTTCTCGCCTTGACGTCCAGAGTGATTTTTGCATTGCTCACTGCAGTAATAACGATAACAACGACAAATACAGCCACCAACCCCAATATGACGGTTGCAAAGTTCATAGAGGATTGTTCGAGATTGTTGTCCATCATAAGTTTTATTGCTCCTCCCTTAATTCCTCCTGGCTTCGATAAGCTTTGTGGGTTGTATAGTCTTTAAGAAACTTCAGTATAGCTTTGAAAACCATGTTCGATTCACGCAAGTGTTCGTTTAGAGTTGAAAACACAGAAGATTGATCGGCATAATTTGCCAGTTTCTTTTCCATTTCCATCAAAGAAGCAAGATTTTCTCCTACCCTGGTCATCACTTCAATATACTTCTCGATTTTTTCAGGCTGAACATCCTCAACTCTGATGGCAGACGCCGCCAAAGCAGAAACGCCTGATTGAGGAGCCATAGCAATCTCGCCCTTATCGGACAAAATAATCTCGTCGGTTTTTGCGTTGCAACGCTCTGATATGGTTTTAAGTGACCATTTTTTCCCGATCGTGATCATCATGACAATGATAATGCTAAAGATTAAACCCAGTAGAGTAGAATCAAAGGCTAATCCCAGAGATGTTACCAGCTTAAAAATACCCTCTCTGACCACTATCATATCGCCGGTATTAACAAAAACCGATGAAAGCCCTTCTATTCCTCCAGCTATGCCTATGACCGTGCCAAGAAATCCGAGGGACACACAGAGGGTTGGAAAAAGAGACAAATATTCATACTCCCTGAGCACCTTATCCGTCATCGACTTCTTGAAGTGTTCGATCAATTCTATTCCTCTCCGGTTGTGTTCGATAGCGGAAAGTGTTTGTATAACCTTTTTCTCCAGAGCTCTCCTTTTAATCAGAACATTGAGAGCGGAAGAGATGCCACAAAATCCCACCAATGATATTATCACACTGGTCAAGCCTCTTTCCCAGAATATCTGTTCCATCCTGGGAAAAGGTAACACATACAGGACCAGAAAATACCACACAATAGCTGCACCAAGCCCACCAAGAACTGATCTAGCCATTTTCTCTCTCTCCCCTGTAGTTATTCAAAAGTAATTTTTCCCGCCCTCTTCAAAATATTCTGGCTTGCGGCATTAACCGGTACGCAAACAAAATTTTTCATCTTTCTGATAAGCTGGCAGAAAATTGATTCAGGGAGATGGATCATATAGTATGGACCTTAGGTCAAACTCTGGCTAACAAATTATATAACCAAAAATCAGTTAACTAAAGCGGAAATAAATTCCTCCACTTACCAAATTGAATTTTACAACATCAGGTTGTAGGTTTTCCATAGTTTCCAGGCATCCAGAGACGCCTATTCAAGCTCTGTGAGATTTGTAAGATCGACCGTTGCTCAAACCATGTTCAAATATGACATGGTCTGATTCCTGCTTCGTTGAGGACGTTACCATCCTCTCCACAGGCGTAACTTCCCGTGCAACTCACGGTAGTCAGCGATAAACGCTGGATATTCAAAGCCGCATTCACATCACGATCGTGTTCTGTCTTGCATGATGGACACGTCCAGCGGCGGA
>CAZWJX010000006.1:30171-30978 GCA_964634695.1 uncultured Syntrophobacterales bacterium | reverse complement strand
CGAGTCTCGCCCAACGTCAAGTAAAAAATGACCTGCTACATAGATTTTCGCACGCCGTCCCATCATAAATTCAATCGCTACTTACCCTCCTCATACTCTTCAAGCCGAACGCCAGCGAGCACTTCAGCTTCATGAATATCACTGCCTATCACATGTTCCACTTTGAAACCCGATTATCCGTTTACGAGATGAGTTCTCCCGTAGGATCATGTCCTTCGGCACGGTCCTGCAGATAGATTATGAACAATGGCATGTCGCTGGTCAGGATGCTATCCGGTGGGCTGATATGGGTGAGAGGCACAAGCGCAGGGCTGGGTAACAAGTGCATAGTTGTTGACGGTGAAATCGTCAGCATTGCACCAGTAGTTACGTATGTCGAGTCTGACGTATAAGAAGTGTGTCCTGCACACTATGTGAGAAATATGTGATAAATTTTGTCTTTTGTGATTTTCTCACACCTGCGAACTATTGATTTTTCTGGCTCGCCTGGGAGGATTCGAACCCCCGACCGCGGATTACGGGACCGCTAAAGACCACTTCCTTGACGTTCCCTTAACTTCCTGATTGTTTGACAAACAAGGGATTTTTCGGGTAGATTGTTCCGCAAAGTTCCTCAAAATTCCGCTATCAGGTGGGGAATAGGTAGGGAAAATTCATAGCTTGCGATTGGTGGATTGTATGCATGCGTCCTTCCTTTTGCACAGGAAAAGGTGGGGAAAGGTGGGGAAAAGTGAAACAACGTCAGTAAGCCTCTAAAACAAAAGGGAGAACCATGCCCAAGAAGTATGAAGCCTTTAAAAAATTCCC
>CAZWJX010000006.1:14745-30161 GCA_964634695.1 uncultured Syntrophobacterales bacterium | reverse complement strand
TCCCGGGTGTAAGGGCCTACGTCAGCGAAAAACGTAAAACACCTGAAAGAAGACCTGATAAATGCTTTTACATACGTTACAAGCATCCTACGGGCAGACTCATAGAAGAAGAGATTGGCAGGGCTTCTGAAGGCATCAGTACTGCATACACTGCGCAAATCGGGACCGAAAGGCTAAGGGCTATTCGGCTGGATGAAGAAGTGGTTCCGATACACAAGCGCCTGAAACAGCAATGAACGTTCGCCGAACTCATGGAACAACGATATTTACCTTGGGCCAAAAGTGAGAAAAGACCCAGGACGTATAAACGTGAAGAAGAATTTACCGCATTTGGTTAAAGCCGGTAATGTGGGAAATCTGCTCAAAGAAATAAACCCATTCCTTTTGGAAAAGGTAAAAACATGAAAGATGTTGACCTTAGCGAAAGAACCACTGAGCTTGCCCTTGCGACCGTAAGAATGGCCTTTAACAAGGCAAAAGACTGGGGCATTTTCGACGGTGAAAATCCCGTTTCAAAAGTGCAAATTCCCAGGAAAGACAACCGCCGACCGGGATTTCTGACACCCAGGGAAGCTTATGTCCTTTTGGGAAAAGTCCGCAGACGTAGCCGTCAGGCATATGAAATGTGCTTGCTTGTCCTGCACTGTGGGCTTCGCTTTGGGGAAATTGCAAACCTTAACTGGGGCGATATAGACACACAAGGCGGAATAATCTACATACTACATACGCGATCCCAAAAACAACACCACCAACGTTGCCTACATGACCGATGAGGTGTGAAAAATGTTTGAAGCTAAAGACCCCGCCGGTCCGAATGAGCTTGTGTTTAAGTATAGAAAGCACAAGGGCGAGGTAAAGAGTGTTCCCAGCGTTTTTTATCGAACCGTGAAAGACCTGGGACTAAACAGCGGTGTTTCTGGCCGCAGGATGCAGATGTGTTTCCACATTCTCAGGCACACCTTCGGCTCGTGGCTCGTTATGGCCGGCGTGCCCATCTACACAGTGAGAGAGCTCATGGGCTAAAAAACGCTGGTCATGACCGAACGTTACGCACATCTTGCGGCCGGGGGTCAACGGAAAGCCGTGAAGGAAATCGAAAAACTCGTGGCGAATTTGCCCAGAGGCGCGGTTGATATGGGCGTCGGCATGGGAGAAGGAATTGGGAGGTAAAAAACATGCGTCTCGTTTCGTTGAGGGAATATGTCAACGCCGTCCTTGAAACGGCGGAATATCAACCCTGTGAGGAACTGGGCTGTGTGGTTGCTGTCGCAAGGGCTTTGCCGGGCTGTATCACTCAAGGCAGAAATTACGAAGAAGCCCGCACCCTTTTGATTGACGCGGTGGAAACATGGATACTTTCCGCCGTAAGAGACGGTGAAGTGCTTCCAGAAGTGAACGGGTGTCAGCTCGCCGTGGGAGTGCCCGTCAGACAAACGGAAACAGATACGGCCCTGGCAGAGGGAAAGGCACATGCCGAAGATCCCGCCCTGTAGTCGGAACGAGCTTATCCGAAAGCTTAAAAAGCTGGGATTTGACGGGCCTTATCCCGGCGGGAGGCACGATTACATGAAGCGAGGCAAATTCCGCTTGATTATTCCCAACCCACACCGGGGAGAAATCGATCCCGTGGTCATAAAAGAGATCCTGAGGCAAGCGGGGATAAGCGCGGATGAGTGGCTAGAGGCTTAGTAATCCCGTTACGAACTAAAAAGCCCGACCTGCCACGTGGCCGGGCAGATGCTGAAACCGTTAAGCAAAGAAGTCATAAATAAACGGCAGGGAAAAACACATGAGGGTCGACTTGTAAAGATTAAAGCCAACTTTAAGCCTCAAAAACCTGAAAGATGGTCTGAGTTTCTTAGACCTTCCGTAATGACCAAAAAAGCCAGCCTTACCGTAATGCTCGAAGAACCGGGCATAAAAAAGCACCTCGATGTTATAGCACTGGTCACTAAAATCTATAAGGGACTTGTTTATGTTGACGGGGTTTTGCTGAATGAAAAATACAAAGCTGGTAAAATCAGCATAGCTGTTGACATTCTCCTAGCCGATAATCGTCAGGGAAGGCCGCCCGAACGGGCACGTTACATAGCAATTCTTGCCCATGTGGAAATCCTTGTTGCTAAAGGGTTTATGCGCGAAGAAGTTTTCTTGGTGCGAGCTTCTGAAATTGAAAGGTTTTTCCCGTGGTTAGAACCCAGGTTCTTGGCTAATCTCAGGTCGCAAGGACATGGGCCGAAATATTGCCGCAAAGGCAAATTGATTTTTTACTGCCCGGAAGATATTGAAAATTGGCTGAAAGGTCAGTGCGTTAGGACCGTGGACCGACCGTGAGGGCGCGCCGTGTGATAAACCTACGAGCAGCCAAAGAATAATAAACCCGCCGGCTAGGGCGGGCAATAAACGCGCATACCGGAGATCTATCTGATGGTAAACGAAAGGGGATCGGATTTCAAAGGTCATTCCCTTCATGAAATAGTACAGGCCTTGGTCGGACGGCGAGCTGGCGATGGCTACATGTATCGCTGCCCTGACCACGACTATCACGAGCCGAGCCTGCACGTGACGCAAAATAGCTGCAAGATTTTGTTTCATTGTTTCGCCGAGTGCTCCCAAAACACTGTTCTCAATGCCCTGAAGGAACGTGGACTATGACCAGAGCGAGAAGGCGATCCCATTCAAGTGGAAAGACCAGTTTATTTTACGCAAATGGTGGGTTTACTAAAACGCCAGCGGCCGAACGATTGGGTGCGTTTGCCGATATGAAAACGGCACCGCTAAACAAGTCATTCCTTTCTTCAAACATGATCCCGTAAAACGCTGGCTAGCGGGGCGCCCAAGGAAAATCGCCCGCTTTATAAGCTACCGCAAATACTTAATAATCCCGAAAAAGCAATAGTAATTTGCGAAGGCGAAGAGGCAGCAGACGCCGCGCAAAAGCTCTTGCCACCATGTGTTGCCACAACTTCTCAGGGCGGGTGTAAAGCGGTGATAAAAACGGACTGGACACCTTTGCATGGCCGTGAGGTGGTCGTGTGGCTGAATGCAGATGCTCCAGGTGTGTCATACGCAAGGGATTTTATAAGACTGGTTACTGCCGCCGGGGGACGGCCGGGCTTCAATTGCTCACGTTGCCGTGCGTACAAATAGGAAGCCGGCGAGGCCCTAATAGCCAAGGCCGAAAACTGCGTGAGGCTCTGGGCGGTGGTATTCAACGGCAGCCCGATTAACCTGGCACTGGTCCGAGGACATTACCGCATTACTAACAAAGTGACGAGAAGATACCACGCCTGCTTATTTCCCTGTTGAAATAACGCTAACGGGTTGCGATTTCGGGGAACTAGAAGAAAAAATGCCCTCCAGACGTGTTATGTGCCTCATTTATCCGTGTTTATCGTTTGAGGGCCATCCATCCCTGTGGCCTAACTTGCGGTTCTGGGGCTTTATGTAGCCTCGTAGAGGCATTTTTCTTGCCGTTAATACCAACATATCAACCCGGCTACCTGCTGTTGTACCTCGGATAGCCTGCAAGTTCGCATCACATGCCAACCATGGAGTGCTGCATGCGCTTGTTGCAACGTTACCTATAACGCTACCGAGAGCTTGCATGAAACGTGACCGTAACGCCACGCCTTCACGTTAACCTGAGGCATAGAAAAAACCACCCCAAGGGATGCTTTCCTCGCTGCCAGGTGGGGAATAGATGGGGAAACAGATTTTGGTGTGGAAAGTGCTTTTGCTAAGTGCTTGATTTTTTGGCGCGCCTGGGAGGATTCGAACCCCCGACCCGCGGATTAGAAGTCCGCTGCTCTGTCCACCTGAGCTACAGGCGCATTCAGGTGACGCCCACTTTATGAAAAATCGATGGTAAAGTCAAGCACGCAATATGAATTGGGACGATTAAGCAGGTCCCCGGGGCAGAGAAATATAATTTCTTTCGGGAGCCCTGTTCATGTCTTATAACAATTTGCTGGAGAAAGTTGCTTTTTTTGTCATTCCTGTTATGTTCAAAATTTACCAGTGTCTGGAAAGGGCGTTAGATTTAGAGCTTTTTCAACGGGGAATTTTCGGAAATGGGATCCGTTAGTACTGAGAGCATTGAAAAGTTAGATCGTCTTCTTTTGAATCGTCTTCAGCAATCTTTTCCACTGATTGCCGAGCCGTTCAGACGGATTGGTGAGGAACTTGGTATTAAAACAGAAGAGGTGATAGAACGCATCGATAATCTTAAAAGACGCCGGATTCTTCGACAGATCAGTGCCATCTTCAATACGGGCGCTCTCGGCTATCAAACGTCCTTGATCGCAGTAGCGGTTCCTGAGAACTTCATAGACCGGGCGGTCCAGATAATCAATGCTTATCCCGGTGTAAGCCACAACTACCTGAGGCCATCCGCCGATTTTAACATCTGGTTTACAATCGCCGTTCCGCCGGGACAGAACATGGAAACCATTGTAAAAGGACTTGTCGATCAGGCTGGTGGCTTTCCTTTTATTATCCTCCCGGCGATCCGCAAATATAAACTGGCCATGGTGTTGGACATGGTAGATGAAGGTGAAGGCGAAACGACGTCTGGAAGCACATTAACTTATTCTATCGCTAACGGTTCAGCTCAACCCGCTACCCTATCATCCATGCATATTCGAATTATCCGTTGCGTTCAGGAAGATCTTCCCGTTATAGAAAGACCCTTTCGGCTTCTATCTGAAAAGCTCGGGATTAAAGAAGCCGATCTTATCGAGATTCTTAATCAGTGGCTTAAAAGGGGCATTATTCGTCGTTTTGCCGCTATCTTAAACCACAGAGAAGCAGGATTCATGGCTAATGGCATGGTTGTCTGGTTCTGTCCC
Organism: uncultured Syntrophobacterales bacterium; assembly: GCA_964634695.1. Lineage (GTDB taxonomy): Bacteria > Desulfobacterota > Syntrophobacteria > Syntrophobacterales > Thermodesulforhabdaceae > JAOACS01. The sequence goes on along the minus strand of CAZWJX010000006.1, from coordinate 25,311 downwards.
GAGGATCGCATAGATATTGCCGGAAGGAGGCTCGCCTCTTTTACCGAAGTGAGCCACTGTTATCATCGCCCGTCACATCCTCGGTGGCCCTATAATCTCTACGCGATGATCCATGGAAGAACGGTTGAAAAATGCCATCAAATTGCCAGAATTCTCGCAGATGCTATTGACAATCATGATTACAGAGTGCTTTTTAGCGAAAAGGAATTCAAGAAGATCAGGTTAAAACTGTTTTGGGATTACGAAGAGACGGGGGAGAAGATATGAACGTAAAAGATGTGGGTAGAGAAGAATACGAACGCAGAAAAAGGGCTATCTTTGAATCCATGTCAAAGCGGGGACAGCAGAGGATTCTCAAGCTTGGTTATGAAAACTGGGATCCCTTTCAAGAGCCGAAAGATCCTAGGGAAAGGATCTTCGCATCTTCTGCACAAAAAGCCCTTATGCTTTTGCAGGAATTTTATGAAACAAGCGATATGCGCGAAGTTGCAATGACTCATCACCGAGAGCTTTTCGATATAGTTCGAGGATTTCTTGACGGTGATCCAAGAGCAAAGGTTATTGTGTCTCTTTGTTCGTGGATAAAAGGGCAGAAGAATTTGTTTTAGCGTAAGAACAAGAGAGGACGACCGGATCATGCGCACCTCAATTATAAACCCTCTCGACGCAGGAAGCGGGAAATTTCTTTAATATATGCATTAGCCTGATGTCTGGCCTCTCCAACGGTAAAAAATTCTTTCGGTGGCTTTTTGGGAACCTGTTCCACTTTTTTAGTCAGAATCTCTTTTTCTTCAAAAAATCGTAAGGCATTTTCAAACATTACCTTCGAAATAGCTTCATGCCGTTCGATTACTCCGATGGATAGCATTTTGTTTGCCTGACTCAAGAGTTTTTTGATGAAGTCCTGTTCGAGAATTAGACTTTTCTTATCCAGAAGTTTTAATCCGCTAAGGCATGCCCGATAACCCTCAAGATAATTGTAAAGAAGTGATGCGAAGGCTTCCACAGCTCGTAATCCCTCATGGGTGAGTCGGTAACATAAATTGTCTTCCATTCCTGATGTGATGATTAACTGATGTTCTTTGAAGAAATCAAAAACTTTCTCGATCTCTTTCTCGTCGTCATATTCGGATTGAGAGTAAGCAAACTCGTATTTGAATAGCTCTTTTAGCCACTGATAGTCTTTGCGAACTTCTTCAAATGATGGTTCAAAAGTTTTTTGTCCCAAAATGGATAGAGATACAAAAGCTACGGGCAAGAAAAAGTGTATCGAATTATTTTTATAATATTCAAGAACGTGGCGTTTCTTGCTGTCTATGATGATTATATCGTCATCGTCCGGTTCATCGGCTTTTATACGGGAGATCGCCCTGGTCTTTTCAAAATCGTCCAGAGCCTCTTCCAGCACGGTTTCGGGATGAGTAAAGGTTCTTGCGAAATGGGCTCCGATAAACTGCAGATACTCATAGAACAGTTTTGTTGTCAGTTTAAAAGTTTGAGCGGTGATTCCGGGGCGGGCTGTCGTAAGAAGAGCGGAAGCGGCGAGAGAATGGGGGGTTACTACGGAGGCTTCGTTTATAGCTTCGATAATAGCAAGAGCAAGGTTACGGTATAATGCATGACGTTCTTTTGAAGATGCGCGAGCCAGATCTATACCTTGACGGGATACATATTGGGCAAGGGAAATGGGTTTTCCGAATCTCACGTAAACCTTGCCGTATCGGCGTTTGAGAACTCGACGTGCATTTACGAGCTGTTTAATGTCTTCCGGTTTCTTGCTCTCTCCTTTAAGTTCTCTAACATACGATTCCGTCTCGGGTATCTGATCATAACAGATAGATGTAGGAATGAATATCAGATCATCGCAGTATTTTTCTTCGAAAGCCTGAATGATGATGGATAGAAGTCCCATTTTTGGCAGAACAAGTTTTCCGGTGCGGCTTCTACCGCCTTCAATGAAGAATTCTATGTTATGTCCTAACCGGATCAGGGTTTTTACATATATCGAAAAGACTTCTGCATAGAAGCGCTGCCCACTAAAAGTTCGGCGTATAAAAAAAGCTCCGGCCCGGCGAAATATAGGGCCTGCGGGCCAGAATGACAGATTGTGTCCTGCGGCTATGAATGGGGGGTAGAGATTATGGCGGAAAAACAGGTAAGATAGAAGCAAATAATCAAGATGGCTTTTATGAGATGGCACATAAACCAGAGTATGATGCTGGGCCAGTTTTTTTACCCTGCGAAGTCCTTCTTCGTCTACCTCTATGCCGTCAAAAATATTGTTCCACACCCAGCTAAAAAATCTTTCCATCCACTTTATGAAAGTATAGCTGTAGTCCGCTGCTATTTCTTCCAGATACCGGTCGGCTTCCCTTCTCACATCCGCTATATCTATCCCTCTTGATTTAGCTCGCCGCTGCATGACTTTCTGTAACCGGGGGTTGTGGAGAATCATCTCCTTCAATTCCAGCTTGGATTTTAAAGTAGGTCCTACAACGGCCCTGTTGATACGGTTTATTGATTCCACGAGCGAATTTCTTAACTGGAATATCTGAGAATGCCTTTCCACGGTGATAGGGGACAACTCAGGAAGCACTTCCTTAAGGTTAACAGGTTCACCGATCTCCAGAACTGCATAGCGATACCCTCGTATGAAGGAGATAAGTTTTTTTATGCTTCCCATTCTGTCACGTCCCGACCATTTGAAGAGCCTGGATGAATTCTCTTTGCCGGGATGCCTCACGTAAACGATGCTGCAGGGAACAATGAAAATCGGTTTTTCAACATCTTTTTGAATTTCAATAAGGTGCTGGAGTGGATCTTCACCAAAAAGCAGGGCTCGTTTCAGATATGCCTCCTTTCCGAGAAGAAACATTACGCCCGGATTTCCGAGAAGAACGTGTTTCGCGTAAGATCCCGATTCGTAGGGATCGGGAGCTCCACCACCTCTCAGGAAGGAGAAAAAATGTTTAAGTCGTAATGCCCAGGCTTTAAAAAAAGGAAGAAAGCGATAGGTTTTCATGTCGAAAACGAAGGACGGATCAGGCAAACCTAGCTGGTATAAACGAGTCTTTAGATAGAGAAAATCAAAAGCTGAGCGATATTTCAAAGCATATATGATGACACCTTCCTGTGCGAGTCGTTCAAGAGTTTTTTGTTGATCGAGGGGCATAGTTCCCATTGCTATCATGCGATTCAGAATGAACTGAAGCGGTACCGATGGCTTTCCCGGACACTCAAAGCCCGGGGAAATTTCCTGAAATGTCTGGGAGGGATGTTCCGTTTTTCCTGTTAATTTAAGCCAGAGTTTTCCCACCATATAGTTCTGTTCACCTCGCTTACAAATCGCTTTATGAAGTTTTCAATGCCTTGCAGGTTCTCAACTTAGTCAGTCTATGCTTCGTAGAAAGTTTATGTCAAGAAACATACGAGTCTGTTCGAAAATTGCGTAACTGGATAGAATGTGTTTATTGAGTCATTGCGAGCCGGAGCGAAGCGAAGGCGAAGCAATCTGTCATTATCCTTTTCCGTGTCATTGCGAGCGAAGCGAAGCAATCTCTCTGTTGTGATAAAAAGAGATTGCCACGACCACTTCGTGGCCTCGCAATGACTGATTCGGTAGAGATTGCCACGCGCCCTTCGGGCGCTCGCAATGACGTAAAGTAAAACGGCAGTTCCGCAATGACGTAATGGGGAACGGTGGCCTTGCAATGACTTTCCTTTACCCGTCCAAGGTCTACATAAAATACACCTATTGTCGCCCATCAAATCAGTTTTTTGCACAGGCTCAGAAATATACACGCTAATGTCACTTTCTTTTAATATCTTCCTTATCGGGCTTTCGTTTACAACTGATCCTTTTCTGTAGTATTTGTGAAAATGTAAATCGCTGGTTGTAAAAACTCTGAAAATGGAGAACCAGATATGGAATGGAAACCTTACGGAGCAGCAACTCTCGTGGGATCTATGCCTCACAGGGACAGATTACAGGTTATATCTTTTATCCTCGAGAAGTTGAAAGATATTCCGTGTTGGCCCCAGCTTCCAACATATCAGCCTGAACAGATGATGAACCAGTATCTCGAAGGACTTCCGGGATACAATCCTGAAACAATGGGGCAGAATATAATACATACTGATTCTACCTCTTTCGATGACGAGCTCTACGGTTTTTATGCCGATTATCTGGATGTTATCGAAGGGAGGGCTAACATTCTCGAAAGTCGCTTTGGGCTAGGCGTTGAATCCGGAAAGACCTTCAGACTTTTTCTGGAGAAACTGTCATATCAAGGGTCAGGGCAATACAGGGCTATCAAAGGACAGGTTGTGGGGCCCTTTACGCTGTTAAGTTCTTTAAAGGCTCCTGATGGAAGGCTTTTACTCTACGACGATCGAATGGTCGATGTGGTTCCGAAACATTTGGCGTTGAAAGCCCTGTGGCAGGCAACTTTGCTTGGACCTTTTTGCGAGCGAGTCATAGTATTTTTTGACGAGCCGGCGCTTGCGGGATTCGGCTCTTCGGCTTTTATAGGCATCTCCAAGGAGTATGTTCAGAGACTTCTGGATGAATTGGTAGATATACTGAAGCCTCATAATGTCCTCGTGGGGGTTCATGTATGCGCAAATACCGACTGGTCAATTTTGCTCAATTCCAGAATCAACATTATAAACTGTGACGCCTATAATTATGGTGATCGTTTTTGCCTTTATATCAGGGATATTGAACGTTTCTTATCGGAAGGGGGTATTGTTGCGTGGGGAATTGTGCCCACAGATGATCCGGAAAAGATAGTTCGCGAAGATGGTATATCCCTTTATGAGAGGCTACTGAAATTGCTTGGACAGTATTTTTCGGATGATGGTATTAAGAGTTTACTTGCTCAGTCCATCATTACTCCCAGTTGCGGATGTGGTACGTTAACGGAAGCTATGGCAGAACGTGTAGTGGAATTAGCTGTTGACTGTTCCAAACGTATAGAGTCGATATTTCGTGGTTAACCGGTAACCTTGCTTGGCTATTATTTGCGTCATTGCGAGCCCTTTTCCCTCGCGTCATTGCGAGGAGCGAAGCGACGAAGCAATCTCGCCATTGCGATAATTTTTTCCTGTCATTGCTAGCGAAGCAATCTCTTTGTTGAGATAAAAAGAGATTGCCACGCGCCCTTCGGGCGCTCGCAATGACACACACATTCGTGTCATTGCTACTAGCGAAGCGAGTCAATCTCTTGCTGAGAATTTCGCTAAAGTCTTTGCAATGCATTATAGTGTAGAACTTCTGGTCTGCACCAGTGATTTCAATAACTTACAGAACGTCTTGACAAACCCGGGTTAGGCGTTAATTATTTTTCGGTTTTTTAACAAGAAATATTACGCAATTTGATTGACAAAGTCACCGTTATATTTAAAATATTTAACGACTGAAGGGTTACGAAATATATCCAGCAAGTTTCAACTTATGAAACGCTTGATCAACAACCCTTAAGAAATTCTGCGAAAGAAAAAACATATGCTTAGAAAGGAAGGGAGTCTGTTATGGAAGTAGAGTACAAAAACATTGATCCCAAACTTATAGTCAACGAGATTCGTAACGGTCGTTCAATTGAAGCTGTTCAGAAGCTTTTCGGGCTCCGTTTTAAGAGCGAAGTGCAGGATCTTTATATGCGGGGCTTGATGGAGCTTGGCGAAATTCCGCCTCTTGACTTCGGTAAAAAGCGAGAGCCGGTTGTTCAGCAACCGACGGCTTATCGTTCTGTATCATCAGCAAATGTCGCGGTAGAAACGCGGCAGGCAGTACCTGTTGAAGAACCGGAGGAAGAGACCGGTTTTGCTGAATCCAGAGCTGCAGCAAGGACGGAAATAAGGGATATCAGGGCAGAAAGACCCGTTATCATCAGAAAAAAAGAAAAGAAACCGTCAGTTTACATTAAGACGGATAATTTTAGAACTATCGGGCAGAGTGGAAGTATAACACTTAACAAAACTCTTCTTATTGACCAGCTGGGCTTTTCCATTGGCGACACTTTTGAGATTTATAGAGAAGACGACAAGATTATATTGCAAAAAACCGAAGGCTTCGGGAAATAATCAGTCTCTCTGTTTCAACTTCTTAAGCACGTGGGCAAAGCGCCAGAAAGCAGTGGCGTTAGTGCCTATAAGAAATATCCAGAGGGTGACAAAAAGGACCATCGGGTGTGGCAGGAACAGATATACTACTCCTGCGCACCCAAGGAGCACGATTCTTTCGCCCCTCTGAAAAAGTCCTACAAGGCACTTTTCACCGAGTCCTTCTGCTCTGGCTCGAGTATAGCTGACCATAAGAGAGCCAAACAAAATCAGAATAATCAGCACCGATACAAGAGGAACGGCGTAGTTAAGGCGATAAAAATAGCCCCAGATGCTGAGGAAAATGAAAAGTTCTGTGTAGCGATCCAGAACGGAATCAAGAAAAGCACCGGCTTTTTTCGATTTTCCCGTAGTCCGGGCAAGGGAGCCATCCAAGGTGTCCATCAGTCCTGATAGCAAAGTAAAACCGCCACCCCAGAAAGGCGAATAGATATAGGAAATGCCGGCAAGAATGCTGAACAAAAGCCCCAACAAGCTGAGATGGTTAGGTTCCAGCTTCAATTTGACAAGAATCGGCACCAGCAGTTTCTTCAGCACATCGTAATAGCGTTCTTCGATTACAGTCCCCTTAAGCATTGTGTATCTGTCCACCTCTCTTAGAAAGTCACAAACTTACATACTGTTCCTTCAGTCACCATATCAAATCCAGGTTCTAACAGGACATATCCTTCAAACTCCCAGAACTTACCACTCTTTCCTTGATCAGGCAAAAATATTAACATGCCATCTTGACTTTCCACTCTACCCCAGACAGCACGATACCTCCAGGGGTGTGATTCTATGCTTTGTCCGGCAATTACTTCCAGCATGGGAAAGATAGGATTGTCGCCACCATACCAGACCGGACCTACCGCCCTCAGAGTTTCCATAAAGGATACAACCGCTCCCATTGCTCCGCCGGGTAGAGCAAGCCACAAACTGTTTCCGATAATACCGCCGGCGGTGCTTTTACCGGGTATCAGCGGAAGTCCATGAAAGACCACCTCGCCTCCACACTGAGTCCAGGCCTTTACAACCAGATCCTTAACTCCTTTTCCCGTTCCCCCTGTTGTTACCACAATATCGAGCTGCTTGAGCGAAACCAGCCGGAATTTTTCAATTAAAATATTCAGGTCGTCCTGTAAAATCTCCTCATGCATCACATCTATTCCTTCCAGTCGGGCAATGCTTCCGATGAAATGTTGAACTCCAGCGTACCGACAGGCTTCTACCAGATCTTCCCCCGGTTCCAGAAGTTCATCCCCCACGGCAAACAGGGCCATTCTGGGTCTGCGAAACACTTTCACTTTTCCAAAACCCGCTTCTGCAAGTCTGAAAACGTCGTATGGTTTTATCCTTGTTCCACGTTCCAGAACTACCTCACCCGGGCCGCAGAAACTCCCCTTCGGAAATACGCCATCTCCACTGTTTACGGGTGTTACCAGCTCTATCGCATTGTCCTTTACTACCACGTCTTCAAACTTCACTACAGCGTCAGCTCCATCCGGCACTGGAGCACCGGACATAATAGCACAGCAATAGCCTGATTCAATTTTTACCCGATCTTTCATCCCCGCCGTAACGGGCCGATCCTGAATTATACGAAGCCTTACAGGGCTATCCGGGCTGGCATGCCGGGTATCATCGGACACAATAGAGTAGCCGTCCCATCGAGAGCACGAAAAAGGGGGATCGGGATAAATAGCTCTGATTGATTCTACGCTTATTCTTCCAAGAGATTTATTTAAAGGCACGATTTCTGGCTCTAAAGGTCTTGCCTTATCGGCCAGCAATTTCAGGGGCTCAAGAGAAGTCACGAAGCACCTCATCCAGATTTTCAGGCGTGTTCACGTTAATTAAGCTTTTTCCCCCGGGATCGACTTCTTTCCAGACCTCTTCTGGAATTGCATTCACTCGAACCCGGTTAAAAAACTGGATCATCCGCCCGCCACCGCTTTCAATTACACGCTTTACGTGGGGAGCACATCGAGCGTGATAACAGGCGCATAGCGGTTCATACTGTCCTTCCTTTACAGGCACAACGACGTCTGCATTGCCTTCGAGTGCTCGCGAAATTATAAGCTCAGCGAAGGATTTTTCGAGGAAAGGCATGTCTACAGCCCGGATGAAGACCCAATCCGTGGGAGCAAATAAAAGGGCTGTATAAAGCCCGACTATGGGGCCTCTGTCAGGAATAATATCAGCTATAATATTGGCTTCCACGCCTATGTATTCTTCCGGTTTCTGGCAGACCACAAACAACGGGTCACACCAGTCTTTTATCAACCTGACAGCTCGATCGATGAGTCTCTCACCACCAAGTGTTTCTAGAGCTTTATTCCTTCCAAAGCGACTGCTTTTTCCACCGGCAAGAATTACGCCGCTTATCCGATTCATCGTTACCGACGCCGTCTGATGTTTATTGTGATTTCAGAGGGTTCTTCCCATCCCCTGAGAGTGCTGCAAAGACCGATTATTGTGTTTTCCACAATCTTCGTGACGAAATCGTTCATCGGCACTTTTTTGCCGTCGAATAAAACCGTTACGGAGGATGTCTTTCTTCCCGCTAGATATCTCTGTTCAATAAGGTTTGCCACCCCTGCCACGTCTCGAAAGGAGAACACAGGCACGTCTACTGCCAGTTGATCGTCGGAAACCATAGCGATCAGGTTGTTCACAGAATTTGCCAGCGGGACTTCGCCAACTTCCCGCCGAAACACTTCTATTTTGGGATAATGAAGCTGTTTGAATCCTTCTGCCAGAACTATATCCACATCGCCAAAGAATCTCGTAACGAGCTCGTCAACAGGCGTTTCAGCCTGAAGCTCCTTTATTAAGGTAAGTCGCGAAGCAGAAGATAGAGCCACAACAAGGCTTCCGGCTTTTCTGTGACGCCACGTGTCTTTTCCTTCCTGATCAATATCGAACCCATGAACGTCGTGTTTAATCGTGCCCACGCGGTAGCCTCGACGGCTCAGCTCTCCAATAAGCCCCTCCATGAACGTGGTCTTTCCGCTTTTGTGATATCCCACAATACAAATAACAGGGACCATTCGGTTGCCCTCCGGTTGCTTTATTTATTGAGAGTTTCACCGATGTGCCAGTAAACCGTCTTAAGTTCGGTAAAAGCCTCGAAACCGTAAATGGATTTTTCTCTTCCCAGCCCACTTTCTTTGTAACCGCCAAAGGGAGCGTCAAAACGAGCCTGATGGATGGAATTTACCCATACGCTACCGGCTTCAAGTCCGTTCATCCAGAAAGATATTCTCTCGGGATTTTCGGAAAAGATGTAAGCAGCCAGCCCGAATCTCGAATCGTTTGCAAGTTTCAATGCTTCTTCGTCGGAACTATATCGGAAGAAGAAAGCAACGGGTCCGAAGAATTCTTCTGATGACACGTCCACGCCATCTGGAATGTCAGAAAACACAAGAGGATTACAATAATAGCCTTTTACAGGAATTGCCTCCACGTCAGGAATTTCTCCGATCAGAAGCCTTGCCCCGGCTGCAAGAACATGGTGTATCTGCTTGCAGAACCTTTCGAATATACGGCGGTTATTGAGGGGGCCGAGATCTGTTGAGTGATCTCGTGGATGTCCGACTTTAAGCGCCCTTGTGGCATCGACAAAAGTTTCTATAAACTTGTCGTATATGGCTTCATGAACGATAAATCGAGTGATCCTGTAGCAGTATTGACCGCTGTTTTTAAAGGTTTGCTGAACCATAGCGTTAACGAGCGGTTTCCAGTTGGCGTCCGGGGCGACAAGGGCAGGGCAGTTGCCACCAAGTTCAAGAACAAGGCGCCGAACGAAAGGAGCACTTCTTTCGTATATTCTTTTACCGATTTCTGTGCTTCCGGTGAATGAGATGGCTCGTATTTCTCGCCGATCCAGAAGGGCCTCCCCGGTAGGAATACCAGGCCCCGTTACTACGTTGACCACCCCCGGTGGAAATCCGGCTTGCTGTGTGAGTTTTGCGATGGCGAGGGTGGTAAGGGGTGTGTGTTCATCCGGCTTTATAACCACGGTGCATCCTACGGACAGAGCAGGACCTATCTTGGTAACAAGTGTGCTTAGAGGATAATTAAAAGGCGTTATTATGGCGCAAACTCCCAGCGGTTCTCGTTTCACAAAAAAAGTTTCGCCCACAACGGTCCCAAGATGTTTTGCCTTTTCAGCGCAGTAGCGGATAAATTGCACAGCGCTTTCCACTTCCGATTTCGCCGCTTTGATAGGTTTTCCCACTTCCCGGGAAAGCAGAGTAGCCAGTTCATCGCTACGTTCTTTCATTACGGCGGCAAGTAAGACCATAGCCTCAGATCGTTTTTCGACAGGCCACGTTTTCCATGTCTGGAAAGCTTCAGATGCTGCAGAAACAGCCAGAGAAACTTCCGCCGGGCCGGCCTGGGGCACTCGGGCAATGACGCTTCTATCCGCCGGGTCTTCAATGTGTAAATCGGTATTTG
>CAZWJX010000006.1:0-14735 GCA_964634695.1 uncultured Syntrophobacterales bacterium | reverse complement strand
TACTTCCCGTCCGTTAATCCAGCAAGCCTCGATTATCATAGTTTGCCAGCTTTCTCTCTTCATGTAGAAACGTCTTTTTTCAACGCACACTATCGCACAGTAGAGAAGCGTGTGTCAACATAGGGTGGAGATTGCTTCGCCCTCACTTCGTTCGGGCTCGCAATGACACCCAGTACCGTCATTGCAATGACACTCAGTGCCGTCATTGCGAGCCCGCCGAAGGCGGGCGTGGCAATCTCAAGAGATTGCTTCGCTTCGCTCGCAATGACAGAGAAAAGGACAATGAGAGATTGCTTCGTCGCTTCGCTCCTCGCAATGACACAAACAAATAATCCCAAAAAGATGACTTTTTCAGGATTCGCTGTTAATCTAAAAGCCGAACGGTTACAAGCGATTGAGCAATTACATAAATTCTTTGAGCCTTTTCAGGAGAAGAAGAAATGCCCATGATGGATTCGGTTACAATGGATGAATTTTCGTCGGGACTTGCAAAAAGCCGCACCGTTATCATTCCCTGGGGATCACTGGAAGAACACGGCTCGCATCTGCCCCTTGGAACGGACACATGGCATGCCGTTGAAATTGCACGAGCGGTTTCAGAAAGGACTTTCGTATGGGTAGCTCCCCCTGTGCCTTACGGTCTATGCAGGAGTTCATCGCAGCACCCCGGGACTGTTACAGTAAGCAGCTCAACGCTCAGACTCCTTGCTAAAGACATAATTCGGGGCTTATACTCGCAGGGGCTTGAGCGATTTATAATCCTGAGCGGGCATGCCGGAGGAACGCACATTGCCATGCTCATAGACGCCTGTGAAGAGCTTTTACCGGAGCTTCCGAAGGCTCGTATGGCCGTTGTATCCATAAATGACCTCGGCAGGACGGCATGGAAAGGCATTGTTGAAACTCCCGCCGATTCACACGCCGGCGAGGTGGAAACGTCGGTGATTGCCTATCTTTTTCCGAAGCATGTCAGGGGCTATCCGGAGGAGGAATACCCGTCCTTTCCGCAGTTTTTACTTGTGCGTAATAAGAGGGCCTTCTGGAAGGGGGGCATATGGGGGAACCCTCGTAAAGCTTCTGCCGAAAAAGGTAAGATGCTGGTGGAGCGATCAGTTGAAGCCATTATCGATATAATAAAATCCCTGGAAGCTGAAGAAATATGATGAAAAAACCGGAACTTCTTGCCCCGGCAGGATCGGTGGAATCTTTCCGGGCTGCTGTGGAAGCCGGGGCTGATGCAGTTTACGTTGGCCTTCGCGGCTGGAATGCCAGATCCACCGCCCACAATTTTACCCTTGATGAGTGTGCCGATCTTCTGGCCTGGGGAGCAACAAAAGGAATAAAGATTCATATCGCCTTAAACGGTCTGGTTCTTACGGGAGAACTTAGAAATCTCTGTAACGTATTATCAAATATCGCCGATCTTGCCGGCCTCGAAAGCTTTGGTGGACTGATAGTTCAGGACACCGGAGTGGTGTTTCTGGCAAGACGCTTTTTTCCGCAGATACCGCTTCACCTGAGCACTCTTGCCGGCATTCATAATCTTCAGGGAGTCCAGAGAGCGGCACGGTGGGGAATTCGCCGTGTGGTTCTTGCCCGGGAGGTGCCTATTGAGGAAGCCGTAAACATTGCAAAGGAATCTCCCATCGAAATCGAGGTTTTCATCCACGGAGCGTTGTGTTTTTCCTTTTCGGGATTCTGCCTTGCGAGTAGCTTTAGAGGTGGACGGAGCGGACTTCGAGGAGAGTGCGCTCAGCCGTGTCGCCTGAAATTTCATCAGGGGCGCCGTGAAGGGTATTTTCTTTCCTGCAACGACTTTTCTGCCCTTAGCGTCATTTCCAGAATTAAACAGTCGTCCGTTGCCGCACTGAAAATCGAAGGACGGCTGAAGTCGCCTGATTACGTATCGACCGTTGTAAAAGCATACAGGATGGTCCTTGATGCAAAACCAGAAGAAGAATCGGAGCGCATTGCTGAAGCTGAGGAATTGCTGAAAACTGCCCCATCCCGGCGTCTCAGTCAGGGCTTCTGGTCTGTAAATCCATCTCAAGATGTTCTGACTCCGCACCTTTCAGGAACAAGCGGTATCTGGGTCGCTACCATTGAATCTAAGGCTGACGGCAGAGTTTTGGTCCGTTTAAGAGATGAGTTGCGGCCGGGGGATGTCGTTAGACCTGAGACTTCGCGAGGCAGAGAAGAAAGCCTCAGGACTGTCAAGAAAATTCATCCCCGTGGAGCCGGAAAGGGTGATCTTGTGGAAATTGAAGGACTTGCCGACCTTCCTGTGGGGACAAAACTGTTTCTTGTTGGCAGAACTTCAGAGCCTCGCAGGTTTCTGTGGCAGGCTATTAGATCAGAGATACCGTCGTCATCCACAGTTCGTTTTTCGGGCAATGCGCCTGCGCTGGAAGAGCTCTGGGAAGGATTGCCCGACAAGCGTCGCGCTATGCGTAAAGGTGGCACCCGACTGATCGTGAAGGTAGGATCACCCGCAGATCTTCCGGCGGCTTTTCATTCTCCGGCCGACTGGGTTATGATGACGGCTACTCTGAACAATCTCGAGACTCTATCTCGCATGAGACTTGTGGACGCTCAGAAAAAACGCCTTGTACTTTCGCTTCCCGCACCTGTGATCGGATGGACGGAGCGGACAAAGGTTTATCAAAAAGCTGTAGAATGGTTTGTATCCAGAGGGTTTCTTCTCTGGGAAGTAAACAATGCAGGTCACGTGGAAATTCTTAGAGAGGCCTTAAAAGACAACCAGAAAATCGGGATTTTCGGAGGAGTGAGGCTTAACGTTAGAAATCCGGCAGCCATTGCTCACTGGGCAGAGGAAGGCTGTTTTGCCGTGACGCTGTCCCCCGAAATGACAAGGGACGAACTATCAGAACTCATAAAATATCCGATGCCGGCCATTCCCATCGTGTCCGTTTTTTCGTGGCTTCCGCTGATGGTATCCCTTCTTGAACCAAAGCTCATGGAGCAGAAACCCTTTATCACCGAACGCGGCGATAAATATTACTATGTAAGACGCGGTGGGTTAAGCTTCATATATGCAGACCGGCCTGTTAGCCTTTTCGGAAAGCTTGGTGAATTGACGGCAATGGGGTATTATTTCTTCCTGCTGGATGTAAGCGAGGGGCCCTGGAATCTCAGCAAAGAGCTTCCAAGACTTATAAGTGGATTTCGCCACGAGCGCGATGATGAGCCCTTCAGCGATTTTAACTGGAGATTGAGCAAAGAATCGATTAAACTGGCAAATAAATAGTTAAATCAGCGTTTTTATGAGCCAGAAGATTAAGAAGGAGGAGACCATGGCACAGGGATGCGAAATTCCCGATTACATTCCCGCCGATGAAGAAATCATTGATCTTTTGAAGTCGGCAAAGACGGTTGCAGTGGTGGGTATATCTCACAATGAGGATAGAGATAGCCACAAGGTGGCAAAATACCTGAAAGAGCATGGCTATAAGATTATCCCTGTAAATCCGAAATACAAAGAAGTCCTTGGAGAGCCGTGCTATCCCGATCTAAAATCCGTTCCTGAAAAGATAGATATAGTGGACATATTCAGAAACGTGGAAGCCATACCGGGAATAGTGGACGAGGCCATCAGTGTTGGAGCCGGGGCGGTGTGGATGCAGCTAGGGCTTGTGCATAATGAATCTGCGGAAAAGGCAAGACAGGCCGGTCTTAAGGTGGTAATGAATAAATGTATGAAGATAGAACACAGTCGTCTCATGGCTTCCGGTAAGTAAGTTAGCAAGCGATTACAAGGAGAATTTTCATGGAAATCTTCAAGCCGGGATCTTTTTTTGACCTGTCCACCGTCAAGTTCGGCCATATTCTCAGGCGTTACGATCTGGTGTGGGAGATTATTCGGGATATAAAAGACATCTGTCTGGAATACGCAAACGGTAAACCGAATATTGTGGCAGAGATCGGCTGTTTTCAAAAGCCGCTGCCGGATACGATAGTGATATGGCAGGATAGAATATATCGCCATGGATTCAGGATTCTGGGAGGAGATCCCACAAAGGGAACATTCAAAGTGGCAATAGACGGTGAAGAAACGTTCGAGGCATCGGTTATCTATGCAGGGGCTATCCTCTGGGATGAAAAAATATGGATCGGAAAGGGGGTAGTTATAGAACCCGGGGCTCTCGTTAAGGGTCCCACTGTGATCGGGGACGGCTCGGAGGTGCGTCAGGGCGCCTACGTTCGGGGGCGAGCGCTCATAGGTGAGCGATGCGTTGTGGGACACACAACGGAAGTTAAAAACGCCGTCTTTCTCGACGAAGCAAAGGCAGGTCATTTTGCCTACGTGGGCGATAGTATTCTGGGAAAGAATGTAAATCTTGGCGCCGGCACGAAGCTTGCCAACCTCAAGATGAACCGCCGCATGGTAACGATCCGGATAGAAGGCGAAGAGATTCCAACAAACCTCCACAAACTGGGCGCCGTCCTGGGAGACGGAACTGAGACGGGATGCAATAGCGTGACCAACCCCGGAGTGCTCATAGGTCCCAGAGGTCTTGTATGGCCCGGCGTTGTTGTTCCCAGCGGCTATTATCCGCCGGATAGCTCTCTTACGGCATATTAGACATGGATTTTCAAAGTCTTATCTCCTGCCTTGCTGACCATTACGGTATCCTTCCCGGCTACTGGGATATATGGGGGAACTATCACGAGACTTCGTTACGGACCCGGATCGCTATTCTTGCGGCGATGGGTGTAAAAGCGGAAAACGAAGCGGAAGCGAGAAAGGAAGTTGGCCGCATCCTGGAAAGCCTGGAATGGAAGGTGCCGTATGTTACTTCCACGGATGAGGGGACCAGGCCCGGCGTTTCCATCACATGCCGTGATGATTTGATTCCGCCTTATTTCGACTGGAGTATCGTTGAGGAATCCGATGAACATTCCGGCGCAAAGATCGAGCAATGGTCCGGACGCATTTATCGAAGCGAATGTGTCATCTCCCTGCCCGACGTTCAGTTTGATGATACCTGGCATCGGTTGCCGGAATTTGCCGGGTTGTCGGATAGAATCAGGAAAATTTACTTTCAGCTCCCTGTAGACCTTCCCTGTGGATATTACAGACTGACTATCAAAGCTCCATCTCGTGCGGATCATGATGAGATTTTTGTTATTGTGGCTCCGCGTAAGGCCTTCTGGCAGGAAGATGGCGGGCTCAGTGCTGCTTTTCATCCGGCCGCTTCCAGATTGGGGCTGGCTCTACAGCTCTATGCCGTCCGCTCTGAGAAGAACTGGGGCATCGGTAACTTTAGAAACCTGAGAGATACAATCTCTCTTGCGTCTTCGCTGGGGGCAGGTTTTGTCGGACTGAATCCCCTTCATCTACTTTATGTCGAAAATCCCGATCACATAAGCCCCTACAGTCCTTCGAGCAGGCGGTTTCTGAACCCGTGGTATGTGGCAGTGGAAGAAGTGCCGGAATTTGAAGAGGCTCGATCTCTCGTCCCGGAAAATTTAATAGCCCATCTCTGCAAGTTACGCGATGAAAGGCATATCAACTACAGAGCCGTTATTCCGGTTATCTGTAAAGCCTTTGAAGCGATGTATGATGTGTTTATGAAGCGCCATTATGACACGGGGTCTTCGCGGTTCAGAGATTTTATCCGATTCAGTCTTGATAGAGGGGAAGTCCTTGAACGCTACGGAATATTTGAAGCGCTGCGGGAACGTTTAAAAACTCCATGGTGGGAATGGCGAGCTGACAATTTCGAAGAGGCCGGTTCTGATGTCGCCCGGAGAGCGAATTTCTTCCGCTATCTTCAATTCATAACCCACGAGCAACTGGTAAAAGCAAGGGATTTCGGGCATGGTTTGAATCCGGCGGTTAAGCTTTATCTGGATCTTTCTGTGAGTGTCGATGCGGGAGGGTTTGATGCCTGGTATGATAGAAGCGTTTACACGCTGGGTGCTCGCGTAGGTGCTCCACCGGATGATTTCAATCCCCGGGGGCAGGAATGGGGGGTTATCCCCATGGTTCCTCATAAGCTCGCAGAAGCCCGCTACAGGCCTTTCATCGAGACTCTGAGAAGTTCCATGAAGTATGCCGACATCCTGAGAATAGACCACGTTATGGGCTTTTTCAGGCTTTTCTGGATACCCGAAGGTCTCGAAGCTGTCCATGGGGCTTACGTCCGCTACCCGATGGAAGATATGGCGAGAATTATAGCTCTGGAAAGCGTGAGAAACCGTTGTGTGGTGATTGGCGAGGATCTGGGAACCGTTCCGGATGAAGTTCGTGAAGAAATGGCTCGCCGTGAGTTTCTCTCATACCGGGTTTTTTATTTTGAAAAACACAGCGACGGATCGTTCAAGAAGCCTTCGGAATATCCCGATGCTGCAATAGCCACGGTCACGACTCACGATCTTCCAACGTTCAGAGGATACTGGATGGAAAGAGATATTGATGTCAGGTCAAGGCTTGGTATGATCAGCAAAAAATTTGAAGATTCGCTGAGGGAACAGAGAGCCAGAGACCGCCGCCGTATTCTGGAAGCCATCTCTCAGGAGGGCTTCTGGTGTCCTGAATGCGAGGTGCTGGAGGAAAACTCCGAAGTATATCTGACGAGAGAACCGCCTTCTGAAGATCTGATCATTGCCGTGCATCGGTATTTAACAAAATCCCGGGCAAGGCTTGTTGTTTTTCAGATGGACGATCTTCTGGGGGAAGAGGATCAGCCCAATCTTCCCGGCACGACGACGCAGTATCCCTGCTGGCGTATCAGGTGGAACTCCACGCTTGAGAACATCAGACTGGATGAACTACGAAAGTTTTTCTGATCGTGCATGGGGTTCAACTGCTAGAAATTGTATGAACCTCTTCGAAAATTGCGTAACTGTCCTTTTGTGTCATTGCGAGGCCTTTTCCCATGTGTCATTGCGAGGAGCGAAGCGATGAAGCAATCTCTCATTGTCCTTTTCCCTGTCATTGCGAGCGAAGCGAAGCAATCACGTCAGTGTGTCATTGCGAGCGAAGCGAAGCGAAGGCGAAGCAATCTCATAAAAAACAACGAAGAGATTGCCACGCCCGCCTTGCGGCGGGCTCGCAATGACGGTACTGGGTGTCATTGCGAGCGAAGCGAAGCAATCTCTCTGTTGCGACAAACCCGGCTTAAATAAAAGCCACCTGCGGGGATATTCATAAAACCTGCCCGAATTTGCCTGGGTGACCGTGATATGAACAATACGGACGGATTAAGAGGAAAAAATCAGGAAACTATGTCAGATAACACCAGGATTTCAAACCGAATCGAGAACCTTTCAAAGCTGGCCGAAGAGTTTTCCGTAGTGGACATATACGCCTTTGGAAGCAATGCGAAGCAGGTTTTGTCCTTCATTAAGGGCGAAAAGGACTTTATTGAGATTCCCTCCTCATCCGATTTAGACATAGGTGTTAGACCTGAACGCACTACGTATTTCAGTGCAAAACAAAAGGTAGAACTTATGATTGCCCTTGAAGATTTCTTCAACGTAAACAGGGTAGATCTTGTGGTTATCACCGAAGCGGATCCTTTCCTTGCCCTCGAAGTCATCAGGGGTGAGTTACTATACACGAAAAACCCCGATGATCAGGCGGAATATGAACTTTTCGTGCTTAGAAGAGCAGCGGATCTTATGCCTTACAAGAAAGAACAAATACGGATGATTCTGGAAGGAGCCGTATGACGCCATCGTCTATCCGTTCCGTGATCGTATCCGAACGCATTTTGCGGATTAAGGATATGATGGGTCGGATTAACTCCTTGCCACTTCAAAGTTTTGAAGAATTCATATCCGATCCACGGAATCCAGCGGCCGCAGAATCTTACCTGAGGCGAGCTCTGGAGGCTCTGCTGGACCTTGGCCGTCATATTCTGGCACGGAGCTTTGGCATAGCTGTGACAGAATACGAATATATTGCAAACCGGCTTGTAAAGGTCGGGGTGCTGACGGAAGAAGACGGGAAGTTATTAAGGCAGATGGTGGGATATAGAAACATAATGGTCCACTTTTATCACGAAATAACTCATAGAGAACTTTACGAGATCTGTACCTCACAGTTGAAGGACATCGAATTGATCCTCGAAAGCTTCATAATCTGGCTGAGATCGCACCCGGAAAAGCTCGATAATGCGGAATATCGGATCTGAGGGAGAACGACTGCCCGGACCGTGACCCGAATTCCTCACAACAGAGAGATTGCTTCGCTCGCAATGACGAGTGTGGGTGTCATTGCGAGGCCGCCGTTTCTTATTACGTCATTGCGAAACTGCCTCTATTTTGTTTGTCATTGCGAGGCCGCCGAAAGGCGGCCGTGGCAATCTCTTATTTGTTAAAAGAGAGATTGCTTCGTCGTCCGCCATAGGCGGACTCCACGCAATGACACACAGGACCGTCATTGCGAGCGCCCAAAGGGCGCGTGGCAATCTCATAAAAAGACAATGAGAGATTGCTTTGCCTTCGCTTTGCTCCGGCTCGTAAAGACACAAACTACACAGTTACGCAATTTTCGAACAGGCTCACTTGCGCAACGCTTTGACAAACTTGAGAGATAGGTTTTACTTGTTACCCGCTGAATCTGCCACTTCCGGTGGCTTTTGCGTGCTTCCCGTGGCATTCGGGAAGTCTTTTGTTTTATGCGCCTTCTGGCCGGCCTCAAGGAGTCTTCGAGATTCTTCCATAAAACTCGAGTAACGCTTCTTCAGTTCGTAAAAACCGTGCCACCAGGCATAATCCGGTGCCATCATAGCGGCTCCCATGCGAGCCCTTCGTCCTTCATGATGCCAGAGTTCGTAGAATTCAAATTCCAGAGCCTCGTCGAAAAACTTGGTCTTGTCGAGAATGGACTGAGCATAAAGGTCGTCCAGCATTTTCTTTGCCGGCGTGTAGTAAACTTCGTTGTATTCTTTGACCACTCTATCAAACTTATCGAAATGATCATCCACCCAGGTCTTTCCGTGGCATTGCATACAAACCGTCTTCATTTTTGCTCGTTCCACTTCCCAGTTTGTTTTTGCCGGGAAGGGCGAAAATTCAGAAGGTCTTACCGTAAGGGCAGCCTGCGTTTCCCATGAAAGTCGTTCCGTTACGTCGTGAGATGTCAGCACCGTGCCGGCTCCGGACATATGACAGGAGGCGCAGGTAGGGGATCTGAAATCAACACCCGGCGTCCATGCTCCCGGAGCGGCATTCCAGTTGTATTCGTTCTTAAAGGCCGTGTAGAGACTTCCGTGTTTGGATTCCATGTAGATTTCTATCTGGGGATGATCGGGGCCCAGATGACACTGCCCGCAGGCTTCCGGCTTTCTGGCCTCCATGAGCGAGAACCTGTGTCTTGTGTGGCAGCTTGTGCAGCTTCCACGGCTCCCATCCAGATTGATGCGGCCAACTCCAACATTGGGCCACGTGGAAGGATCAAGCTTCCCTTCCTTTACTCGAAGCACAGTTCCGTGACAGTGATAACATCCCGATTCACGTTCTGTTTCGCTGTTCATGCCGAAATTCAGCCACGGATCGATCTTCCAGATAATCTCAAGGGTATTGGCGTGTTTGCTCCGGCTGTACTGGGAGACTTCGTCGGGGTGACAGCGGGAACAATCCTTCGGTGTAACGACGGCGGAAATGGGAACTTTATACTCTTTGGATGCGTATGGGCGATCGCTTTTTTCGTATTGCTGAAAATGGTCTTTGCTGATGTCGGGATCGGTTTCGTCGGCACGATGGCAATCAAGGCAGGTAATATTGGCATTAGCATGGCGGCTGTTTGCCCAGTCGGTAAAAATACCCGGCGTCTCCTTCTTATGACATTCGATACAGGCGACGGCTTCTTTGGGCATACTGCGTTCTATACGGAATTCCTTGACCTTCGGGAAGTTTGACTGTCCCTCAGCTGACGCAGCCGTGGCAGCTTTTTCCTGACTCATTCCAAGGCGTATTGAAAAGACCAATGCCAGAACAAGAATAACAACCATCCCAATTCTTTTCATAGCACACACTCCTTCGGGACGTTATAGATCTTACTTTCGATAAGTGTAAAAGCTTCTTTCGTTATGCACCAGATTGTTATGACAGTCGGTGCATTTTTTTTCGTATCCCTTTCGAGGGTAAAGAACCGTCCTGTGAGCCAGCATTGCGCCTCTTTTGTCTGGAATAAACAGAATGTTTCGATGGCATTTCAGACACTGATCGTTTTTGATCGATTCATAAGCTTCTTGCCTGGCTTTCTTTCTATCGTAAGCGGCAGAACCTTTGACCACATGAACAAATATGTCTTTCGCTCCGTGGAGAGTCTTTGAGTAGAAGAAATTCACCGTATCCTGAGGCGCAGGAAGGTGGCAGTCCATACAATCCGCCACAACGCCGGAATCGTTATTAACGTGTGACGATGTTTTCCATGTTTGGTATGCAGGCTGAATCTCATGGCACGAGGCGCAGAACGAAGGGGTGGAAGTGCGGACCATTGTATAATAGGTCATGGAAAAAAGAGGAAAGGCTATAACAATGCCCACCAGAATAAGTAGAAAACTCTTAGTTCTTGAAGACATTGCGGAATTATCTCCCAGATTGAAGGCCCGGAAAACGTTTTCACAATAAGGTATTATTTTCATAACTGTCAAGAATAAGTGAGCCTGTTCGAAAAAAGAGGATTGTCATTGCGAGGCTGCCGCAAGGCGGGCGTGGCAATCCCCATCCTCCGTCATTGCGAGCCCGCCGCAAGGCGGGCGTGGCAATCTCATTGTTGTTATTTATGAGATTGCTTCGCTTCGCTCGCAATGACACGGGGAAGGACAATGAGAGATTGCTTCGTCGCTTCGCTCCTCGCAATGACAGTATAAAAAGGCTCGCAATGACGGTATAAAAAGGCTCGCAATGACACAAAACTATACAGTTATGCAATTTTCGAACGGACTCAGTATAAGTGAACAATGGGGTTCTGGAAACTGAAATGTTGTATTCCTGCGGAAACCTGATATAAAAAGCGTGATAGGACTTGAACAGGTTCGATGTTTTTCCTTCCAATGTTTACGCAAGAGGAGCTGGAAACTATGAGAAGCGATCAAATGAAAAAAGGTGTTGAAAAGGCGCCGCACAGGTCTCTTTTTAAAGCCATGGGATATACCGATGAAGAACTCAGCCGTCCAATTATAGGAGTGGTTAATTCGGCAAATGAAATAATCCCGGGGCATATTCATCTTGATACCATTGCTGAAGCTGTTAAAGCCGGCATCAGATCTGCGGGAGGAACTCCCGTAGAATTTCCCGTCATTGGCGTCTGTGATGGCATCGCTATGAATCACACCGGGATGAAATATTCTCTCGCAAGCCGGGAGTTAATAGCGGATTCCATAGAAGTTATGGCAATGGCTCATCCCTTTGATGGCCTTGTCCTCATCCCGAATTGCGACAAAATCATTCCCGGTATGCTGATGGCCGCTCTGAGACTCAATATTCCTTCTATTGTCGTGAGCGGCGGACCGATGCTGGCGGGACGTGTCCACAATACGCCTGTAGATCTCATCTCCGTTTTTGAAGGGGTCGGGAGTTTGAAAGCGGGAAAAATCACCGAAGATGATCTTAAGCTTCTTGAAAACGAGGCCTGTCCCGGTTGCGGATCCTGTGCCGGCATGTTTACGGCAAACTCCATGAACTGCCTTACAGAAGCTCTGGGACTCGGGCTTCCCGGAAACGGCACCATCCCTGCCGTTCATGCTGCCAGAGTCCGGCTGGCCAAATGGGCTGGAAAGCGCATAGTGGAGATGGTCCACGAAAATATTCTCCCTCGAGACATAGCCACTCTGGAAGCCTTTGAAAACGCCATCGCCGTTGATATGGCTCTGGGATGTTCTACTAACACAGTCCTGCACGTTCCGGCGATTGCTCATGAGGCAGGGATCAAACTTGATCTGGACATTTTCAATTCTATAAGCAAGCGCACTCCTCACCTTTGTTCTCTTCGTCCCGGGGGTCCCCATTTTCTGGAGGACCTGCATCGGGCCGGCGGAATTCCCGCTGTTATGAGAGAGCTTGCAAAGAAGGGGCTTGTTCATACTCATCTTAAGACCGTAAGCGGCATGACCGTGGCAGAAATCACCGGCGCCGTAAAGGAAGTGGACCACTCGGTCATAAGACCCATCGATAATCCATACCACGAAGAGGGAGGCATAGCGATTCTTTATGGAAGTCTGGCTCCTGAAGGGGCTGTTGTGAAGCAGTCGGCAGTGGCTCCCGAGATGCTCAGGCGAGTTGGTAAGGCCAGAGTTTTTAACAGCGAACCGGAAGCGGCTTCTGCAATTCTCGAAGGTTTAATCAAGCCCGGTGATGTTGTCGTCATAAGATACGAAGGGCCTAAGGGTGGCCCCGGCATGCAGGAAATGCTCACTCCTACGGCTGCCATTGTGGGACGTGGTCTGGATAAGGACGTTGCTCTGATCACCGATGGAAGATTCAGCGGCGGGACAAGGGGTGCAGCTATCGGGCATGTTTCACCAGAAGCGGCCGCCGGAGGCCCCATTGCTTTTGTTGAGGACGGAGATGAGATACTGATAGATATTCCGGCGAAAAAGTTAGAACTGCTTGTGGATGAAGAAACTCTTGCCAAACGAAGGGCTCACTGGACGCCTCCCGAGCCCAAAATAAAAACCGGCTATCTGGCTCGATACGCCTCCATGGTAACATCTGGAAGTCAGGGAGCCGTTTTTAAAATGTAATCCAGAAGGTGTTTATGAGAAAAAGTTATACTCAGGCACCCGAAGATAGATTGCGAATAGAATCCATTGAGACTGATGAGCTGTGGCATGCCATCATTGAGGCGGTTGACCGGGTATGGTCGCCGCCCTGCCCTCAGAAGGTGCTTGAAATCGGATGCGGCTCCGGAAGATTTTTGCAATGGCTTGACAGATCCGGACACTACGTCCAGGGTGTTGAAGCATCAAGAACCCTCCTTCGCAAAGCTCGCATGCGACTTCCCGAAAGGATCGTTTTGTGGGAAGCGTTTCCCGAATCTCTGCCTTTCGAGGCGAAAAGTTTTGATACGGTATTTTTTGTGCTGAGCCTTGAATATACTGCTGATGTCACAAAAGCCACGAGAGAAGCTTTTCGAGTGGCGAGATCGTCCGTTATCGTTGTGTATTTCAATGCTTATTCGCCTTCTTACTGGTTCACAAAGCTTTCCGGATGGCTGATGAAGAATCCGGCAATGGTTAACTGTCGCACGATAAGTCCGGGCAGTCTGGCTGCGATGATGAAATCGGCAGCAGGAATCCCGCTCCGGGTTTCTCATGAGCCTGTTCGGTGGAGAGACATGGGTGTTGGAGCCATTGTGCTGGCTCCTGTGATCGTTACTCGCTTTGATCTCGCTCATCAGATTATTCGCCCATTACCTGTTTCAACAGCAACTCCACGGCGACACTTTGTTCCCTCTCCTTCGTCTTTCGGAAAGCTTAGAGCAAACATGTAGGAACCTTCCGGATTAGAAGGGAGACCCGACCATGAAAGAAGTGCTTCTCTATGAAACTCTGGAAGAGGGAAAAGTGAGATGCAAAACCTGCGCTCACAACTGTGTTGTAATGCCGGGAAAGAGGGGGATCTGTGGAGTAAGAGAAAATCGGGGCGGAAAGCTCTATGCTTTAAACTACGGTAAAGTGGTGGCGGAACACATAGACCCGATTGAGAAGAAGCCGCTCTTTCACTTCCTGCCGGGATCTCGTAGCTATTCCATAGCAACGGTGGGCTGCAATTTCCGCTGTCTTTTCTGCCAGAATGCCGATATTTCTCAGATGCCGAGAGAAACCGGCATTATTTACGGAAAAGATCGCACACCGGAAGATATTCTTCAGGAGACGTTAGCGTCAAGATGTGCTTCAATTTCATACACTTACACGGAGCCGACAATTTTTCTCGAATTTGCTTTAGATATAATGAAACCAGCGAAATCCAGAGGAATAGCAAACGTTTTTGTGACGAACGGGTTTATGAGCCCGGAGACCTGTGATGCGATTGCTCCTTTTCTTGATGCGGCAAACGTGGATCTGAAATCTTTTCGGGATTCCTTTTACAAAGATCTGTGCGGGGCGAGGCTTGCTCCGGTTCTGGATTCCATAACACGGCTCAAAAAAGCCGGCGTCTGGATTGAAATCACGACGCTTATAATTCCGGGGCATAACGATGATCCGGAGGAACTTAGAGACATAGCAAGATTCATTGTGTCCGTCGGTAAAGAAACACCGTGGCATGTAACCCGCTTTCATCCTGCCTACCGCATGATGAATACCCCCATCACACCTGTATCAACGCTGGTTCAAGCTCGAGAAATCGGGTTGAAAGAAGGGCTTGAGTTTGTCTACACGGGTAATGTCCCCGGCGAAAAGGGAGAATCAACCTACTGTCCTTCCTGCAAGGCGCTTGTTATAGAGCGTTTTGGTTTCATGAGCAAGGTTGTCAACCTGGACAACGGCCATTGTGGGAAATGTGGAAGACTCATAGCAGGTGTCTGGAAGCGATAGGCCAAGGTGCGGTCATGAAGAGTCATTACTGCGTTCGGGCTCGCAATGACGGTATTGGGTGTCATTGCGAGGCTGCCGTAAGGCAGCCGTGGCAATCTCATCCTGTCATTGCGAGCACCCGAAGGGTGCGTGGCAATCTGAAAACAGAGAGATTGCTTCGCCCTCACTGCGTTCGGGCTCGCAATGACACGGTGGGGGTGCTTTGTTCGGGCTCGCAATGAC
>CAZWJX010000005.1:28179-31273 GCA_964634695.1 uncultured Syntrophobacterales bacterium | reverse complement strand
TGGATTGGCTGCATAAGACCACCACAGCTCTTGTGCGTAGATTTGGCGTGATTGGTATAGAAGACCTGAATGTTAGTGGTATGCTGTCAAACGGCAGGCTTGCCCGGCATGTTGCTGATGTGGGAATGCATGAGTTCAAACGTCAGCTCATCTACAAGGCGGCACTGTTCGGCGTGACTGTTATTGTAGTTGACCGCTGGTTTCCGTCTTCAAAGAAGTGTTCAAACTGCGGATTTGTTCTTGAAGAGCTTCCTCTGAATGTCCGCCGCTGGACGTGTCCATCATGCAGGACAGAACACGATCGTGATGTGAATGCGGCTTTGAATATCCAGCGTTTATCGCTGGTTACCGTGAGTTGCACGGGAAGTTACGCCTGTGGAGAGGATGGTAACGTCCTCAACGAAGCAGGAATCAGACCATGTCATATTTGAACATGGTTTGAGCAACGGAAGAAGAGTATAGAGAGCCATCCCACCTGCAGCGTCAGCTAGCGCCGTTATAAAACCGCCCTGAATGTTACCAAGAGAATTGCACAGTTCTGGCCTGAAAGGAAGCTCCAGTACGGCTCTCCCCTCTGACACATCTACAAGCTTTATACCCAGAAAATGAACTGCCGGAATCCGGGACATTCTCCCTTCAATAAGTGCTCTCATCATTGTAACCTTTTTAAAAGAATAAATACCGATTACTTTTACACTTATAGAACGCAACGGCCCTTCAAATCAATCTTGAAATTCAAAAAGGAGCATCAATAAAGGTTGTGTTCCCGGGCATATCGTGGCAAATATCGGCACTGGATAACTCACTTCAAGGGGTAAAGGTGGTGAGATTCTGGAATAGATCTCAAACAATGGGGCTGGCTGCTGTTATTGTGGCCGGTAGTGTGCTCCTTTCTCGCTTCATGGGACTTATACGTGACAAAGTTATTTCTTACTGGTTCGGGGCCTCGATTGATTCGGATTTATATTTTACCGCCTTTGTCCTGCCCGATTTTATAAATTATCTACTCGCCGGCGCTTACTTCTCAATACCCCTTATCCCTATACTTGCCCGACTGTTTAAAGATGACGAACAAGATGGATGGAGTTTTTTTTCGGCGTCACTTCTGTGGGTTCTTCTCGCCATTGCGACACTTACAATTGCAGGAGAAGTTTTTGCAGTTCAGATTGTGCCCTACCTTGCCCCGGGTTTTTCGACTCAGGATCAATCCAGACTAATAACCTTCGTGCGCATCATCTTGCCGGCACAGGTATTCTTTCTCACCGGCGCCTGTTTTTCTGCTATTCTCTATCTTAGAAAACAATTCGTCGTTCCTTCCTTATCACCTATCATCTACAATGGTGGGATAATACTTACCGGACTGGTTTTTAAGAACAGGGGAATCGAGGGGTTCTGCTGGGGGGTTCTTGTAGGTTCTTTTTTCGGAAACTTCCTTCTACCTTTGCTAGCCGTTAAATATGGTGGTGGAATGTCTCTAAAATTTCGCCTATGGCACAGGGAAATGAGATCATTTATACTGACGGCATTACCCCTCATGCTTGGACAATCCATAGTGGTTCTTGATGAACAACTGGTTCGAATTTTCGGATCCCTTGCGGGCATGGGCGTGGTCAGCCATATTAACTATGCTCGCCGCCTTATGATGGTTCCGGATGGAATTGTGGGACAGGCAGCCGCTGTGGCCTCATACCCATTTATGGCAGAACTTTTCGCTAGGGGTAAAATAGACGAGTTTTTTGCTACCATAAGAATGGCTCTAAAGAACACCTTTTTCTTTGTATTTTTGTGTTCTTTCGGTATGGCATCAGTTGCTGAACCGATAGTGGGTCTGATTTTCCAGCAGGGGCGTTTTGGTCCGTCAGATACTGTGGCAACAGCTCGACTTTTACAGCTCTATTTAGTCTCAGTTCCGATCTGGTGCTTTCAACAGATCCTTGGAAGAGCTTTTTATGCAGTAGGGGATACACTTTCTCCTGTTGTGATAGGAACCTTAACAACGCTTCTAGTACTGCCCCTATTCTTCCTGGGAGCAATTCATCTGGGAGGAGAAGGCGTTGTAATGGCAAGTGTTCTTGGATTTTTATTTTACTCGGTAATTCTTTCTCTGTGGTGGGTAAAACGATATAAAGGATACAAAATCTTCGAAGGAATTACGGAAAAATTATTACGGTATGCCATCGCGGGACTTGTTTCACTTATCTTTGCTAAAGGATTTTATTTCGTAATGTCCAGCTACATATCCTTGAGTGATCACTCTTTCATAAGTTATTTATTCTCGGGCTTGGTATCAGGATCCTTTTTTTGTATAGTCTGGCTGTTATCGGCCATGCTTCTTTTCAAAGGGGAAATGTTGGAATTTGCGAAGGGATGTTTTCGTAAAAACTAGAAAATGAGTGGTAGCGTATGGAAAGACTTCCCCTGGAAATAGGACAGGAAATCACTCTCAGGCCTCTGGAAGAAAATACGCCACACAAAGCTAAATCTCAAGTAATCGGCGCTAAACATGGAGAATTCATTATCATAGAAAAACCAAGGGAATATTTATCGATTTGAAAGCATAATTAAAAAATATCTGGAAGAAGATCTCTGCCTTATCGAATACCCGTCCAGTTTTCAGGTCGAGTCTCTAAGGAAGCATATAAGGATTAAAGTGAATCTAGAAACGCAATTTAAAATTGGATTCAAAAGCGATGTATTTAAGGGTACCATTATGGACATAAGCGAGGGAGGATGTCGCCTTGTTGTTGACTCCATACTTATAGTCGGAAGGAACGAACGAATTGTCATGTCTTTTATGTTGCCTGACAATAGGCTAATCAGAGAGATAGAAGGAATTACACGTTCTGTCTTGTATGACCGGCTTAGAAAGAAAACAGAGATCGGCGTACAATTTACAGGGCCTGATTTTGAATTATCAAAGATATATTCCTTCTGCCAATTCTGCCAGTACTTCAAGGTCTAACTCATGGATTGGGCGGTTCAAGAGTTATCAAAAAAACCGGCGATAAAGGTTCAAAGCGGAAAGAATCCAGCAGAGGAGCACTTCTGGACACCTGAACATGCATTATCGATACCGAAAGCAGACAATCTTTTG
>CAZWJX010000005.1:11022-28169 GCA_964634695.1 uncultured Syntrophobacterales bacterium | reverse complement strand
CATTCACCGAATCCCATAAAACGGCTGATACTACAATAAGGGGCGTACGCGATTTTCTGAATCGTTCATAAATTGCTCTGATGATTAATCCCATATCTTTGCCACCCCCTCCGATAAAAACTCGATCGGGGGCGGGGAGATCGTGGATTAACTCAACGGCATCTCCAAGATGAGGCACCACTTCTCCGCAGTGGAACATTTTTAAATTTTTAAGTAATTTCTCAAATCGATTGGAATCTCTTTCAACGGCATGAACGGCCTTTAGAGGCAGCCGATAACACGCTTCAATAGAAACCGACCCACTTCCGGCGCCAAGATCCCATAAAACATCACTCGGTTTGAGTCTCAGTGCTGACACAATAAGAGCTCGAATTTCCCGCTTTGTAATCATGCCCTTCTCATGTTGAAAGTCATCTTCTCTCAAAAAACCTTCAATACGCCTTGCCGATGTTCTGGGAAGAAGCGCAACAACGTTCGGCTCTCGCCATTTTAATCCTGAAACTTCTTCCGCAGAGGTTATAACGATTCGTTCATCTTTTGCGCCCAGATTTTCCCCAACCGCAATGTCAACCATGTCACTCATTCCGTAATCTGCCACCAGATTGGCGATATAAGAGGGTGAATTTTTAGGAGAAGTTAGAATTGCCACCTTACGTCCCAATCTGAGCCAGTAGAAGAAATCTCGCCTCTCCTCCCTGTGGAGACTGAAGAATAAAACATCATCCCATGGGATTGCAAGTCTGGCAAAGAGATATTGAACCGAGCTAATGTTCGGGAGAACAATGATGCGATCTCTTCCTAAAACAGCTCCAAGTTGACGACCTATACCGTGAAAAAGTGGATCCCCTGTAGCAAGCACCATAACCCGTCTTGTCTCAGACTCTTTTTTGATTCGTTCAATTAGTGGTTCAAGAGGGGATTTAATAGTTATTTTCTCGACGTTGAAATCTCCCAACATGGGAAGAAAAGCTTCACTGCAGGCGATCAACTCAGCTCTTGCCAGCCATCGCAGTATGTCTCTGGATATTTTACCGGACTTTCCGATGATACCTGTTCCAGCGATAACCACAACGGGAGGGAACCAGTTTTCGGGGCAAACTGTCATAACGGTTTAACGAAGTTTAATATTCAGCCTTGATGATTAGAACCCCCATGTCGTCTGCCACTTTTTCGGCCCCTTCTTTAAACTCGCTGGCGACCACAACAGGGATAACCTCCTCGGTAAGCATTCGAGCAAGTATGTCAGCTCTTTCAGCCGCTCTGAGAATATCATCTTCGTACAGGCTGTATGAAACTTCGACAGCGAGCACAACCGGCTTTCGGGATTCTCTAATCTGCCCTTTAACTACCATATCGAGTTTCAACAGTGAATCCCTCTCTGCTGAAGAAATACGCCCCTGATCCTCGAGGTCATCAATTAAGGAAACAATTTCTTCGAATGGAACGAGTCTGCTTTTTCTTAAAAGCCTTCCAAAGTAAGAATAATACCTCTCTCTTACGGTTCTCTCAAAATCTTTACCCTTAAGCCGCCCGAGTTCTCCTTTCATATAAGAAACGTCTTCTTTCAACATAGCCACGTCTTTCTTTAGATTTTCCACATCTTGCTTGAGAATTGCTACATCCCGCTTTAAAACTTCCACATCCTGCTTCAGAACCGCCACATCCTGCTTCAGAACTGCTACATCCTGCTTTAGAACCGCTACGTCCTGCTTCAGAACTGCTACGTCCTGCTTTAGAACTGCTACGTCTTGCTTTAGAACTGCTACGTCTTGTTTCAGAACTGCTACGTCTTGTTTCAGAACTGCTACGTCTTCTTCGATTTTGCCTACCCGTTCTTCCAATCTGTCAAATCGCTTCAAGAGTTCATCAAACTTCCTCGGAAGTTCCAGCAATTCCGATGTCAGTATGAGTCTTCGCAATTCCTCGAGCCACTCGGGATGTTGCTTCAGGGCTCTCAATATGTCAGCAAAAGTAGCTACCGGGTACTTTTCCATTTCTTTTTCAATCTCTGTACGCTCTGCTTGACTTACCGTTTCCATTTATTGTCGCCCTTCTGTTATATCGCAAGCAGTTGATATACTATGAACTTTTACAATTCGCCACTCAATCTAAACATACCATCCTACTTTTTCTCAGACAACCAGAACTTTCGATTCAGTAAAATTGAAAGTAGTTTGACACAATTTAAGAAGTGAGCTAAAAGACTATGCGGTATAGTGTGGACTTCAGGCTATAACCCTTTTATGGATCTACTGGTGAAGCGGAACAGCTCCCGGAACAGAGGGAGATCTGAAAGGAGATTCGAGAAATGCGTGAAATACCCGTAGAAAAGATTACGGATGCGGTTCGTGATCTGGCTATAAAATCGAACATTGAATTGGGAGAAGACGTCATTAAGGCTCTTGAGCGAGCTCTTGAAATGGAAGAATCCCCAACCGGAAAAGATATCCTGAAACGGCTCATAGAAAACGCCAGAATTGCCAGAGAACAGCGTATTCCCATGTGTCAGGATACGGGTTTTGCGGTGGTTTTTGTGGAATTGGGCCAGGATGTGCATATCACTGGCGGCTCTTTGAAAGCTGCAATAGAAGAAGGTGTAAGACGGGGTTATGAAGAAGGTTATCTGAGAAAGTCGATCTGTCACTGCATCACCAGGAAAAATACCGGCGATAATACCCCTCCCGTTATTCACTTCGATGTGGTCCCCGGCGATAAACTCAAAATCACCTTTGCCCCTAAAGGTGGAGGAAGTGAAAACATGAGCCGGGTTACTATGCTCACTCCCGCTGTGGGCATTGAAGGTGTTCGCGACTTCGTTATTCAGCGAGTGAAAGAGTCCGGTCCCAATCCCTGCCCGCCCACCATTGTAGGAGTTGGAATAGGTGGGACAATAGAACAGGCCGCCATACTGGCAAAAAAGGCGCTCCTCAGACCTCTTGGTTCTGAAAATCCCGATGAAGAATTAAGGGCGCTCGAAAAAGATTGGCTGGAACGTATAAATCGCCTTGGTATCGGCCCCCAGGGACTGGGAGGACGTATTACATCTCTCGCCGTTCACATAAACATGATGCCCTGTCATATAGCAAGTCTTCCTGTGGCTGTTAACATCCAGTGTCATGCAGCCCGGCATAAAGAAGTGGAACTATAACGTGGATTGCGAGAAAATTTCCTGACAAACAAACACAGAAGGAGTTTTCCAATGGCCGAACCCATCCATCTTACAACACCTCTTACAGACGACGACATAAAGCGCCTTAGAATAGGCGATAGAGTTCTTATTAGCGGGGTCATTTATTCGGCGAGGGATGCCGCTCATAAGAGGCTTGTTGCACTTCTGAAAGAAGGAAAACCTCTGCCCTTCGAGCTCAAAGGACAGGTGATCTACTACATGGGGCCTTCGCCGGCTCCACCTGGAAGACCTATCGGAGCTGCCGGGCCTACCACCAGCTACCGTATGGATCCTTATACTCCCGACCTCATCGCTCACGGACTTAAGGGAATGATCGGCAAAGGAGCCCGCAGTGCCGAAGTCAAAGAGGCCATGAAAAAATACGGGGCTGTTTACTTTGCGGCAATTGGTGGAGCGGGAGCTCTCATGTCCCAATCCGTTATTTCCGCCGAAGTAATTGCTTATCCAGAACTTGGACCCGAGGCCGTGAGACAGCTTGAAGTAAAGAATCTTCCCGTGGTGGTTGCAACAGAAGCTTATGGAGGAGACCTTTATGAGGAGGGAGTAAAACGATACGCGATAACAGCGAGTTAAGGTTTACGGTTGTAAGGTGGTATTGCTGAGAGTAGGGGTGAAAATCCGTATGTTTAAATCGCAGTTACGTCAGGCCGCGATCATCTCGCGGCTTTTCATGGCAATAACACAATGGGGAGGTGAATAAATGAAAAAACAGGTCTTTCAACCAAAGGTTCGTTACAAACTACATCCAGGATATATTGCCTGGATTCTTCACCGGGTTACGGGGATTTTGCTAGGCCTTTACCTATTCCTTCACATCTGGGTTATTCATCATATAGCTCAGGGTGAGGAAGCCTTCAACAGCGTAATGGCAGCCGTAAATACGCCATTCTTCCACCTTCTTGAGATCGGGCTTGTGGGAACCGTTGTGTATCATGCTATAAACGGGCTGAGAGTGTTTTTCGTCGATTACGGCAATCTTGCCCGACGGGACCTTTTCCGCAAGGCTACTTACGTGACTTTTGCTGTATCAATCGTGCTTATTGCCATTGGGGCGATCCCCATGGTTAAAGCGGTCTTCGGTCATTAAGAAAGGGGGAAGCAAGCCATGCTCGGTAAATATCAAGGATCAGGGCGTTCGGGCGCTTTTGACTGGTATTTTCAGAGAATTTCCGGGATAGCTCTAGTCATTGGCCTTTTTGTCCATTTCATTGTGCTCCACTTTATGACAGAACCGCCCCTAAATTATGCCAAAGTTATGGAAAGACTTTCATCTCCCGTGTGGAAAACCTTTGACGTGGCTTTTCTGGTTTTTGCTGTATATCACGCTCTTAACGGCTTCAAGATGATCATAGACGACTATGTGCATACAACCTCCGTCAGGAGTTTTCTTATCGGGGCTTTGTGGGTAGTAGCTATTGTTTTCTTCATTATGGGATTTTTAACAATTGTCAGTCTGTAAAATTAAGGGAGGGCTGAAAAGGACTATGGGAAATTTACCCGACGTCATCATTCATAAACACGATGTTGTGATCGTAGGAGCTGGGGGAGCGGGGCTTCGAGCGGCACTTGAAGCGTCTAAGGCGGTTAATACCGCCGTGATCAGCCAGGTTTTCCCAACTCGTTCTCATACAGTTTCGGCTCAGGGAGGTATTGCGGCGTCTCTAAGCAATATGGAGCCCGATAACTGGCTATGG
The DNA here is from genome assembly GCA_964634695.1 of uncultured Syntrophobacterales bacterium. Taxonomy (GTDB): domain Bacteria; phylum Desulfobacterota; class Syntrophobacteria; order Syntrophobacterales; family Thermodesulforhabdaceae; genus JAOACS01. The sequence goes on along the minus strand of CAZWJX010000005.1, from coordinate 23,285 downwards.
CATATGTTCGATACGGTAAAGGGAAGCGATTACCTTGGGGATCAGGACGCCATAGAATTCATGTGTCGGATGGCTCCCGAAATCGTCATCGAACTGGAACACATGGGAATGCCGTTCAGCCGGATCGAAAACGGTAAGATTTTCCAGCGTCGTTTCGGTGGACATACTAAAGAATTCGGCAAAGACGCCATTCAGCGAACCTGCGCTGCTGCCGACCGAACAGGTCATGCCATGCTGCATACACTTTACGAACAGTGCGTCAAAAACAAGGTGGTTTTCTACAACGAATTCTTCGCTATCGATATTATCATGAATGAAGACCACGTGGTTGGAGTGCTGGCCTGGGACATTGTAAACGGCGGATTTCATATTTTCCATGCCAAAGCGACCATGTTTGCAACAGGTGGCTATGGTCGCTGTTATAAGACCACTTCCAATGCTCACATCTGCACCGGTGACGGACTGGCAATAACGCTCCGAGCCGGGCTTCCCGTGGAAGACCTGGAGTTTGTACAGTTCCATCCAACAGGCATCTACGGTGTGGGTAATCTCATCACGGAAGGTGTTAGAGGCGAAGGGGGCTATCTTATAAACAAGGATGGAGAGCGCTTTATGAAACGATATGCTCCCACAGTTCTGGACCTTGCCTCTCGTGATGTTGTCTCTCGAGCAATCGCAGAAGAAATCCGCAAAGGGCGTGGCTGTGGTCCTAAAGGCGATTACGTGCTTCTGAAGCTCGACCACCTGGGAGCCGACGTAATTCACGAGCGTCTCCCCGGCATATCAGAACTTGCCTACGTTTTTGCCGGCGTCGATTGCACCAAAGAACCAATTCCTGTTGTACCAACATGCCACTACTGCATGGGCGGTATACCGACTAATTATTACGCCGAAGTTGTAGTTGGCAGTATGGACAAACCCGAAACACCCGTCAAAGGATTCTACGCTGCCGGCGAATGCGCGTGCGTTTCAGTTCACGGAGCGAATCGGCTGGGGTCTAATTCTCTTCTCGATATCATGGTCTTTGGAAAGGTTGGCGGGCAAAAGATGGCAGCATTTGCGGAATCGCTACCAGAACATGTCCCTCTTCCAGAAAATCCCGGTAAGAACGGAATAGAGCGAGTTGTAAATCTCTTCAATTCTAATGGAAAAGAAAGAATGGGCCCCATATGGGAAGAACTCAAAGAAACAATGGACTATAACTGTAGCGTATTTCGTACAGAGGAAACTCTTGTTAAACAACAAAGCATCATTGAAGAACTCTGGAAGCGTTTTCAGAACGTGGGTATTGACGACAAAAGCAAGGTCTACAACCTTGATCTTATCGAGACTCTGGAACTGGAAAACATGCTCACCTATAGCAAAGCAATTGTTGCAGGCGCCCTTGCTCGAACCGAAAGTCGCGGTGCTCATTACCGGGATGACTACCCAAAGCGTGACGACGTTAACTGGCTGAAACATACTCTTGCATATCTGGAAGAAGATGGATCGATAAGACTGGACTACAAGCCTGTTAGACTCAAACCGTTGACGGTGGAACCCTTTGAGCCTAAGGAACGTGTCTATTGATGCTCACTATGACTCAAGAAGGGGTGAATCCATGGCAAAGAAAGTAACCTTTACAATCTTTCGATATGATCCGGAAAAAGATAAGAAGCCATATTACAAAGACTATCAAGTTGAAATTCGCCGTCCCGGCATGATGGTGCTGGACGGACTCAATCAGATTCGATGGGAACAGGATGGGACTCTGGCCTATCGCCGTTCCTGTAGAGAAGGCGTCTGCGGGTCTGATGGAATGAACATAAACGGTGTCAATATGCTGAGCTGTATTACTCACATCGAAGATCTGAAACCTCCGATCGTGATTCAGCCGCTTCCATCTCTTCCCGTAATAAAAGATCTGGTGGTAGATTTTACCGACTTCTTCAATAAATACTATATCGTAAAACCCTACCTTATCACCAGGACTCCACCGCCCGATGACAGGGAACGCCTTCAGAGTCCGGAAGACAGAAAGAAACTTGACGGTCTTTACGAATGCATCCTGTGCGCTTGTTGCAGCACATCATGCCCGAGCTTCTGGGCCGATCCTGATTATCTGGGACCTGCGGCTCTCCTCAAGGCATGGCGTTTTATAGCCGATTCGAGAGACGAAGGATCTGACGAAAGGCTTGAGATAGTAAACGATCGTCATGGCGTGTGGCGCTGCCATACAATCTTAAATTGCATCGAAGCGTGCCCAAAACAACTCAATCCTACGGAAGCTATTGCGAATCTGAAGAAAATGATTGTTCACAGAAAATTTTAAAGTTAGTATGAATTCACAATTGAGACAGGGTCGGTGGATTTTATTCGGCCGGCCCTTACCACATCCCTTCAGTCTTTCTGCCGCCTCCCAAATTAATAAGCTGCTTCCACAAATCAGAAACAGCCTATTCAGCTCACCGAATCCACCAATATTGCTGCCAGCAAGCAGGCAAAATTATTACCACGGTACATATAGAAGATAATGCTTAAAAGCTTTGCAAGTTACTAAAATGGTGATATAGGAAGACCGGAGAAAGAAAGCTTTCTTTCGTGAGCTGGTTATATAAAATCCTTTTCCTCTTTCCTGTAGATCATTACGGTTATCTGCTATTATGGTTATCAGTCTTTAAGCAATTAGCCCTTAACCGGCAAACCGCAAGGGGTAAGCTATGGGAGATGTGGTTGACCTTAGAGAAAGTAGGCTCAGGCGAATTGCCCACCTCGCATTCAGGGGTTGGGATAAAAAATTCAACGAAACCTTTTCCCATACAACAACGCTGGCCTCTGCAGGACACAACGTTATAAGATTTTTCGCTTCCGGAACACCTCAGTCCATGCAGATTCTTCAGGCCTTCGTTGCCAGATGCCGTTATTACAGGCAAATTAAAAATTCGGGTTATGAAAATCTCGATGTTACGGCAAAGAAGGAAATCGTGGATATCAGTCTTTTTCTACTGGATCAAACGAGATTTGAGGCCATGTTCAGGCTTGGATGGATAAGCGATTTTCCGGCTCGCACAATCCCTCTTGTTGAACTGGTCGTGGATTTCTACGAGGAATACGAGTGGTTACAGTATGAAACTCCCTCACTGCAGCCAACCCACGACCTCTATCCTGACTATATTCAGACCTATGAGCCCGACAGAAATAGCTTTGTAAGACGCCTCATCCCCCACGTGCTGCAAATGTTTAACCAGTTCGTTGGGATTCCTCCTACGCATGATGATAATAGGTATTTCGACCATTAGACACAGGTGGTAGAGGTCTTCCAATGCCAAAAGAAGTAGTACATCTATGGCTTGCGGATAGGGTCTGGGAATTCTTTCAATCCATCAGTTCCATTAAAATCTCAACCGCAGGAAAGATTCTCTTTCTGATTGGATCTTTATTCCCTGACTCCTTTTTCTATTCGCCCTTCCCCACTCATTACACAACAGGAGATAACCTGCATAAATTTGAAGGAAGAGCTTTTTATGAAACGGTAAAGAACAACATCTGGGATAGTGCAACACCGGAAGAAAAAGCTTTCCTTGCTGGTATTATAGCCCATTTTCTGGCCGACGGGCACTGGCATCCGATTATAAACGATGTCGCCCAAAAGATGGCGGATAAGTCACCGGGAGGCTATTCTCAGGTATTCTATCATCGGCTTCTGGAATCTTTCATGCAAGCGCATCTGGTGTCCAGATCGGAACAGGATGAACGCATTCGATGGCTTGCGGCGCATTACCATGAAGCAACGTCTGTTGCAACATCTGTCCTGTCAAAACTATCGCCCTTCGTAAATAGCGGCAAGAAACTTTCTAAAACAGATCTTCGCATAGTTATTTTCTGTCATGAAATGAGTTTGCGAGGCCTTCACTCTTCGATAATGAGGGAAAAACGGACCTGGTTTTTGGGAAAACGATCTTTCGAATCGTTCAGTCCGCTTATTCCCCCACCTGATGATGAATATTCTTCTTTTGCAACATCCATCCCGGCCGAAAGAGAAAAAGTGGATTTCATTTTCTCCAATCAGTCGGTGGAAGAATATATCAGGATCGTATCCAGCCTTTCTCACGAGCTTCAGTAAACCTTGCCACTATCGAGTCAGCGTCGATTTGTTCCATGCGATAAAGTTCTTCGGGACTTCCTGAACTACCGTAGCGTTTTACGCCTAACCGAACAACCCGACAGGGCAGGCATTCTTCGGCTATGATACTAGCCACAATGGACCCGATCCCTGTATCTACATGATGATCTTCCACGGTGAGGATAAAACCGGTAGCCGCCGCTTTTATGACCGACTCACGGTCAAAAGGTTTAATGGAGGCACAATTTATAACAGCCGGAGCTATACCGTTGTCTTTAAGTTGTTCCCAGGCTTTTATAGCATGAACAAGCAAGGGACCACAGGTCATTATAGCTCCCGCCGTGCCCGGTCTTACCCATTCGAATTTTCCCGGGGTAAACTCATAGCCATTGGCGAAGAAAGGCTTTCCCTCCATGTCGGTAATAACAGGGGTTTTCGACCTTCCCATACCCACGAAGATATTTCCCGGTGTCTTGGCGGCATAACGCACAATACGATCCGTCTGGTTTGGATCTGCAGGTATGAAAACCGACCATCCAAAAAGATTTCTGAAAAGCCCTATGTAATCTATGCACTGGTGAGTCTGGCCGTCTTCGCCAACATCAAGCCCCAGATGAGTGCACACAAGTTTTAGCTGGGTGTTATTGATGTCGTTTAACCGATGCTGGTTGTAAGTTTCGCAGCCGCCAAAAACCCCAAACGTGCTGAAAAACGATACAAAACCCTCCTTGCTTATCGCACCCGAGACTGTGGCTGCATGATGTTCTTGAATACCGCACTCAAAAAAAGCGTGAGGAGAAACCTTTCTAAACCCTGTCATTTTCACCGAGCCTTCCAGATCGCAGCTAAAGCCCAGAACTTTCGGAACTTCACCAGGCTTGTTGTTTAGCCTTGCCAGATCTTCCAGTACAGCTCCATAGGCGGAGCGGTTGTCGGTCTTAACAGAGGGATCATAGGTTCTCGGAGTTCCCGTATCAATGGTCGGATATTTTATTGGTTCACAATATCCAGGTCTGAAAAGAACATGCTTTTTTCTCATTTCTTTGAATGCGGGAATGGGATTCTCCAGACCAAGCTCTTCGAAAGCTTTTGCAGCTTCTTCTTCTGAAAGAGGAGAACCGTGATACTTTTCCTTGTTTTCCATGAAAGAAACGCCTTTTCCCATTACAGTTCTTGCTACAATAACGGTTGGATGATCAGGATTAGCCACTTCCTTTAGAAAAGCCTTGCGCATAGCAGCAAAAAGTTCGTCGAAATCGTGTCCATCTTGAACGTATATCACATTCCATCTGGCAGCTTCGTATTCTGCTCGAACCCTCTGAGGCATTACCTGTTCCGTGTCTCCACCTATCTGACGGAAATTGCGGTCAACAATCCCAATCAGGTTAGATAGTTTATACTTTACGGCGAACCGGCGAGCTTCGGCTATCTGCCCTTTTTGCTGTTCCCCATCCCCCATGAGAACAACAACCCTTGCGGGATGATTCTTGAGCTTCAGGGCAAGAGCCATACCGGCGCCAGCAGAAAGTCCCTGTCCCAGGTTCCCCGTATTCCACTCAATCCCCGGAACGCAATGCTCCACATGTCCGGCAAAAGAAGAGCCGGCTCTTCGAAACTCAAGAATCATATCTTCTTCCGAAAAATAACCATACTCGGCAAGCACGCTGTATACTCCGGGACTGATGTGTCCCATACTGACGACAAGTCTGTCTCTATCCGCCCAGGACGGCTCTTCAGGTTTGTGCCTGAGCAACCCATAAAGAAGCAACAAAATATGCAGAGAAGACATGGAGCCGCCGGGATGACCGCTCCCGGCAAGTGTAGTGCTGGTAATAATTCTGCGAACACATCTAAGCCACATGGCTTTAAGCTGTTCTTTCTGTTCCGGCGTAAGTTTCTCTTGATGGATGTCAATTCTCAGCATTTTATCTCCTTCCTGAACTTCTAATGAGAAACCCGGTCGGATCTAAAGCTTTCCAGAACCTGCACCACTGCATCTGTAACTTTATTAACCGCCTTTGAAAAAGGATGGTCTGGTAGAGATTCAAGGATTGGTTTGCCGGCGTCGCCACCTTCTACAACGGCGGGATCAAAAGGAAGACTTCCAAGGAAGGGTATCCCCATCTCAAGTGCCATTTTTTCCCCACCACCGGTTTTGAATATGGGTATAAACTGGTGGCAGTGGGGACAGTACAATCCGGACATGTTTTCCACCACTCCCAGAACGTTAAGCTTAACTTTGAAACAGAAATTTATGGATTTTCTTACATCGGCAAGAGCAACCTCTTGCGGAGTGGTAACAATGATTGCATGAGCTTCGGGAATAAGATGGGCGATACTCAAAGGTTCATCGCCAGTTCCCGGAGGACAATCTATCACGAGAAAATCCAGATCGCCCCACTCAATTTCGGAGATAAACTGTTTTATAACACCGTGCTTTATCGGTCCTCTCCATATAACTGCTGCATCACGATCTTCCAGCATGCTCTCGATAGACACAACCTTGAAATTCTGCCGATAAAGATGGGGCATAACCTGCTGATCCGCCGTTATTCCAAGGAGTCCTTTAAGTCCGAGCATTCTGGGGATACTGGGACCATGCAGATCGATGTCCATAAGTCCTACCTGATAGCCCTTCAATGCAAGGCTGTAAGCAATATAAACGGCAACGCTACTTTTTCCTACTCCACCTTTTCCGCTCATAACAATGATCTTATGACGGATACGGTCAAGCTTGCACCGTAAAAGCTGATCTTCGCTTTCAGTCTTTCTCTTGTCGCAGGTTGCGCAACTTTTACCTCTACAGGTGTCATCAGCCATTTTCTACTAAAGCCTCCCTTTTTTGCTAATAAGGTTACTAGCTTATCCGACGAAGGCGATACCATAAAATTAAACTTCCCTCTTGTCAATGAGCCTATCAGAAATATATGCTTCAATATCAAGGTAGAGCAGCAGTACATGGGTCAGAGGTTCGTACATAAAATAGGGAGGTTCAGGTCATGAAGGTCACCATTACGGCTATTAAGGCGGATATAGGAAGTGTCGGGGGGCACATCAAACCCAGCACAAGAGTTCTTGAAACTGTGAAAAACTTTCTCGAGCAACACCATCGGGGCGTTCTTATCGATTTTAGAGTAAGTTACACAGGTGATGATATTGCAATTCTATGCACTCATACTCAGGGCGTGTGTTCCGAAACGGTGCATAAACTGGCATGGGATGCTTTCAAGGCAGCAACGGACGTGGCGAAGGATCAAGGACTTTATGGTGCCGGGCAGGATTTATTAAAAGATGCCTTTGCTGGAAACGTTAAAGGGCTTGGTCCTGCGGTCGCGGAAATGGAGATCGAAGAAAGACCGGCAGAACCTTTTTTGTTCTTCGCCGCCGATAAAACAGACCCCGGAGCCTACAATCTGCCTCTTTATCTGGCTTTTGCAGATCCCATGTATTGTTCTGGACTTATCCTTTCTCCCAGCATGTTTAAAGGCTTCATGTTCCGTATAATGGACGTGGCTTATACCGAAGCGGATCGAATTATTGATCTGAACGCTCCCGAGGAACTATATGACATTGCAGCTTTACTTCGAGATACCGAACGTTTTGTCGTAGAATCTATTTTTTCTCGTGAAACAGGCGAACAGGTTGTGGCGGCAAGCACAACCCGCCTTAGAAATATCGCTGGTAAATACACCGGAAAGGATGATCCTATTATGATTGTGCGAGTCCAAGGCAACTTCCCTGCCACGGGCGAGGTGCTTGCACCGTTTCATATTGGACATTACGTTGCAGGATTCATGCGAGGAAGTCATGTGGGACCTCTCATGCCAGTAACCCAGAATTCGACTATTTCGTTCTTTGATGGTCCCCCTGTTGTTTCCTGTGCTGCCTATTGCGTACATGAAGGGCGGCTGACCAGCCCGGTCGATGCCTTCGACCATCCTTTCTGGGAATATGTGAGACAGGAGGTTGCCAAAAAAGCGATCGAAATAAGACGCCAGGGATTCTTCGGAAGCGCAATGCTTCCCTTCAGTGAATTAGAATATGGTGGGCTGGTGAAAAAACTTGAGATGCTGGAACCTCGTTTTGTAGTTAGAGAACATCATTCGCAGTAGTCATTTGACCTGAGTGGCGGGCGAATGAACGAATGGTAGGTGGAGGGTGCAACAATAGGCCGGATTTGATCTGTCACATGTCGCCCGCCAATAATAAATCGGCGGAATAGTGCAATACCGGTTTGATAACACCATGTGAACAAGGCTTGTTTGCAATTTCAAGAGATACAAACAAGGCGTCATTTTGAGGAGAGTTTACAGTTATGTTTAACAAACTTCAGTTTTTTATTGCCGTGATCTTGAGCCTTATTTGTGTCGTTCCCTGTGTTGCTGAGGAGACAGGATTCACACAAAAAGACAGAGAAAGACTTGTCCGCCTGGAAACCACACTGAATGTTTTTATGGAACAGGTTGATAAAAGGATAACCGAACTCAGAGAAGATATGAACAAACGATTTGAGCTGATCGATAGGCGATTCGAACTTATAGACAAGAGATTCGAAGACATTAACAAGAGATTCGAAGACATTAACAAGAGATTTGAAGACATTAACAAGAGATTTGAAGACATTAACAAGAGATTTGAAGATATTAACAGGAGATTCGATGAACTTATTAACTTTCTCTGGATGCTTGTGAGCATATTTACTGCATTAACTGTTGCGGTAATAGGCTTTGCTTACTGGGACAGACGAACGATAATTAGAAAAGCGAGAGACGAGGCAATAGAAACTATAGAAAAGGAAGGTAGATTAGTTCACGTCATACAGGCGCTTAGAAAGCTTGCCGAAGAGGACAAAAAAGTAGCAGAAATTTTAAGAACTTTTCGATTGATGTAGGGATACGGTATTAGAATTATTCACTTGACGTAACCGATGAACCGAAGTTAATGTATTATTTGTACACCACCCACCCGGCATCTCGGAACACGGTGAAAATCCGTGGCGGACCCGCCGCTGTGACCCTCGTGCGCTTGTAAAAGCGGCTCTTCGGCAATTAGCCACTGTCTCGTTAAAACGAGATGGGAAGGCGCCGGAGAGGAGGGAAGCCAGAAGACCTGTCGGGGAGGGGATCGGGCATCCTGATGGTAAAGGGACCCGGATCGATCTCTTTTTTAAGGGATTGATCCGGGTTTTTTATTTGCCCCTCTTAAATTCTCAGGAGAGAAAGGAGGTGAAGCGGAATGAAGAAAGTGATCAGCTACAGAAGAAAATGCAAACGTCAGGAAGGAACCGGACTCTCCCACTACGTGCTTCTCACACCGAAAAAGTAATCTTTCATTGCTCTAATCGGTAAAATGCGGGCGCCCACCTTAAAACGGTGGGCGCCCGTAAGAACCGTTCATTACAGACAGGAGGCTGAAGACACCATGAAATACGCCAATTCAGGTGATGGACCTCAGTTCGCTGTTATCGATGTAGGATTAAAAGATCGATTCGCCGTAATTGAGCCGGACACGGGATTCTGGGCTCTGGTGGAAGCAGAATCTCTATCAGATGCTCTGGCAGGAAAAATCGTTGAAGACTTTATGAAAGAAGCCGATCGCTTCAAAAAGGAAATGTATTCTTTTCGCTTCGAACTTACCCCTTCAGCCGTTTACTTCAACCCTACTGAGCGCTGCAACTTTAATTGCCCCTACTGCTACCTTCCGGAGGATATGAGACGTTCTGGAGAAACGATGAACTATGAGACTCTCAAGGAGGCCCTTGAACGTCTTCTTGCATACTTTCAAATGCGATTGCCGGATTCTGTAAAGCCTCAGCTTATATTCCACGGTAGTGAACCTTTGGTGGCTAAAGATGTAGTCTTCAGAGCGATTGACGAATTCGAAAACAATTTCCAGTTTGGTATTCAGACAAACGGTTCCCTTCTGGATGAGAGTGATATAAAGTTTCTTATAGAAAAAGGGGTAGGAATCGGTATTTCCCTTGATGCCCATGATGAAACAATTGCTGACAGGATTCGCCATACCTGGGGAGGTAAAGGAGCGTATTCTCATATCCTAAAGGTCATAGGACTACTGTCAGATTATCCCGCCTTTAACATTATCACCACTGTTACCAAACATAACGTTTCCATGCTTCCCCAGATGGTTGATTTCTATGCGGATCAAGGCGTTAGAATGGTCATGTTTAATCCCGTAAGACTCACTCAACAGGGTGGACGTGAGCTAAAGCCCGAGGACGACCTTTTTGCCCGTTACTTCTGTCAGGCTCTCGATCGAACTCAAGAAATAAGAAAAAACCGTGGACTCAAAATAGTGGTTGTCAATTTCGCAAACGTTCTGGCCGGCATTTTGGGCCCTACTACCAGACGCCTTATCACCCTGCGGGGGCGGGAGATGTTTCTTTGCTGTGTCGGCTAAAGGTGACGTTTTCCCCTGTAGTGAATTTATAGGATTTGAAGCGTTCAAAGGTGGAAACCTGTTTTCGCAAGATATTCCAGAAATTCTTTCATCGAAACCTTTTAAAGAAGTAACAGGACGGATAGTTGAACAAATAGATCCTTGCAAACGGTGCGCAATAAGACATTTCTGTGGAGCTCCCTGTCCGGCTGAAGTTCACGCTTTAACGGGAACCCTTAACGCCCCGGCTCCTTACTGTGCCTTCTACGAAGAACAGGTCAGATACGCCTTTCGTGCAATAGCTCGGGGAGAAGAAAAACATTACCTATGGGACGGATGGGATGAAGAAACAGAAGAAATATACAGTCATGAGGCACAGCCTGCTAGCAACTAATCCTGTATAGGAAAAATCAATTTTTGTGCTAAAAAGTATTAGATCATGGTTGATATTTTTGCTCTTACATCTTAAAATGCAGTCCAGTATGAGACTGGGGAAGCAAAAGACCTCTGTTTGTTTCCTTTGGGGAGAGGGAACCGGCAGAGGTTTGGAGACTCGGGATTTTGTGGGGTATTTCTTGCTAAGTCAGTATGCCGAGCTCTGCCTGACTTGCGGAACCTGTGCTGGGGGATGTCCCGTCACGGGCGTCGACGGACTCGATCCCAGAAAGGTCGTTCGGCTGGCCGTGCTGGGATTAGATCAAGAGATAATTGATTCAAAATTTCCGTGGGTTTGCACACTTTGTGGTCGTTGCGAGTATGCCTGTCCGATGGGCGTTGATCTGGTTACACTTCTAAGATCAGCAAGAGGCTTAAGAGACAGAGACAAGGTGCCTGGCGTTCTCCATAAAGGCGTTGAAATGTGTCTAAATACCGGTAACAACGTCGGCATTCCCAAAGAAGATTTTCTTTTCCTGCTGGAGGACATTGCGGCAGAGCTTGCTGAAGAACTTCCCGGATTTGAAGTGCCCGTGGATAAGAAGGGCGCTCGCATACTTGTTACTATCAACTCGAAAGAGCCCTTTGCCGAACCGGAAGATATGACTTTCTGGTGGAAGATTTTCTATGCCGCTGGTGAGTCCTGGACAGTTCCTTCAGAGAACTGGGAAGGCGTAAACTGGGGCTTATTTACAGGCGATGATGCGGCTATGAAGGAAATCGTAAGCCGCATAGTGAAGAACTATAAAGAGCTCGAATGTGAGTATCTGCTCTTGCCTGAATGAGGTCACGCATACTACGCGACCAGGTTGGGTCTCGAAAGATGGTTTAAGGGCGAAGTTAAATATCTCAGCATCCACGATCTTCTGAAGCAGTATCTGGAAGAAGGAAGAATCAAGGTCGATAAGTCAATACACACAGAACTGACGACCTACCATGATCCATGTAACTATGCTCGCAAAAGCGAAAAAGCTTTTGGCCATGGCTATTACGAGGAACCTCGCTGGATTGTCCAGCAATGCTGTGAAAACTTCGTGGATATGAATCCCAACAGAGCAAATAACTTCTGTTGTGGTGCCGGAGGAGGTGCCTGGGCCGGACCCTACGTAGAAGAACGAGTTTTCTACGGTCGAGTTAAAGCAAAACAAATCAAGGACACTGGTGCAAAGCTCGTTATAACTCCGTGCCACAACTGTCGTGATCAGATCAAGAAAAGTCTGAAGAAAGAATACGGCCTTGACATCGAAGTTAAATATCTGTGGGAGCTGGTAGCAGATTCTTTGATCATCGAGCCAAAAGAAGGCACTGAGGAAGAATAAAATAAAGTCAC
>CAZWJX010000005.1:5900-11012 GCA_964634695.1 uncultured Syntrophobacterales bacterium | reverse complement strand
ACCCTGTAGAGATAAACCCGGGGCGGGCGTTGAGGTCGGAAAATTAAACCGGGGAAAATCCCCGGTTTTTTATTTGCTATGATTTTTTTGTGCCCGGAGAGAGCTTTATTACTCACCGGGCACGTTTCAGACAATTACTTCAGTAGCGGCACAATCAACAGAGCCACAATGTTTACAACCTTGATCATCGGGTTGATAGCGGGACCGGCGGTATCCTTGTAGGGATCGCCCACGGTATCACCCGTAACGGCAGCCTTGTGAGCGTCAGAACCTTTGCCGCCGAAAGCGCCATCTTCAATGTACTTCTTGGCGTTATCCCAGGCACCACCACCACTCGTCATGGCAATAGCCTGGAAGAGACCGGTCACGATACTTCCGATGAGCACACCACCGAGAGCCTCTTTACCAAGCAAGAAGCCAACAAGAATCGGTGTGACAACGGGAAGAAGAGCAGGAACCATCATTTCTTTGATGGCGCTCTTGGTAACGATATCAACGCACTTTCCGTATTCAGGACGAGCAGTTCCTTCCATGATGCCAGGAATTTCACGGAACTGACGTCGAACTTCTTCCACTACTCCACCGGCAGCCTTTCCAACAGCTTCCATGAGAAGCGATCCAAACAGGAAGGGAAGAAGTCCACCGATGAAAAGGCCGACCAGAACTTTTGGATTGGAAAGATCGAAAGCAATGCTTTCACCGAAAGATCTGGAGTACTCAGCAAAAAGAACAAGAGCTGCCAGACCGGCGGAACCGATGGCGTAACCCTTGGTTACAGCTTTTGTGGTATTTCCAACGGCATCGAGCGGGTCGGTTACAGCACGGACGCTGTCGGGAAGTTCGGCCATTTCAGCAATACCACCGGCATTGTCAGTAATCGGTCCGTAAGAGTCAATAGCCACAACGATACCGGTCATCGAGAGCATGGATACGGCGGAAAGAGCAATGGCAAACAGACCACCACCGGGGCTTCCGGAGAATCCACCACCAAGGTAGTAAGCGGCAATGATCGCAGCACTGATGGCCAGAACTGGAGGAGCTGTTGACTTCATACTGACGGCAAGACCGGCAATAATGTTGGTAGCATGTCCGGTCACACTGGAGGCAGCGATGTGCTGTACCGGCTTGAAGCTCTTAGAAGTGAAGTATTCGGTTATCATAACAATAAGACCCGTCAGAATAACACCGATAACTGCCGTGAGGAAAACTCCCATAGGAGTGAAAGCCGGTTGCACATTGGGCAGCTTGAGGAACCACTGAGATACAAAGTAGAAGGCAATAGCAGCAAGAATAGCCGACACGGCAAGCCCTTTATACAGAGCGCCCATAATGTACTGGCTCTTCCCAAGACGAACGAAGAACGTACCGATAATAGAAGCAAGAATGGAAACGCCACCGATAAGAAGCGGAAATTCAACCCACAGACTCTGAGCACCATAGACCGTCTTGGCAAGAAGCATAGCTGCAACAACTGTCACCACGTAGGTTTCGTAGAGGTCGGCAGCCATACCGGCACAGTCACCCACATTGTCACCGACGTTGTCAGCAATAACTGCGGCGTTTCGAGGATCGTCCTCCGGAATTCCGGCTTCTACCTTACCAACAAGGTCGGCACCTACGTCAGCAGCCTTTGTGTAAATACCGCCTGCAATTCGGGCAAAGACGCTCATGAGGGAGCACCCAAAACCGAGGCCAACGAGAGCATGAAAGGCTTCATCAATAGGGGCAATCGATTTAACGATTACATAGTATCCAGCAATGCTCAAAAGACCAAGACCGACGACCATAAGACCGGTGACCGAACCGCCCCTGAAAGCTACGCGCAGAGCGGCATCAAGACCAGATTTGGCAGCTTCTGCCGTTCTTACGTTAGCTCTGACGGTAACCATCATTCCGATGTATCCAGCGAGAGCTGAACCAAATGCTCCGATAATAAAACCTAGAGCGACGAACTTTCCTAAGTAGGTAAGAGCAGCAACGAGAAATATAGCTACTATTGCAACCGTCTTGTACTCACGATTCAGAAATGCCTTCGCTCCTTCATGAATAGCATCAGAAATCATCTGCATTCTTTCAGAACCAGCAGGAAGCTTAACAACCCATGCTGCTGTGAAAAGCGCATAAACAACGCTAAGCGCACCGCAGCCTAAGGCAAACATCAAAATCTGACTCATTTGCATCGACTTACCCTCCTTTCATAGAAAACATCAAAATTCATAACTCCATGTCCTTCCTCCCGGGAACCAATTCCCCACAGGAGTATCTTTAACACAACCCATTTCGCCTACTATCTTTTCTCACCTCCTCCGAAGTCTAGAACCTAAAATTTTACCCACTTCATCCTGCCAAATACCCCTTTTCTACCGCCTTCACCTTATGAAGTCCCCTTGCGACTATACGCAAAGAGAAAAAACAGTTTACCATTCCTAGATACTTTTTTCACATGAGTCATAACTAATTTAGTGCTTTTTTATTGTCAAGAAGAAAAGCTTATCCGCTCATAAAGACGACCAAGCTCATTTCTCAAATCATTCACCAAACGCAGTTCACTATCTATAACGTGAATTCGTTCCTTTGCTTCTAATTCTCCTCTTTCTTTGAGAGCCATCCCTTTACTGATTGCACTAGAAAGTGATTCAATTGTTCTACTCATCCCCTCTATCATTTCGCGACGAAAAGACTCTACCGCCTCCTCAACCATCCTGATTATCGCGAACCTTATGCGTCCGGCATATAAATCTGACATCCTTTCGAGCTGACCCAACCACTTCTTTACAATTCGCTCCCGCGCTTTGATTTCCAGAAAAGCTTTGAGTCTGGCGAAGCGGCGCGCCCATCCGGGAACTTTTTCAGTAAGAACCGAGTCTATGATTTCTAAACCTGCAGGCTCTTCTTTTACACGAAAGACGCTTCCCTTTTTGACGGACGGATTCACAGAAAAATGTCCCGGGAAAGCGGGTAAATCAAAGAGATCCGAAGAAAACTTCATAAGTTCGGCCACTTCAATTTCTATTTCTCTTCTGATAGGTTCATAAACAACGTTTAAGGTCCCGGTAAGAGCCTCTTATTCCCTTTCATACCATGACATGTAATTCTCATACAGCCCATCGGTAACCCGCTCCTTAAGAACTCTGTTGAGCTCGTCGAGCGGATAATCTTTAAGCTCACTCGCCAGTTTGAGTAACTCTGCCTTCATGGATCCTAAAAAAGAATCCTTAAAAATCCTTAGATCTTCATCCAGTTTACTCAAAATCGTGCGGTTTACCGCGTGGTTTACAACTGAACTGAAATATGACATTCGCGCCGAAAGTTCGGCACGTTTGGTTTCAAAGACATCGATTTTTTTTCTTAATTCTTCCACAGGACTTATCAGAGCCTTACGTTCCAGCTCAAGAGACAGAGCCGCTTCAGAAAGATACCAGAGCATTCTATGGGCCGCGGAAGTCATGAGCACCCTGCCCTTTTCGGCCATTAGAAATTGCTCCAGAGCAGACGTAAAAATGTTGAGCCTGCTCGATTCCAGCAATTCTACCTGGCCCGTTTTCCTGCCTTCAAGAGCCCACTTCGCAGACAGGGGAAAGAGCTTCACATCGCCACCCATAACTTCTTCAAGAACCTGTCTGGTAAAATCCGCGGCCTGAGTGACTTCGTCGCTCGAAATTACGTCAATCTTGTTGAGCACAAAAAATATCTTACGAGCAAAATTCTTCACGTCCTTAAGAAAGTCAATTTCAGCCTGCCCTGCCGGTTGATCTACAGATAAAACAAATATCGCTGCGTCCGACCTTGGAAGATATCTGTAAGCCACATCAGTATTATGCCTGTAGATAGATCCCACCCCAGGTGTATCAACAAGACGGACTCCCCCTTTTAGATACCCTGACGGAAAAGTAACCCATACTTCCCTGACGTTTTTTTCATTTTTCGGATTTCCAACTTCCGTAACATAATTGCCGACTTCTTCGATTGAAATTTGCCGAACATCCCCGTTTGCGAAAATAACCGAGGCTGAAATGGTTTCTCCATAGTTAATAACGGTAACAATGGACGTCAGAGGAACTACGCCGGTAGGTAAAAGTTCGTAACCAAGCAAGGCATTTATCAGATAAGTCTTCCCTCTCTTGAACTGCCCGACCACAACCAGCTCAAAGATTTCCTGTTCAAGTTTTTCCTTGATTTCCTTAATTGGAAAGCGCCCGGCAACCGTTGTTTCATTGAACCTTTCTATAGCCTCCAGCATGACCTGCTTATACTGGCCGAAATCACGAAGAATTTCCTGAAATTCTTGCTCTGATGTCATTTGTTCCCACCGCCCCTCAAAAAACCGTAGAGGTCAACTTCAAAATAAAAAACCATCCCGAACATCTTTCACCTACATCACAAAGTCCGGGATGGTCTATACAAAAATTATCGGGATTATTCGTAAACCTTTTCTTCTTCTGCGTCAGCTTCGGGAGCGTCCTGCTCACAGTCTCTCGTTAATCCCAGGTTTTTTATTTTATGATATTCTTTGTACCACTCGTGAGCCGTAACAACAGACATAATTTCATTTGTTCCCGTCCATATCGATGCCAGTCTGATGTCACGGTAAATACGTTCAATTGGAAAAATATTCGTGTAGCCGATACCGCCCATAACCTGCATGGCGTTGTGAACGACCTTTTGACATGATTCGGTCACAAATTTCTTTGTTTCCGAAATAAGTCGTCTCACATAGTTTTCCGGCGCTTTTCTATCCACAGCGAGAGCTGTGCTATACACCATAGCTCTTGAAGCATCCAGAAGCATCGCAGCTTCGGCAATCTGGAAGCTCACCCCCTGAAACTCATAAATGGGTTTCCCGAAAGCTTTCCTTCTTGTTGAATACCCGGTTGCAATCTCCAGAGCCGGTCTCGCAGCACCAATGGTCATGGCCGCCGTACCAAGGCGTTCAGGAATCATCATGGTCTTAAATACTTCAAAACCTCCGTTGACTTCGCCGAGCACATTTTCTTTCGGCACCCTGACATCACGAAAAACGAGGCGGCTCGTTCCTCCCCCACGACAACCCATAAGTCCGTAGATGTACCTGGTCTCAACGCCGGGCCCACGATCCACAATGAAGCAGGTAAT
>CAZWJX010000005.1:0-5890 GCA_964634695.1 uncultured Syntrophobacterales bacterium | reverse complement strand
GGATTGGTTCTTGCGTAAACAAGAAAGTAATCTGCTCCTTCACCGCCGACTATAAAACGCTTCTGGCCGTTCAGAATGAAGTGATCGCCCTTGTCGATCGCATACGTTGTTGTTCCGAAGAAATCAGACCCACCTCGAGGCTCCGTCAAACACTCTGCGGCAAAGAGTTCGCCACGAAGAAGCGGCTTAACGTAGCGCTCCTTTTGTTCGTCTGTTCCGTGAAGAATGATGGCATCACAGACGAGTTCTGCTCCCACGCCGAAGACACAGGCAAATATGTATCCCAGAGTTCCCACCTCCTCCATGGCGACGCAGGTGCTTACCCAGTCCATTTCACGTCCACCCCATTTCCTGGGATACCGACATCCCAGAAGATTTCTTCTCGCCGCTTCCTTCAGGAACTCCTTCGGGAATCGAATCCTTTCTGCATCCATGTCTATGATCATCTGCCTTGGGACGGATTTGACAAAGTCGCGAACCTCATCTCTCCAGGCTTTCTGAGCATCTGTAAGAAGATGATCCATCATGAGCTTGCCCTCCCTGGTGTTTATCTATACATCTTTTTTAGCTGCTCTTTGTTTAACTTGCCCGCACTGGTAACGGGGATATCTTCCACGATCACAAACCTATCGGGTATCCAGAATCTGGCAATTCGCCCTTCTGAAACCTTTTCCTCCATAAATTGCCTGAGTTCCGCCTCTGAAACGGTTTCCCTGAGTTTTACTACTGCAAGAGGACGCTCTCCCCATTTGTCATCAGGCACAGCAATTACAGCGGCCATGGCAACGCCGGGATGTTCTGAAAGGACAGCTTCCAGAACCGTGGTCATTATCCACTCCCCACCGCTTTTTACGGCATCTTTCTGGCGATCGGCCACACTGAGCCATCCGTCGGCGCTCATACTCCCGAGGTCTCCCGTCCTGAACCAGCCCGGATGTTCCGGCGGGTAAGCTTCTCGTGATCTTTCAGGGTCGTTATAGTACCCCTGTGGGAGCCATGGGGCAGAAACCCAGATCTCGCCGATAGTTTTGCCATCATGAGGAAGAGGATTGCCCTGCTCGTCTCGTATGGAAACATCAACCATCGGGATAGGCCTCATGCGTGTCCGGAGCAGTTCCCACTCTTCTGAGTATTCACTGCCCAGATGAGAGCCTTCAGGAGCAACAGAAATGGATGCGCCAAGCTGGTCCGATCCTCCATAAATCAAGCTGTATCTTACGCCTCGAGATAGCGCCTTACGGGCAAGCCCGGTCGGAAGTGCACTTCCACCCGTAAGGATCTTCACATTCCCGAAACCTTCCACATCAAGCAACATGTGAAGCTGTGTGGGAACCATATTGAGCCATGTAACCCCTTCGTTCTTGATAATCTGAACCTGTTCGTAAGGTGCGGCTCTGCCGGGCAAGACCATCTTGCAGCCCATATAAGGACCGAAAAAGACCGTTCCCCATCCGTGAATGTGGAAAAAAGGAATGAGAGGCATAATAACATCGCTACTCCCAATACGACCACCTGTTTCATGCAGAGCAAGATGGTGACACAACTGAAGAGACCCAAGAAGTATATCCCGATGGCGGTAAAGGATGCCCTTGGGTCTTCCTGTAGTGCCCGTCGTGTAAAATATGGAATAGGCTTCGCCTTCTTCCACCTTTTCCTGACCATCAACAAAATCGCCGCTCCTGACAAGCTCTTCGTAATGATAGAGATTCTGAGCGCCTTCAAGCTTAAGACTTTCATCGTCGCTCATAATGATCCAGTTCTGGAATCGTCCCGCCACGGGCGCTACAGCCTGAAGAAAAAGATCTGATACGCAAATCCACTCGTCTTTAGCATGAACCATAGTGTAGACCAGATCCTCGCCGGGAAGCCTGAAGTTGAGAGTATGAATAACGGCTCCCAACATGGAAAGGGCATAGTGAAGCTCAAGATAACGATGAGTATTGGCGTCGAGCACCCCAACGACCGTGCCTTTCTTTATGCCGATTTTCTTAAGGTTTGAAGCGATCCTGCAAACACGTTCATGAAAATCTTTATAGGTAAGCCGAGTTGAACCGGAAACAATTTCTCTGTTTCCAAAAAGTGCTACCGTTCTTCCCAACAGTTCATGCACAACCAGGGACTTCATAACGGCTCCTTCCTTTATTTTGCGTTATTTTTCAAGTCCTGAAACAAACAAATCCGTAATCAAATCGGCAAGTCGATATACGTGGTTTCGAACCTCTTCCGGCGTCCTCCCGGGATAATTTCTGAAAGTTATAAGAACTCCGTTGAGAGCAGCAAAGAAAGCGTGGGTTACAAGTCTTTTTATGTTTTCAGGCGCTATGGGTTCGTAAAGCTTCTGGATGGCGTCAAGAAGTCGTTTTTCCATGGAATTCAGTTTTTCAAGAGCTTCACCTTCGAGGTTTCCCTCAAGCATAAAGTTGGTCATCATCTTAAAGTAATGGTCCTTCTCGAGAAGGAAGGTCACAAGCATGCGGGCCACATCTTTAGGGGCTGCCTTTTCCGCCACCGCCTTTTCTACCATTTCCACAAGTTCTCTGGCGCCTCTCATGAAAGCTTCTACAAAAAGCGATTGCTTGTCGGGGAAGTAGCGATAAAGAGCCCCTACAGAAACTCCCACCTCTTCGGCTATGTCGCGCATCCCAACACTCTGGAATGGCTTGCAACCGAAGACTCGTTCGGCGGCATCCAGTATGAGCTCCTTACGCCTCTCTCGCTCCTCTTCTCTTAGCTCACTAAAAGCCTGACCCATACACAACTTTCCTTATGAATCCGAAGCAACAACCTCTTCGTAAGCTTTTTCCTGAAACGCCCGGCAAAGTCTTGCGCAAAAATCATCCCAGAGCCCGCATTCCTCGCGACTGGATAGGACATCCCTGGTGATCAGTTCGACACATTCTTTACCGAGCTTCTCTCCTGGGTCGGCACCCAATAGATCAAGGCAGAACATATCGGGAGGGTAAAAATCCTTCACCCTCTTTAAATCACGATAAATCTGAGTAAGAAGCACATTTCTCGGACCTTCCCACAGTTCGTTTACAATGGAATCTCTAAAGAGACGGGGAAGATCCGAAAAGTCCTCTATAACCCCGTGTCCGCCAAAAATGGAAATTGCCTTCCGGAGAACGTCCGGGGCGTCGTAAGCAGCGGTGATTTTCTGAAGCATTACAAGTTCTCTAACGATGAACCGTTTTCGCCAGAGTTGTGGATCCTCGTTGCCGGGCTTCAATCCTCCACTAAAGCCTCCCGGTAGATCAAAGAACAACGCGTAAAGCTTTAAAGCTCCGGCAAGACTTCTTTTTGCTACGTGATCTATCTCATCCAGCGTTTTCGCAACAAGCGGAAAATCTTCCAGCTTAGAGCCAAAGGCTTCTCTGAACGATGCATAAAGGCGGGCTTCTCGCACACCACGAACCATGAAGGCAGCGCTTGAAAGCCCAACGGTCATGCGCGAATAGGCCAGCACAATACCCACAACATTTGCCAATCCTCTGTCAAGAGGTCCTACAGGATAGGCAATGCTTCCGTTGAAGGTGATTTCCGCCGTGGGAAGTTCCACCGTGCCCATTTTCCACTTGAGCCGGTTAATGGTAAAGCTGTTTCTGCGCTTTCTTAATCCGGTGTCAGATGGTTCCCATGATGGGACAACGAAAGCCGCCACATTTGTAGATCCATACGGCCTGGCTGTAACTACGGCGTAATCGGCATGTGTGGCCGAACAGAAGAATTTGTCACCGTAAAGTTTCCATCCCTCCTTCTCCTGAACAGCAGTTACTCGATTTGCGGGAACGTCAGATCCTCCCTGAATTTCAGAAAGATATTGAGCGCCAATACCGAAGTCTCCCTCTATACCATCCCGACAGTGGATAAGGATATGTTGCAACTCAGGCGTATCAGCATAACGTTCCAGAAGGGCGATAAGGCCTTCGGTGCAGACGAGCGGACAGGCTATACAGGCCTCGCCAAGTTGGTATATGAGGAATAGCTTCGCCAGCCTCACCCAAGGATTAGTGTTCGGCGAAAATAAAGCTTCCGAAAATACTTCTTTTTCTAGAATTTCGGCCTCCATTGGACGGATTATTTGATCGATCCGATGGCCGTGAGCATCATAATGAACAATTGAAGGGCGCCTATCCCACGACGCCATTCGTTCGACGAACTTTCGCCAACGATGGGAGACCTTCTTTGATATTTCGCAGGCGGCTCTTTCGACCTCAGCCTTCACCGGTCCCGGAGGGAAATAACGAAACGCTTTCTGCGCAAAGGAATCCGATTGGAAAAAGTCCAAACTTTCTCTTGCCTTCAAAAACTCATCAAAGCTATAGGTGTTGATGTAAAGATCATTCATGGAAGTAACTCCTACTGCGAAAACAATAGGTACTATAGTGAACAACGTTCACTATAGTAGATATAGTTCAGGAAAGCAAGTGTGATTTGCAAAGGCTCGAGCGGGTATTTAGATCTTACCGCCAGATCTAAATAATGATTTTTGCACGGCAGGCGTCTTCTAGACGCCTGCGCGATAAATAAGGATTACGATGTCCGTAGGATGGTATTCAGACTATCTAACAACTTAAAACAGACCATCACGAGCTTTCATACTATCGACAACTAAGGTAACAAATACCATCAGGTGTTTCCACAGCGTAGGGAAAGTATTTTCGCCTGAACCACAGAGCCACATTCACAAGGCTTATAAGAACTGGCACTTCAAGAAGAGGGCCTATGACAGTTGCAAAAGCCTGGTTTGATCCTATGCCGAAAATGGCTACAGCAACAGCTATAGCAAGCTCAAAGTCGTTACTGGCTGCTGTAAAGGAAATCGCTGTTGTTTGTCCATAGTTCGCCTTAATCTTGTAACCGATAAAGAAAGTAATGAACCACATAAAAAAGAAATAAATGGTCAGAGGGATAGCAACACGAACAACATCTAAGGGCAATTTGATGATGTATTCGCCTTTGAGAGAAAACATGACCACGATAGTAAATAGCAAAGCTATGAGAGTAATGGGGCTGATGCGCGGGACAAATTTGTTGTCATACCAGTCATAACCTTTGGCTTTGAGAAGGCTAAATCTTGTTATTATCCCGGCAATAAAGGGAATACCAAGATAAATAAAGACAGTCTTTGCGGCTTCAGCTATTGATATAGAAACATTGAGTCCCTTTACTAGTCCAAGTTTATTGAGTCCGAAAGTGATAAAAATGTAAATATAGACGGCATAAAACAGCACCTGAAACACAGCATTAAAAGCCACAAGCCCGACAGCAAGCTCACGATCGCCTTCGGCAAGCTCATTCCATACTATGACCATGGCAATACATCGAGCAAGTCCCACAAGAATAACGCCAATCATGTATTCAGGATAATTCCTGAGTAAAAGTATAGCCAGAACGAACATTACAATAGGTCCCACAATCCAGTTCTGAATGAGCGAAATGAAAAGGAGTTTCTTGTTCTGAAAGACTTTTCCCATCTTTTCGTATTTTACTTTCGCAAGAGGCGGATACATCATGAGGATAAGCCCTATAGCGATCGGGATAGATGTCGTTCCCCACTGAAGACCGGCAATAAATTTAGTCACTTCAGGAGCGAAGTAACCTATGGCTACTCCCGCAACCATGGCAAGAAAAATCCAGAGAGTCAGAAAACGATCTAACAAGGATAACTTACGTTCCATTGAATAAACCTCCTTTGCGATACGTGTATATATTTCCATGTATCAATACACTCTTACCTTATTCTGACATTTTCCTCGAAGTCAAGTATAAATGACCTTGTTACAAACATAACTAACTAAAGGGAAACAGAAATCTTAAAAGAAAAATCGGAACTCGTTCATCTTTGTGCCATTGCAAGCCTTTTTTCTCGTGTCATTGCTGGCCTTCT
>CAZWJX010000004.1:31140-31463 GCA_964634695.1 uncultured Syntrophobacterales bacterium | reverse complement strand
TGCCAGCTATGGCGGAGGAAACCATCAAGGTGGGTATAATCCTTCCACTTACGGGCGAAAAAGCGAAGTTTGGAGAGATTGAGAAAAAGTCTTTTGAACTGGCTCTTGAGGAAATTAACGCTGCTGGAGGGATAAACGGAAAGAAACTGGAGTTCATATTTGAAGACGATACCGGAAGACCTGACGTGGCGAGATCGGCCGCAGAAAAGCTCATCACGAAGGATAAAGTGGTTATGCTTGGCGGAGGCTACGGAAGTTCAGAAACCTTCGCCATTGCCGGTGTAGCCCAGCAAAGCAAGGTTCCCTTCCTGGTAAATACCGGT
>CAZWJX010000004.1:28130-31130 GCA_964634695.1 uncultured Syntrophobacterales bacterium | reverse complement strand
CGATAACAAGATCACCGAACAGAAATGGGAATATGTTTTCAGGCTTAATCAGCCGGTCAGTGAATATCCAAAGGCCCTTGCAAGTTTTCTTACTGAAGTGGTCAAGCCCAAAACTGCCGCTATCCTCTACGAGAATACGAACTTTGGAACTTCAGGATCAAAAGAATTTGCAAAACTATGTGAAAGCCTGGGGATCCAGATCGTTATGAACGAAGGTTATGAACATGGTGGAGTGGATTTTAAGCCGCTTCTTATCAAGGTCAAAGAAAAGAACCCTGATCTTGTTTACATGATTTCATACGTTATGGACGCCGCCCTTTTGATGAAGCAATCAATGGAACTCCGGCTGAAACCGAAACTTTTTGTGGGTGGTGGAGCCGGCTTTACACTCCCCGAATTCCAGAAAAATGCGGGCAAGGCTGCCGAAATGGTTTTCTCGGCAACTTTGTGGTATCAGACTCTTAAGTATCCGGGAGCTCAAGAATACTATAAAAAGTTCGTTGAAAAGTATAAATCTGATACAGAATATCATGGCGCCCAGGCTTACGCCGCTGCTTACGTAATTGCCGATGCTCTGAAGAGAGCCAAATCGATGAAACCGGACGATATTAAACAGGCGCTTCTTGAGACCGATCTTATGACAGCCTACGGCCCTGTTAAGTTCGTATCGTATGACAACATGATAAACCAGAACAAGCTTCCTACCTATCTGGTGCAGTGGATCGACGGCAAGCTCGAACTTGTATGGCCTAAGGAGCTTGCAACGAAGCCTTATGTTTATCCAATAGACTGGGACAAGGTTTGGGGACAATAGAGTGAGAACGTAGGTTACAAGGGGATCGGTAAATTGCACCGATCCCCGGAAGAATTACTTGAGTACCGGAGGCATAATCTCTGATGTATACTTTTATCCAGACTCTTGTTGCAGGTTTGCTGATCGGCGGTATCTACGCTCTCGTCGGTATAGGCATGACTCTTATCATGGGAGTAATGAAAATCATCAATCTTGCCCATGGCCAGCTTATGATGGTGTCCATGTATTTAACTTACGTTCTATTCACCTATTTTCACATAGACCCGTATATTTCCCTGATTGTCACCATGCCCGCTTTGTTTTTTCTGGGGCTGTTCATACAGAAATATTTTCTGAACCCGCTTTTAAAGGTGGAATCGATACTTCCAGAAAATCAGGTGCTGATGACCGTAGGTATAGGTATGGTGCTTACGGAGATTATGCGCTTTATCTTTCGTTCTGATTACAAATCGGTAAAAACCGCATACAGCATGTCAGCCGTTTACATAAAAGGTATTTCAATTAACCTTCCGATGCTTATCGCCTTTGGAATAGCTGTTGCGCTTACGGCTTGCCTCTTCTGGTTTCTTCTAAAAACGGACATGGGAAAATCGATCAGGGCAACGGCTCAGAATAAAGATGCGGCAATTCTTCTTGGCGTAAATGCCGAAAGGATTACCATTCTTACCTACGGTATTGGAGCGGGGCTTGTTGCAGCTGCAGGATCTTTACTGCTTCCCATTTATTACCTCTTTCCCGATATAGGAGGGCCGTTCACTTTAAAAGCTTTCGTGATAACCATGCTGGGAGGCATGGGAAGCACGGTGGGAGCCATTGTGGGAGGTGTTGTCCTGGGAATCGCCGAATCTTTCGGTTCCACTTACGTCTCTATGGCTCTAAGAGATACAGTTGCAATGATAATCTTTATCCTTGTGCTAATTTTTCTACCCGGTGGTTTGAAAAGGATTACTAAAGTATAGAGGTATGCCACTTATGAACGTGAAAAAGCTATCTTCAGTTCTGATTGTTGCTTTTGCAATATTGCCGCTACTGGTAACATCTGATTACTATCGTCATGTGTTCATATTATCATTTATATGGGTAATAATCGGTTCGGCATGGACCTTGATTTCCGGCTATGCCGGTCAGGTTTCCTTCGGGCATGCCATATTTTTTGGAACAGGAGCATACACGGCAGGACTTTGCGTAACCAAGCTTCACATTTCCGCCTGGTGGGGAATGCTTCTTGCCGGACCAGTGTCAATGATTGTAGGATTCTTCATCGGTTGGGTCTGTTTCAGGCTGAGAGGTCCTTACTTTGCTCTGGCAACCATCGCCTTTGGGGAGATCTTTCTTCAGGTAGCCAAGGTTTGGAAAAGCCTTACGGAAGGAATGCAGGGCATACTTATAATCCAGACCTTCAGGAGCAAGGTTCCCTACTATTACATCGGTCTGGCTCTGGCTATATTATGCATTTACGTAATATGGAAGGTTGTGCATTCAAAATGGGGCTATTACTTTGTGGCAATCCGAGAAGACCAGGACGCAGCGGAAGCAATAGGTGTTAGCTCCTTCAGGTACAAAACCATTGCTCTTCTCATAAGCTCCTTTTTCACGGGCCTGGCCGGTGCTTTTTATATGAATTACATGGCTTTTATTGATCCGCAGGTTGTCTTTTCTCTCCACTACATATCAATAATGGCAATTCTCGTCAGTATAATTGGAGGAGTGGGGACAGTTTGGGGACCGCCTCTAGGAGCCTTCATAATGGTGTGGTTGCAGGAAACCTTTAGAAGTTCGATATTCGGTATCGCTCCCAAATGGGTCAGTGAGGCTCATGTTTTAGCCTTCGGTATTCTTGTAATGCTGGTAATTCGTTATCTTCCTAATGGAATTGTGGGTGATTGGGACAAAATCGTTGGATTCTTTTCGAGAAAACCTACTCTGGCTTCCCAGGAAAGATCTTAACCATTTTAAAATTCTTTTCAGGGAGACGATCTGATGAATTTCTTTTCTGTTCAAGGGCTCACAAAAAGGTTCGGAGGCCTCGTTGCAGTAAACGACCTGAGCTTTTCTGTGCAAGAAGGAGAAATATTAGGGCTTATAGGCCCAAACGGATCAGGAAAGACGACGGTTTTTAACTTAATTACCGGTTTTTACAAACCTACATCCGGGACAATTGAATTCAAGGGGCAAATTTTAAATGG
>CAZWJX010000004.1:25188-28120 GCA_964634695.1 uncultured Syntrophobacterales bacterium | reverse complement strand
GTAAACTAGGAGTTGGAAGGACATTTCAAATAGCGAAGCCACTTCGCCGCATGACTGTTCTGGAAAACGTGATGACAAGCGCTTTTTCACGGACCGACTCTTTTGATGTTGCCAGAGAAAAGGCAAAGGAGGTTCTGGAATTCTGCGGACTTGCTCATAAGGCTCACTTTTTGGGCAAGGCTTTGACCGTTGGGGACCGAAAACGACTTGAAATAGCAAAGGCTCTGGCTACCAATCCTTCTCTGTTGCTCCTTGATGAAGTGATGGCCGGCCTTACTCCTCAAGAACAGATGGAGGGGGTAAAGCTTGTCAAGAAAATACGTGATTCAGGAGTAACAGTCATAATCGTAGAACATATTATGCACGTTATCATGGGGCTCTGCGACAGGATTTTGTGCATAAACTACGGGCAGGAAATTGCCAGCGGCAGCCCTGAAGAAGTGGCAAATAATCCTCAGGTAATCGAAGCTTATCTTGGAAAGGATTAAAGCGGTATGCTTGTGCTGGAACATGTAGACGCAGGTTACGGCGATATTCAGGTGCTATGGGACGTATCGCTGGAAGTGAAGCGAAATGAATTTGTTGTCCTTGTTGGATCTAATGGCGCTGGGAAAAGCACCACGTTAAGAACCATATCCGGGCTAATACGTCCCATGAGAGGCTCGATCACTTTCGATAACGGAAACGGACCGATAAGACTGGATCATGTGCCAGCTCACAAGATTATAGAACTGGGAATAGCTCATGTTCCTGAAGCACGCCAGCTCTTTCCAGAAATGACCGTTCAGGAAAATCTGGAGATGGGCGCATTAACTCCCAGAGCCAAAGCCAGACGCCGTGAGACTATGGAATGGGTTTTTGAGCTGTTCCCTCGACTGAAAGAAAGGAGAAAACAGCTGGCAGGAACTCTTTCCGGTGGTGAACAACAGATGTGCGCCATAGGCCGTGGGCTTATGTCCCTTCCGGTGCTCATACTCTTCGACGAACCATCTCTTGGCCTCTCCCCTATACTAACAAAAGAAATCTTTCGCCTTATCCAGCAGATTCACCGGGAAGGAATTACAATTTTCATGGTGGAGCAAAATGTAAAGCAAACTCTTGCTATTTGTGACAGGGCCTATGTTATCGAAAATGGAAGAATTGTTATGGAAGGAAAAGGCAAGGAACTATTGGAAAACGAGGATGTAAAGAAGGCTTATCTGGGCATCTAAAAAATAAGGAATAAGGAGGATACATAATGTCCGAAAAAACAAAGAAGAACCTAAAGGATGCCTTTGCCGGGGAATCTCAGGCTACGAGAAAATATCTTGCTTTTGCAGAAAAGGCCAAGGAAGAAGGCTACCCGGGAATTGCAAGGCTTTTTAAAGCCGCCGCAGCTGCAGAAATGGTGCATTCCCTTAAACACTTAAAGGTTATGAAAGGCATCGGCTCCACAAAAGATAACCTGCAGGACGCCATATCCGGTGAGACTCATGAATTTACCAGCATGTATCCCAAAATGATTGAAGAAGCCATAGCGGAAGGAGAAAAGCAGGCAGAAATAAGCTTCAAGTACGCTAATGAAGTGGAAAAGGTTCATGCTGAACTGTATAAGAAGGCTCTCGAAAACATGGAAAACTTCCCGGAAAAGGATTACTACGTCTGTAAGATTTGCGGATACACGGCTGAAGATCATCCTCCCGAAAAATGCCCCGTCTGCGGTGCTGCTCAAAAGCAATTTTTCAAAGTTGATCCCGAGTTCGGCGAACTTTACTAAAAAACGAGCTCTTTATAATAAAGTCTGTCCCTCATGAAGGCACGAGGTATCGTGCCTTCTTCATTTCAGGAAAAATCGAGGCACGGACGAATACTGAATGCTTTTTGTTTGCCATTTTTCCCTAACCTGAAGTATTTTTGGAAAAAATAGAGAAAGGTTCATTAGCAACAAGTTGGCGGGAGGAAGGGCAAATAAAATGACAGGGGATCGTTATAAAGAAGCGGGTGTTGATTTAGAAAAAGCCGTTAAGCTGGTGGACAGGATTAAACCGCTTGTTCAGAAAACCATTACCGCCGGGGCTAAAAGCGAACTTGGTGGATTCGGGGGCTTCTTCTCAATAAACTGCGACGAAATAAAAAATCCCGTGCTCGTTGCTTCTACCGATGGTGTTGGCACCAAGCTTAAAGTGGCATTCCTTGCTAGAAAATACGACACGGTGGGAATAGATCTGGTTGCCATGTGTGTAAATGACATTCTGGTTCATGGCGCCAGGCCGCTCTTTTTTCTGGACTATATAGCAATGGCACAGATTGATCTTGAAGTGCTTGAATCGATCATATCGGGTATAGCGGCGGGCTGTAAAGAGGCGTCGTGCGCCCTGATCGGGGGCGAAACGGCCGAAATGCCCGGTTTTTACCAGCCGGGAGAATTTGATATGGCCGGCTTTGCCGTTGGAGTTGTGGATGAGAACAACATCATAGACGGCTCAGGTATAAGTTTTGGTGATGTGATAATAGGCCTTGCTTCAAATGGTCTTCATTCTAACGGATATAGTCTGGTTCGGAAGATTATTTTCGACAAGCTTGGCTACACAGTTGACACTTTCATTTCGGTTTGTGGTGTTACCGTAGCAGAAGAGCTTTTAAAACCGACGAGGATTTATGTTCCCGTGATTCTTCGACTTCTCCGGAAAAAAGTGCCAATTAAAGGCATGGTTCATATCACCGGTGGAGGATTTCTGGATAACATCCCCAGAATATTGCCACAATCCTGCCAGGCCGTTATTTCAAGAAAAACCTGGCCTGTCCCTCCCATCTTTTCCTTCCTTCAGGAAGTTGGAAACATCAGCACGGAGGAAATGTTCAGAGTCTTCAATAACGGCATAGGCTTCATGTTGATTGCCGATAGAGAAAGTTCGGAGATCATTCTGGAAGAATGCCAGGTCATGAATGTAAA
>CAZWJX010000004.1:23213-25178 GCA_964634695.1 uncultured Syntrophobacterales bacterium | reverse complement strand
AAGATCGGGGTCATTGAACATCGACGCGATCCCAACACCGCTCAGGTTATTCTTATAGATTGATACCATGACAACACCGGGATCGCTGATATTCGAAAGAATCTGTCAGAAACTATCATACTACCTGCACGGAAAAGATCTTGCTCTTCGCCTTTCTTTGATTTGCTTTTTTTCTCGAGGGCATCTGCTCATAGAAGACTTGCCCGGCCTCGGAAAAACTACTCTCGCACTGGGACTTGCAAAAGTTCTGGGCTTAGATTTAGGCCGTATTCAGTGCACTAACGATTTACTGCCTTCCGACGTGACAGGATTATCCATTTACGATCGCAACGAAGGCGTATTCAAGTTCCATCCGGGGCCTATTTTCCATAACATCGTTCTTGTGGATGAAATAAATCGAGCAAGTCCCAAGACTCAGAGCGCCCTTCTGGAGGCTATGGGAGAAAAGCAGGTAACCATCGAGGGTAATTCCTATCCTCTGCCCCAGCCTTTTTTTGTTATAGCTACCCAGAATCCCGCCGAAACATCGGGCGTATTTCCTCTGCCCGATTCTCAGCTCGACCGCTTTGCTATGAGAATTCAGATCGGTTATCCAAGCCGGGAAGCCGAGCGTCAGATTTTAAAGGGTGGAAGCCGAAGGAAGGAGATTTACTCCATCGAGCCGGTTACAAATCCCGAAGAAATTCTTGTAATGCAACAAACGATCCGTAATAATATACATGTATCCGATGCTGTAATGGATTATCTTCTAGATGTTGTGGAAGCGACAAGAAACAGTAATATTTTGAAAGTAGGGCTTTCAACGCGAGGAGCACTCGCTCTCATCAACGCCGCTAAGGCTGACGCGTATCTCAGCGGAAGAACCTACCTGAGTCCGGAAAACATAAAATTTGTAGCTCCATATGTTATTTCTCATAGAGTAGAATTCAGAGAAGAATACGCCCGGGAAAGCGCTCAGAAAAAGCAGGAGGTTATTAAATCAATATTAGACGCCATTCCCGTGCCGGTCACGTAAGAATAGAAAAAGCCGGTTTTCTTTTTATCGTTTCCACGATTTTTATTGCTCTTGTAGGCATCAATGCCTCCAATAATCTGGTCTATCTGGTGGTTGCCTTTATGCTGGCTTCCATGCTCGTGTCCGGCATGACATCGCAATACAATCTGAAGGAACTCAAAGTAAAGATTTTCTTTCCGTCGGATATTTTTGCAAAAAAACCGTTTCCTGTTGTGGTTGAAGTAACGAATAACCGACACTGGTTCCCGGCTTTCTTTATACGCATAAACTTTCTGGAAGCATCTTCAGTGATAATGTTTCTAAGAGCCGGGCAGAGTCAGAGAATCTCTCTGCAGCCTTCTTTTCCTGAACGAGGTCTGTATCGCAGTGTGCCTCTTTTTGTTTCATCTCGTTTTCCTTTCAACTTTTTCAGCCGCTCGATCTTTGTGGAACTGGAGGAAGATATAATCGTCTATCCCGAACCGTATAGTTGCAATATTCCCGTTATAGAATCACAGAAAGAAAAACCTCAACATGGAGGGGATGAACATCAAATTGCTTTTGGATGGCTCGACGACGAAATAATCTCTATCCGTAACTATCAGGAAGGAGATCCGAAGAAGTCCATCAACTGGAAGGCAACGGCAAAAACTGGCAATCTCAAAGTCAATGAAAGATCGCTGGAAAAGCCTCAGGCTATTATTCTGAATATAAACGAGAACGATGACATTGAACCAACTCTTTCCTGCCTCGTTTATCTGGCTATAAAATTTATCGGAATGGGATATCTGGTGGGTCTTAAAGGAACCAACCTTTTTATACCGCCTGAAACAGGAACGTCACACTTGAGAAGTATCCTTAGGGCGCTGGCGCTTTATGGTCTTAACAACGTCAATGACAAAACTTCTTGATGGCATCGTTCTGATCATAACGGTCATATGCTTCGGTATCAATATCAAAGAGATGGCTTT
>CAZWJX010000004.1:17082-23203 GCA_964634695.1 uncultured Syntrophobacterales bacterium | reverse complement strand
GATATCCTTCCTGGCGTTATACAATTCCCCGCTGGTTACTCAACGTCCTGGCCATTGCTCTCATTGTCTTCACATTTGCACGTATCAACTGGGACAATGCTGTAAATGTATTGCTGGAGTGCTTCATCTGTCTTGTGGCAGTAAAGTGGATTGAACGCCGCAAAACAAGAGATTATCTCCAGATTATCGCTCTTTGCGTCTTTGCTCTTGTGAGCCACGCCTTTTTCACCTTTGGCATAGGCTACCTGATAACCATAATGATCGTCATGGTGGGATGCACGGCCTCTCTCGTCATTCTCACGGGCATTTCTGAACTGGAAAGCATCACGTATCAGCCTATCACAATGAACAATCGGCTCTTTCCCCTTTCATGGCTTCTAGGTTATTCTCTCGCTTTTCTGGTAATCTCCATTCCTATCTCCTTTATTCTTTTCTTCATTCTTCCACGAACGGAAACGCCTCTTCTGCCCTTTCTTAACCGTGAGGTAGTGTCGCACACGGGCTTTTCAAGCGTTGTAGAACTGGGCGCCATCGAAAAAATTCAGGAAGACGAAACGGTGGCTTTCAGAGCTTTATTATCCGATACTCCTCCTCAAAATCTTCTCTACTGGCGAGGCACCGTATATGACTATTTCGATGGCAAGTCATGGAAGTCAACAATTATGGAATACCCGCGACCGTACTCCACTGAAGACAAACGCAAGGAGGATAACAGGAGCAACATTATCTCTCAAACCATCATTCTGGAATCATCGGGAGGGAAATTTCTCTTTTGCCTTGACGTGCCTCACAGCGTAAAGGGCTTTCCCAGGCGACTGTTTACAGCATGGGATGAGCGAATTTTCTTCACAGATAGACCAATGGACAGACGAATGAGGTATGAATGCCTGTCCACAATTGGAGCGTATAGCACAGAACTTTCATCGTGGGATATGGAACGCTACAGGGCCATTCCTGCTAACTGGGAAAGCAAAGAACCTATCCTGCAACTTGTTCGAAATACGGTAGAACTGAATAAAGATCAGCTTGAAATTGCTAAGAAGCTTGAATTATGGTTGAAGTCTCCACCTTTCCAGTATTCACTGTCCGGTCTTCCATTGTCCGACAGGGCACTGGAAGATTTTCTTTTTAAAACCAAGCGCGGGAACTGCGAATACTTTGCATCCGCTCTGGCTGTAATGCTTAGAATGGTGGGAATCCCTGCAAGACTCGTTGGTGGATACCACGGAGGTTATTTTCAAAAAGTGGGATCCTATTATCTGGTGCTTCAAAAGAACGCCCACGTCTGGGTAGAGGCATTCATAGAAGATAGAGCAGATAATTTGCCGGAAGGCGATAGGTCAAAATATAGAAAAGGAAGATGGCTCCGACTGGATCCGACGCCCTATTCGCCCCTTATGGAACGTGCCGGCTTAAGCTTACGGTTCCGGCTTCGTCTGGCTCTGGACTTTATACAGTATTCATGGAACAGACTGGTTGTGCAGTATGACATGAGAGAACAGGAAAGAATAGCCAGAAATATTGGCGAAAGATTTTCCCATCTGAGAACTTTGCTCAGTTCACTAAAGGGCTTTAGTTTATCTGAAGTAGCAAAGAAGATTAAAAGCGAAAAACCGGCCTATAGCATAGAACCCATTGTCATGGTTGGAGGCTCAATATTATTGACGTTGGCCTTATTGTGGATGGTTGGAAAAAGGCTTGCTGTCCAAAAAGATCATTTGAAGCTTCTCAGAAAATTCGAAAAACACTTAGCAAAGCGTTATTCTGCTCGTCGACCGTCCGAAACATTAAGGGAGTGGTTCAATCGTATAGGTGAACAGTTATCTGCGAACGAGAGAGAAGTGGGAAGCAGGTTTATAGAAATTTATGAAAAATGCTTATATGGCGCTGAGGGATTTCAGCAGGATGAAATAAAACAACTCAAAGACCTGTTAAAAAGGTTAGGAAGGTCGCCAGATTAGACGTAATTGCTGATGTCAGTATGCCATTGAGAGGAGCGAAGCGACGAAGCAATCACCCAGTGTGTCATTGCGAGCGAAGCGAAGCAATCTCTTTGTTTTGGCAAAAAGAGATTGCCACGCGCCCTTCGGGCGCTCGCAATGACTAAATAAAGGTGTCATTGCGAGCCCGCAAGCTGCCC
The DNA here is from genome assembly GCA_964634695.1 of uncultured Syntrophobacterales bacterium. GTDB lineage: Bacteria > Desulfobacterota > Syntrophobacteria > Syntrophobacterales > Thermodesulforhabdaceae > JAOACS01. Next base: position 21,063 of record CAZWJX010000004.1, on the reverse strand, counting down.
AGTGCGTCATTGCGAGCCCGAACAAAGTGAGGGCGAAGCAATCTCTTGTTGTTATTCCTTAGTAAGATTGCCACGCGCCCTTCGGGCGCTCGCAATGACGAAGCAGGGGGTCATGACCACTCAGATGATTACCACGGCCGTTCTCGATTCACGAGATGAACACAATAACACTCGAGGGAAAAGAAATGGTCAACAACGCTCATCTAAGAGCCATCAAGGCCTCGGCAGGTTCGGGTAAGACCTATCAACTGGCCCTAAATTACATTAGCCTTCTGGGAAACAGGGTTAATCTTTCTGTTCTTCGTTCAATAGTTGCCATGACCTTTACAAATAAAGCGGCGGCTGAAATGAAATATCGCATAATAAAATTTCTTAAAGAAATTTCCTTCGGCACGCCAGAAGGTCACAAACTTACTGAAACAACAGGGGTGACTCAGGAAAATGCTCAAAAATGGCTCGATCTCATTCTTCGTAATTATGACGATTTCAGAGTTCAGACTATAGACAGCTTCGTCTTCGCCTTAATGAAGGCTATTTCATGGGAAATTCGCAGAAGACCGGATGTAGAACCCGAATTCAATATTTCTCGGTTGATCCAGAAGTCATTTGACCGCTTGCTTCTTAACCTTGATAACCCAAACAATAGATTATCCGAAATTTTTGAAAAAGCTCTCAGGTGTTTTCTCGATATTGAACAGGCGCGAGGGTTCAATCCTGAAAAGCATTTCAAACGAAGGCTCGAGGAACTTTTTGAGTCCATAGAAAAAACGGATTCTAAACCCGTCTCTATCCGTGAAGACCTGTCCAAATCTCTCGAAAAACTTGAAAAAGATATGAATGATATAGCCACCAAAATTATAAACATTTGTGGTGCATCGCTTACCGCAAATGCCTATAAAGCTCTTTCAGAAAGAAAATTGGATTCAGCATTTTTCAAAAAAAACCATATCAGCGAACTCTTAAAGAAAAACCACAAATGTTCTGAATCAATAGAGGAACTGAATCAACTATACCTGGAGCTCAAGGATAAGGCTCAGGAATACTTGCTTTTATTATCTCTTGCCAGACTGGCCCCCTACACTGATTTGCTGTCAGTATTGCGAGAAGAAATGGATAGACTCTGTGCCAGAGATGGCATTGTGATGCCGGGTCAATGGCTGAAGCTTATCACAGAGCACCTTTCCTTAGATCACATCCCTCTCGTCTACCTCACAATGGGAGAAAGGCTCAGACATTTTCTCATAGACGAATTTCAGGATACAAGCCGAATTCAATGGGAAGTGCTTTATCCGCTGATCCAGAATGCAATTTCGGAAGGAGGTAGTCTTTTCTACGTAGGAGATCCAAAGCAGTCAATATACATCTGGCGATCGGCAGAACCGGGCATATTCAGGGAAGTGCTTGATAGCTTTCGAGCTTACCAACCAGAGGTAAAAGTGCTGGATACCAACTGGCGTTCGGGTGAAAAGATCGTCCGCTCCAACAATCTTATATTTTCTTCACTCAGCGACCACTCATTCGTAGAATCGCTCATTAGTGATTATTTCAAAGACCTTGGAGGTAATCCGGTTATACAGGAATGTGCAAAAGAAATTGCAAACAATTTCCAGGACGTTGTCCAGAATGTTCCTTCGGGAAAATCCGGAACCGATGAAGGTTATGTGGAACTATTACCGATACCCGGTTCAAACACGGAAGAACGCAATGAAGAAATAAAAAAGCTAATTGTAGAGAAAATTCGCTGCATGAGTCAGAATGGTCTAACATTTTCCGATATAACGGTGCTTGTTCGCACGAACAGGGAGGCAAGAATTGTATTTTCGTGGCTGTGGGCCGAAGATATCCCAGCCGTGACAGAACATTCTTTGAGGATTGAAAAATCGCCGACCGTAAGGGCTTTACTTAATTTCATGAGATTCGTAAATGATCCAAAGGATGAAATTTCCTTCGTGGGATTCCTTAAAAGCGACGTAGCAATAGAATCCTGCGAGGAACTGAAAAGTCTTGGTAACGACTGGATTTTCAAAGCAAAAACCGAGGGAAACGAAAGCGAATCGCTCGTTACCTGCTTTGCCAGGCGTTACAGGGAAATCTATGAATATCTCTTTACGCGCTTTTTAAGAACGGCAGGCTACGAAACGGCATACGATATCGCCAGGGAGGCGATACGGTATTTCAAAGTAAGGGAACGGTTTCCCGAAGAGACTTCTTTTGTGTTGAGATTTCTGGAGTTAATAAACAGCATGGAAAGTTCTATGGGAAGGTTCGTAAGTTTATCTGAATTCCTGTCGCTGTGGGAAGAGGAAGGAGCGGAAGAACGGCTCGGAATTCCGGAAGGTGTTGGCGCAAAACTTCTTGGTGCAACAGATGAAGAATCAAACGCCGGAGCCGTTCGCATCATGACCATCCACGGAGCGAAGGGGCTTGAATTTCCGGCAGTTATTATACCATTTACTGACTGGACGCTGCATTCCCCCCCTGTTGTGGTCCTGAGCGATGGAAGACTTGCCAGGGTTTCGAAACCGTATCCTGAAGAAGTGACAGAAAAAGTTGTAAAGGAGAGGATAAATACGCTTACGGAAGCATTTAATCTGTTTTATGTGGCGCTAACGAGAGCGAGAAATCACCTCGTTGTGATGATCCCTGAATCTCCGAGATCCCTGGGGAAAATGTTCAAAAAATTAATAGACAGGCTACCTGGAAATGATCATTCCAACCCGAGCCATGATTCGAGAGTCGGGGCTTTGTAAAGATAACTTACAGGTGTTTCCAGATGGAAAGGTCTGGTCAATTCAATACCGTTCTGAAATACCGAGACAGGTCTATCGGACGAAACGGTTATAACAATTACATCAGGATGCTTGCTAGTAAACCGGAGAGCGGAATTGAAGCGAGCTCCCCGGGATCTATCTTCGTTTGGCACCGACGAACCATCCAGCAAACAAGAGAAAGCATAAAGGTGCAGATCCTTTCCGATATGAATCGCACCATCAAGCATCGACAGGCGGCAGGCCAGAGAAAGGTTTTCACGGTTGTTCAATGGAAGAGGCTCCAGCAATTGCTGGCCTGAAAGTTTTAGAGGTGGCGAATTTAAATCCACAACTACGCAGGCTCCGTGTTCTTTTTCCATCGCTTGCTGGACTATATACATGACCACGGAAAAAAGGTCGTCTCTGGTATCCTGATCCAGGTCGGTTTCCAAAAGGATCTCCTCAAATTCAACGAGAGAAGGTCGACGATTCGTGGCAAAAAATCTACCATCGGCAAAGCTACACACAAGTTTATGGTTTATGAGCAGAAAACCGTGACCTTTTCGAAAATCCGCAATTATTGCCGGCGAAGAGATATTTTCATCAGCTATGCCAAGAATTTGCTTACCATCGGACACAAGACTCGTTGGAGAATTGCGAACGGCGGTTAGAAGTTTTCTTACATGTTTTGTATTGGTGAGGAGTGGACTTTCATCGTCAGGAAATCTTAGCAGGAATCTGATATTTTCTATTTTAGAAGGTTCGACTACAGCAAGTTTTCCTTCAGGCAGTAATCTTTCCTCGGGAGTTTTAGAAATATCCAGAATAGCTTCAAGAACCGAAGAAACCATATACGGCATATCCCATCCGATAAGAAGATTCAGTTCATCCATTATGTAGTCTCTTACGGCGTAGGATGCGTATTCTCTCAGAACAAGTCTGGATGTAGATGTGTAGAAACTATCGTCGATGGCAAAATCATGGGACAAAACAGACACGGCATTTTCAAGCCATCGTTCTATGGGACCTGTGGACGCAATGTCGGGATGGTGTTCGGCAAACCACATTTGATAGAATATATTCCCCGTGCGGCCCCCATAGGAAATTACGCCACTTAATCCCAGATCCTTCTCCGGAACCATTTCTCCGAAAAGAGTCATCCCATCCAACCTGAGCGGACAACTGCGCCAGGCTGCGGAGTCAACAAACAGTTCTTTAAGGCGATACTCGT
>CAZWJX010000004.1:0-17072 GCA_964634695.1 uncultured Syntrophobacterales bacterium | reverse complement strand
TCCATCGAGAAGATTATGGGGATCGTAAATGATAAGCGGATCATCATATTTTTCGGCATAAAGAAGGGCAACTCTTGTCGGTTTACCGCAAAAGCGAGATAACCCCTCTCCCAACCCTTCAAGAACGTTGAAGATCCTGAGGCGCTTACCAAATTCCGTTATCAAACGGTCTCTTCCCTTCCCTTTACAGCAACCCGTCTATTCTATAATGCCGTCCTTCAAATCTTCCGGTGACCATACCGGAATAGGTCCAGACTGTCCTGACTCAGGATCGTAGCGATAGCGATATGAGCATGGATTCCTGTAAGTGGTGAACATGTGCTTCCATCCCCGCTGATAATAGGGACAATCATCGTTGAAACAGACATAAAAAAACTCCGATGTCCACGTAGAAAACAACGGAACTTTCCATTTTTTCATTTGAGATCCACAGTGTGGGCAAATCGTCTTATCCTTTTGTTCCTGTTCCATAAAACACGGCTCCCCTTTCTGGTAACCAGGATGCTGGTTTGTTTAATCTTCGTCTTCAGTCTTTTCTTTCATAGCCTTTTCGAAATCTTGAGGATCAAAATTGCGATTTCGCATAAAAAGATCGGCGAACTGTTTCATCGTCTGTTTCATAACTTCCTGATAATTGGGCACGTATTTGTCGAAAATTTCGGCAATGCGTTCATAAGAAAGCTGGTTAAGGTCCTCACAAAGCTTAAGGTATTCCTCTCTTTTGTCTTCAGGAAGAGCCTTTACCATGTTCTGGCCCAACAGATTTTCAAAAAGCCTGTACATGTCATTCAAGAGCTTTTTTAGAGCTTCAGGAGAATGCTTCTCCCCCTTTTTCTCAACCAGTACTCTACAAAAATTCATGATGTACGGATTTTTCATGGCAAGGGGGGTTGCCTGAGCGAGCTCTCTAGCCGAAGGTCTTCTAACGTTCACGTCGATCTCCTTTCCTTTTTGCTTTTCGGTTTTTTAAATACGCTTTATTTAATCACGTTTGTGAACAATGTGCAATTGATAAGAAGAAATTATGGGGGTATTAAAATCATTGTGAAGCCGGCTTTGTTGCTGTAATTGCAAGATGGACTAAACAATCCCTTCAAAAGGTCGCCATTTGGTTAAAAGAACTTACAACAACGGCCGAGGAATAGATCATGAGCAAAGACAACTATGAATCCATTATTCTTTCGTATCTTCCTAAGGCCTTCGAAAGAGGGATCGAAGTTTTAAAAGAAGCCATCCCTGCAGAAGCAACGGGCGATGGGTTGTTATTTAAAGCTTTTGGAGCTAACTGCCTTCTGACAGAAAATGCCGTTATGCTCGACGGCGTAAAAGAAACCGGCCCTAAAGGCGTGCTGATAAGTATCTATGCCCTTCATGCTCCAACCGCTCAGGTCTCTCCATCATCATGGAAGGCTTTCAGAGATTTTCCCAACACCATGCCCTACTGGGGAGCCTTCAGATCCAATGCAGAAGAAATCCTTGTTCCCTACGTTGAAGCGATCTCTGGTGCTCGCGAAAAAATACTGGAACGTTTTGGAGGAAATCACGCACCGGATTCCCCCGGAGATTTCGCCTTAATATTATGGCCCCTTCCCAAAGTGCCTTTGCTTTACATCTTCTACCTACCGGACGAAGAATTCCCGGCAGAAGCTAAATGCCTCTTCGCGGATGAATACCCTTTCATGCCAGTGGACGCCATGGCCGACGTAGCAGAATATACGAGCCGTTCCATAATAAACCTTGTTAAGAAGGGGACCGTATAATGAATAACGAAGCAAGCAGACAAAATTCGATCGTAAGAATTCCCATAACGATACATTTCGGAGATACTGATCCTTATGGTGTAGTTTATTTCGCATCATATTTCAGATATTGCCATCACGGTATTGAAGCTTTTCTCCGCCATCACGGACTACCGCCTCATAAGTATTTCAGAAATGCCGATCGTGGCTTTGGACTTCCCGTAGTGGAAGCTTCATGTCGATTTCTTAAACCGGTCAGATATGGAGACGAGCTCTGGCTTGATGTTTCCGTAAAACAAATCAAAAGTAAATCCATTACCTTCGAATTTTCCTTCTATGAACAGGAACATCAGGAACTGGTTGCAAAAGGTGAAGCAACTATTGTGGCGATTGATCGGACATGGAAAGCCTGTGAACTTCCACCTGAATTAAAAAACTTACCCCTTTAACCTTCAAACGAAGATTGGTGGAAACAATAGAGGATAGGCTGCTCGGTGTGGCAGTTACAGCAAGCCAGAATTTAATTATTAAGTCCCTCCGTTTTAAAGTGTTAAGCCGGAGGGACAAATCTCCATCATGTTAACTCTAACAGCAACAGCTCTCGGCACCTTTAGCCGTCTCTGTAACATTCATGCTTGCGATAAGAGCTTTTACGGCCGATTTCACTCTGTCTATATCTTCCCTGCTGAGATTAAAATTCTTGTTTTTCTCAATACCTAGATCTTTGGAAATTACAATGTAGCTCCCAAAGGGAACGCCAGCGCTTTCCATCGTCGCTTTTGCGCATCCTATTTCACAACCATCGATCACAACGACTGCCGGAGCATCCTTTGCCGACTGAACGAATCCGCTGAGCCTTCCGCCTATGCCAGCAAGGCAATACATTCTGCCGCATCCTTCCACCGTAAGTTCAACAGCAACCTGGTTAGAAAGTTGACCAACGTTGGATCCACCCGAACAGGCAAGGATCATTACATTGCCAGGTGTAACCTCACAACTGCACTTTGTTGTTTCCATCGTTAACACCCCCTGCTTGCAAATTTTCTAAGGTCAGGGAACAAGTGCAGCAAAAAACAGGCTTTTTACTTTTTAAGCCACTTTTTTACTTCTTCTTTAGTGGGAACTTTTCCCACGCATTTTACTTCTCCATCGATTATAACAGCAGGTGTTCCGAAGACGCCGTAAGATGCGATTTGATTCGGATCGGTCACTTTTTCAACGTTTGCCGCCACTCCGGCTTCAGCAAGAGCGTCCATAACAACAGCTTCGGTTTGTTTACATCTAGGGCAACCAGGTCCCAAAACTTTGATTTCCATGACTTACACCTCCTTTTTTACAGCACGTCTTGATTTGTATTGGCTTGCCACTCCGACATTTGATGTATTCCTTGCACAAATCTCGTACCTGTTGACAGAATCGATTCGCTCGAGAAGCGCCATAACACCTCGATCATCTTCCAGCCAGTTATCGAGCAACTCTATCATGCTCTTCGCGTAGATGTTGGGAGTATCACGATACAGACGGTAATTGACCCAGAGGCTTTCTTTAGAACTCTCAACAAGCTCGGCATCCTCAAGAACTTTAAGATGCTTTGAAACTGTAGGCTGAGCTATACCTAAAAGCGCCTGTAACTCACATACACATAGGTCTCTTTTTGAAAGAGCCTTAAGAATCTTAACCCTGTGTGGTTCAGAAAGGGCCTTCATGACCCTGATAAACTGTTTCATATTAACCACCTTATAGTAATTTCGGGATACTTCAATTATATTCGCATATGTTCATATAATCTGGGATAGGAGAAGTCAAGCTTTTTATGAACCTGTTCGAAAATTGCGTAACTGTGTACTCTTGTATCATTGCGAGCCGGAACAAAGCGAAGGCGAAGCACTCTCTCATTGTTCTTTCCCGTGTCATTGCGAGGAGCTAAGCGACGAAGCAATCTCGTCATTGCTTTTTATGAGATTACCGCTCGCCCCTCGGGCGTTTGCAATGACATACACATTCGTCATTGCGAGCGAAGCAATCTCGTCAGTGTGTCATTGCGAGCGAAGCGAAGCAATCTCATAAGAAACAACTATGAGATTGCCACGCCCGCCTTTGGCGGGCTCGCAATGACGGTGGGAGAGGGATTGCCACGGCTGCCTTGCGGCAGCCTCGCAATGACTTTCCTTTACCCGTCTATACTCTACATGAAATATACCTGTTGTCATCCATTAAACCGGTCGGTTTTTTCTAACGGGTTCAGCTTTTTATAAAAATCACTCCGCTCCGGGTACATCTCTGTCTATGTAGCAAAAAATCGACACATCACAATATTGTGTGCTATATATTCAAACCTTGTAGGAAGGACTCTAAAGGATAAAAAAACAAGTAGGGAGCATTTTCTATGTCCTATTCAAAAAAAATCTTTTTCCATTCTCTCTGGATTGGCTTTTTAGCAGGAGCATTTGGAGGAGTCGTAGGTTTAGGTGGTGGTGTTGTGATGATACCTCTTATGGTAGCCATACTCGGTCTTTCTCAGCATAAGGCCCACGGAACAAGTTTACTGGCTCTCGTGTTTACTGGCCTTACTGGAGCAATAACTTACAGCATGAAAGGGGAAGTTGACTTTATCGCCGGTGTTACTCTTGCCGTCACGGCCATCATTACCGCAATGGCGGGAGCGCGTTTTGCCAACAGCTTGCCTGAATGGAAACTCAAGCGATCTTTCGGTGCCTTCCTGATATTTGCATCCATCGTTCTTGTGTTAAAACCTTTTCTTCTGGCTCATTCGCATATCGTAATCACAGGCACGCACAAACTTATCGGTCTTCTTATCGTGGGCATTTTTACAGGTTTTCTCGCCGGTATGATGGGGATAGGGGGCGGCACCGTTACCGTGCCGGCTCTGGTATTGCTCTTTAACTACAGTCAGCACATGGCACAGGGAACGTCTCTCATGTGCATGATACCTGCCGGAATCATGGGGTCCTACACCAACTGGCGACTAAAAAACATCACCGTGGAACTGGTGCCGGGTCTCATTCTGGGGATTATTGGCGGCACTGCCCTTGGCGGCAACATAGCTCTGGTGCTCCCTGAAGGAACCCTCAGGGTCTTTTTTGCTATCATAGTTTGCTGGACAGGTCTGAGATTCCTTAGAACACCAAAGCCTATCGTAACAACACAGGAACATAGTGAAAATGTCTGCAGCGGCTGATAAGCATAAAAACCTCAAAGGAGTTTGGGGCAAAAAAAGACTCTTCAGGTGGGCTATTGAGCGCTTATTTGTTTTAATAAGGAATTCCTGCAGCTATCGCGTAGATGGAGCCGGTATTATATGGAAACTCTTTGAAAAGAAAAAACACGTTATACTTACTTTCTGGCACAAGGACGTTTTAAGCATGTTATCCTTCTGGTCAGGATTATCCTCCGGCATCAGAATCAGGGGAATTTCTCGCCATGATGAACTGTCTCTGTCACTGCTAAAAAGAATACCCTTACAATCATGCTCTGCCGTTATGGTCAGTGCAAGTCAGGATGGCGACAGGGTCAGTCATTTTCTGGAATCGCTTGGATTCCTGACAATCAGGGGATCGTCGGGAAGCCATGGATTAAGAGCCGGAATCGGAACAATTCGTTATTTTAAAAACAGAATGAATGAACCTGCCTGCGTGGTTATGGTAGCAGACGGAAGCCGTGGCCCGGCACGCATGGTTCAGAAAGGCGTTGGGCATATAGCCCGACTTACAGGCTCTGTTATTCTCCCTGCCGCCTCATCGATATATCCGGCAATTAAATTCCCTTCATGGGACAGGACATTAATGCCCTTGCCTTTTTCCAGAATCGGCATTGCTGTGGGAAACCCGGTAGAACCGGGTGAATACGGGGAGACCGATATTATAAGGAAGATTCAGGACTCTCTTGACGAGTCCTGCTCCAGAGCCGCTGAACTCGTAGTCTTCTAAAGGGATTGCCACGGCTACTTCGTGGCCTCGCAATGACATAGCGGGAACCGTGGCCTCGCAATGACTCTTTGTGGCCGCCATTGCGAGGAGCGAAGCAATTCTTCTGTGTCATTGCGAGGAGCGAAGCAATTCTTCTGTGTCATTGCGAGGAGCGAAGCGACGAAGCAATCTCTTATACCATGAGATTGCCACGCCCGCCTTGCGGCGGGCTCGCAATGACGGTGGGAGGGGGATTACGGATTACCACGGCCCTTCGGGCGCTCGCAATGACTCTTCTCTGCGTCACTGCGAGCCGAAGCGAAGCGAAGGCGAAGCAATCCTCGCAAGGTGTTCCCTATGAGATCCCCATCCACTTACGGCAGTATCGCAATAACAGGTATTAACCCTTGGCAAACCACCAGCGGGATTGACATGCTTAAACAGAGTTTGATAAAGTTCCTTGATGTCTTATAGTTATATGCAAAACACCAAAAAGGAGACGTAATATGAAGCTAAAAGTAATTATTCACGAAGCTGAAGAGGGAGGTTATTGGGCGGAAGTTCCTTCCATTCCCGGATGTGCCACTCAGGGCGAGACTTTCGATGAACTTTTAAGCAATATTTACGAGGCTGTCGAGGGTTGTCTATCAATAGATATGAAAGACATAAAAATTACAGAGAAAGACAAGGTTCTGGAGATAGCGGTTTGAAAACCATATCCGGAAAAGAATTTGTCAAAGTCCTTGAGAAGAAAGGCTGGGTGCTACGAAGAATCAGTGGCAGCAATCATATTTATGTCAAAGAAGAAACATCATTTCGTATTTCAATTCCTATTCATGGAAACAAGCCGTTAAAGACCGGTCTTCTTAAACATTTTATGAAGATTGCCGGAATCGACGAAAATGAATTATAAACCAGTGCATATTATAACAAATCACACCAGCGGACGGCTGAGAGCCGCCGCTGATTTTAGTCGTTCCTGCGAAAAAGGGCAAGATTGGAGGGCGGTGATTTAATTGTGGAAAGGCTTGAGATAGCCACGCGCCCTTCGGGCGCTTGCAATGACGAAATAAAGATGTCATTGCGAGCCTGAACAAAGTGAGGGTGAAGCAATCTCGTTATTGCTTTTTTATGAGATTACCACGGCTGTCTTCGACAGCCTCGCAATGACACAAATGGGGAATGCAGTCTCGCAATGACGCAGAAGGAGAACGCGGCCTTATAACGACACTGTTTTAGCCGCCATCGTTTGCTAATGGCGTCTATCATTGGCGGATGAAGCAAACTCTTAGCCTTTTAATCTAATCAACCAGGAGGGTGATTTATGAACACTGCGGTAATAGCCATGGCAGTAAGAACACCGGTGGGAAGCTTCGGAAAATCTCTTGCTAATGTCTCTGCGGTTGAACTCGGAGTGATCGCGTTGAAAGAGGCTCTTGCCCGCCTTAACCTCGATCCCAAAGAAGTTAACGAAGTCATTCTTGGAAACGTTCTTCAGGCGGGTCTGGGACAAAATCCGCCACGGCAAGTTGCTGTAAGGGCCGGCATTCCGGTAGAAGTTCCCGCTTTTACAGTAAACAAGGTCTGCGCATCAGGACTTAAGTCTGTGATGCTTGCCGCCCAGAGCATTATGCTCGGAGAAGCCGATATTGTTGTTGCAGGTGGTATCGAAAATATGAGTCAGGCTCCCTATGCTGTCCCCAAAGCAAGATGGGGACATCGCATGGGAGACGGCAATCTGGTTGATCTTATGATTTTTGACGGGCTCTGGGATATTTTTAACGGCTATCACATGGGTATTACCGCCGAAAATTTAGCAGAAAAATACGGCATAACACGTCAGGAACAGGATGAATTTGCGCTTAAGAGTCAACAGAAAGCCGAAGCAGCCATAAAAGCTGGCAAGTTCAAAGAAGAAATTGTGCCCGTCCCTGTTCCGCAAAAGAAAGGCGAACCGGTGTTATTTGATACCGACGAGCATCCACGATTCGGGACGACACTTGAAGCTCTCAGCAAACTGCCTCCTGCCTTCAAAAAAGACGGAACCGTTACGGCGGGAAATGCTTCGGGAATCAACGATGGCGCTGCGATTGTCATTGTAATGTCTGAAAAGAAAGCGGTATCTCTCGGAATAACCCCTCTTGCCGTTATTCGTTCATGGGGAACGGCAGGAGTCGATCCGAGCATAATGGGTATCGGTCCCGCTCCTGCCAGCAAGAAGGCACTCGCAAAGGCCGGCTGGAGTGTGGCAGACCTTGACCTTATCGAAGCAAACGAGGCCTTTGCCGCTCAAGCTATTGCCGTAAACAGAGAGATGGGATGGGACCTTGAGAAAGTCAATGTAAACGGTGGGGCAATAGCTCTGGGACATCCCATTGGAGCCTCAGGAGCTCGCATTCTCACAACTCTTCTTTATGAAATGAAACGTCGTAACGCTAAAAAAGGCCTGGCTACTCTCTGCATTGGAGGTGGCCAGGGTGCGGCTCTTGCAGTAGAACGACCGTAGGTGCGTGGTGCGTTGGAGTCGTATGTGGTGTTCTTGCAGTAATAGCAAATTGCAGAGACAGGCCGGCGGGTCGTTAAGGAACGGTGATTGATAGTGGTTTTATTCCAGGGGGCACGGCATGCCGTGTATCTACATAGTGTTGACGATTTTTCTTCGTGTATGGGACACCGTGCCCGTAACCGGTTTTGCGCAATAATGGTTTCATTGCAGGTCAGGGCGAAGTCTTGTTCATACACAAAAGGGAGGAGAGCAAATGAGTTATGAAAACATTCTCTTCGAGGTAAGAGACGATGGCGTGGCAATACTTACGATAAACCGTCCAAAGTCACTCAACGCCCTAAACCCACAAACACTCGAGGAAATCGATAGGGCTATCGATGAAGTTGAAAAGAATGACAAAATAAAGGTTCTAGTGATCACCGGAGCTGGCGAAAAAGCTTTCGTAGCGGGAGCAGACATTACCGAATTCCCGAAAATGAATCCTCTTCAGGCTTACAAGTTTGCGGAAAAGGGACAGAATGTTTTCTTCAGGCTTGAACAGCTTCCGAAGCCTGTAATCGCTTGCGTAAACGGCTTCGCACTGGGTGGTGGCTGCGAACTCGCCATGAGCTGCGACTTTATCTATGCGTCTGACAAAGCCAAATTCGGTCAGCCTGAAATTAACCTCGGGATAATCCCGGGATTTGGTGGCACTCAGAGACTGGCACGGCTTGTGGGGCGTGCAAAAGCCAAAGAACTGTGTATGACAGGCGAAATGATTTCGGCAGAAGAAGCCAGAAATATTGGCCTCGTAGCAAAAGTTTTCCCTGCAGAAAATCTTCTGGAAGAAACTCTCAAGGTAGCTTCGGCTCTTGCTCAAAAAAGTCAGATTGCTATCAGGGCCATTAAGAGAGTGGTAGATGAAGGAGTTGGCTCCGATCTGAGAACAGCCTGTCAGCTTGAAGTCAATGCTTTTGCTCTAACTTTTGCAAGCGAGGATGCCAGAGAAGGGGTTCAGGCATTTCTTGAAAAAAGAAAGGCAAACTTCAAAGGTGGCTATGAAAAATAAAAAGTTACATTTTTTCTCTTGACATGTAACAAAAAAAGGAAAATATAGAAGCCGTTGTTTAGGTCAACAACATTATTAAACCTTAACCCCAATTATGGAGGTTGATGTATGAAGCGTTTGGTAGCTGTTTTGATGGCATTGGCTCTTGTGGTGGTCTTCGGAGTTGGTGCTGCCAGTGCTGCGGAAGCCCAGAAGCCCTGCCCCGACACCTTCAAAGCTCTTGACAAGAACGGTGACGGGAAGCTCTCTCTGGATGAGTTCAAGGCTGGCGGCAAGGACAATACCGAAGATGCTTTCAAGGCCAAAGACGCCAACAAGGACGGTGCTCTTACCGTTGAAGAAATGTGCGGCGCTGCCAAGAAGTAAGGAAAACAAAGAAGAAGTAGTAAATATGGTGTAAAAGATTGGGGGGTCCCGGGGATCCGGGATCCCCCAAGTTTTTTACGTAACCCCGAAATGACACGCCACCTGATATTAGCCGACAAAAAGCAAGCCAGTACCTACCACAGCATAATAGAAGATCCAAATTCTGAAAATAAAAGGGCCTGATTTTGAGAGTCATTGCGAGGCCACGGTTTCCCACTCTGTCATTGCGAGGCCACGGTTTCCTACTCTGTCATTGCGAGGCCACGAAGTGGCCATGGCAATCTCTTATTTTTGCAACAAAGAGATTGCTTCGCTTCGCTCGCAATGACACCTTTATTTAGTCATTGCGAGGCCACGAAGTGGCCGTGGCAATCTCTTATTTTGCAACAAAGAGATTACTTCGCTTCGCTCGCAATGACACACTAGGAGAGCCGATGCTTATTACAAATAAAAAAGGCGAACCTGCGCTACCTATTTTAACAGGTTCGCCTTCTTAATGGCATTAAGCTGAACGCATAAGACGGCGTTCGCGACGTTGCAATCGCTTGATGGCTTTTTTCTGCTTTATACGTCTTCGTTCGCCCTTGGACAGATAATAATTGTGCCGACGGAGTACGGGCTGAACATTCTTCTGAAAATCCTTTCTCAGCTTTCGGATTTTCTTCTCAAAAGACTCCTTGACTTCCGTTTCAGCCATCTAAATTTCACCCACCTTTCTGTAATTTCTCTGGAATCACCCAACATTCCCGAAAAAGCCTTATTTTTACATGTCTCCGCTAACTTATAACAAAGCGCCACATAACATAAATTATCAATGAACACAAGTCTAAAAACTTTCTATCTTTTACTCTCTGATAATCTTTCATCCACAAAAAGCATCACGTTACCCTGAGAATCTCTTTTAAGAGAATTCAGTTCGACAAGTTTAATTCTTGGGGTGATGCCAATAAAGTTGGCAACCTTCTGGCGCATCTCATCCACAAGAGTTCTCTGATCCCTCATCTTGTCGAAGAAGAACTCTTCTGTTACGCCAATTCTAATTTCAAGATGATCTTCATGTCCTTCACGCAGAGCCACGAGTTGATAAGGAGGGCGAGTCCCTTTTATCTTTTCCAGAACTTCACCAACACGTTGAGGAATAATGTTTATTCCTTTAATCACAACAACCTCATCACTTCGCCCCATAATACGGCTGATCCGCACGGTCGTTCTTCCACAGTCGCATTTATCCTCGAAAATTGCGCAAAGATCCCCTGTTCTATATCGCACGACAGGAAACGCTTCTTTGGTAAGCGTTGTAATGACCAGTTCTCCAACACTTCCGGGGGGCAATGGTTGCCCCGTCGCAGGATCGATCACCTCGACGATGAAATGATCCTCCTGAACATGCATACCACATTTTTCAAGACATTCACCTGCTACACCGGGCCCCATTACTTCACTTACGCCATAGTTATCTGTCGCAGTAACAAACAGACGTTCTTCGATTTCTTTCCGCATCTCCTCTGTCCACGGCTCTCCACCGCAAACCACGTGTCTAAGAGAAAGAGATTTGGGGTCAACACCAAAAGCGTCCATCCGATCCGCTATAACCAGAGCATATGAGGGGGTGCAGACCAGCACCGTGGTTCTGAAATCACGCATGATGTAAATCTGCCGCTCCGTGCGCCCCGTTGATGTCGGAAGCACCGACGCTCCAATAAGTTCAGCTCCGTAGTGAATACCAAGCCCACCTGTTAGAAGCCCATAACCGAATGTTATCTGGATAACATCATCGGCCGTCACGCCTGCAGCCGTAAGAATCCTGGCAACCAGACGACTCCAGATTTTGAGATCCTGTCTGGTATAGCCAACAACTCTTGGATTTGCCATGGTTCCCGATGAAGAATGAATTCGCACAATTTCCCTGAGAGGCACGGCAAACATTTCATAAGGATAACTGTTGCTTATGTCTTCGCTTGTCGTAAAGGGCAGCTTTTTAAGATCGTCCAGTTCGGTCAGGTCATCTTCAGGAACAAACCCGATTTCCTTGAATCGCCGGCGATAGAAAGAAACGTTTTTGTAAACACGGTTAAGAGTTGCCTGAAGTCTTTCAAGCTGCAACTGCTGAAGTTCTTCTCGATCCATGCATTCTTTTTCTGGATCCCAGATTCTATGATCATGCCTCACGGCTTACGCCTCCCATATTTTCGAAGTTCCCCGCCCCAGATACGCTCGCTGAACTTCTCGATGTTCTAACAGCTCAGAACCGATCCCCTCAAGCACCACCTTGCCTGTCTCAAACACATAGCCTCTATCTGCTATCTTGAGAGCCGCTCTGGCATTCTGCTCGATCAGAAGTATCGTCTTACCTTCAGCCCGCAGTTCTTCGATAATGCTAAAGATTTCCCTGACAATGAGCGGTGCAAGCCCGAGAGACGGTTCGTCAAGAATCAGGAACTTCGGTTGATTCATTAAAGCCCTCGCTATAGCCAGCATCTGTTGTTCTCCACCGCTCAGAGTGCCGGCTCTTTGCTTTCTTTTCTTCAATAAAACGGGAAACCTGGCAAACATCTGTTCTTTCATGGCTTCCACAAAGGATCGATCTTTTCGCTTCAAAAACGCTCCCATTTCCAGATTGGTTTCAACGGAAAGAGTCGAAAAAATTTCACGTCCTTCTGGGACAAGCCCTATCCCCAGCTCAATTATCTTCTCCGTAGGAAGATCAACCAGATTCTTGCCGTCAAATGTAATAGATCCCTTGGCCGGCTTTAAAAGACCGCAGATAGTTCTGACCATTGTCGTTTTCCCGGCGCCGTTAGCCCCAACAAGAGTCACTATTTCACCTTTTGCAACATGTATGGAAACGCCTTTAAGAGCATGAATTCCGCCATAGTATGCATGAACACTCTTCACAGTGAGCATTGTTTCTATTCCTCTTGCCCCAGATAAACTTCTACCACTCTGGGATTCTTTTTGATTTCCTGCGGTGTTCCTTTTGCCAGAAGTTTTCCGTAATGAAGCACCACGATAAAATCAGAGCGTTCCATAACAAGGTTCATATCGTGCTCAATCAAAAGAATTGTTATGCCGATATTTTTAATTTTCTGTATGAGCTCCCCGAACTGCTCAGTCTCCGAAGTATTCAATCCCGCTGCCGGCTCATCAAGAAGAAGCAATTTGGGTTCCGTTGCGAGGGCTCTTGCCACCTCAAGAAGCTTTTGCTTGCCAAGCGGAAGCGACCCGGCTTCCTTATACATCTCATCACCAAGCCCCACAAAGTCAAGCCAGTCCCTGGCTCGGGCAAAAATTTCCCGCTCCTCTCTACGCATGAAAGGCAGGCGAAGCGTGCACGCTAAAAATCCTGCTCTGGTCCTTGGATGTCTCCCGACAGCTACGTTTTCTATCACGCTCATTCGCTTGAAAAGAGCAACGTTCTGAAAGGTTCTCGAAATTCCAAGAGCGGCTATTCTGTGCGGAGGCAATTTTTCAATGGACTTTCCGAAAAAGAAAACCTGTCCCCGTGAAGGTTTGATGATGCCGCTTATGCAATTCAGCAAAGTGGTTTTCCCCGCTCCGTTAGGCCCTATTATGGCCTGAACAACACCTCTTGAGACCGAAAAATTCACATCGTGAAGAGCTTCAACACCGCCAAAGCTTTTTCCCAGTTCCCTGACCTCCAGAATCGGTTCTTCACCGGACAGTTTATCATCATGAATTCGTGGTAACTCCATTTCATTTCTCCGCACGTCGATTTAACCGGAATCGATATATTGTCGGAAACAGTCCTTCCGGGAAAAATAGCGAAACTATGAGCAAAATAAGACCGTAAAAGAGGATCTCAAGTTCTGCAAAAACCTGAAGCCATTCGTTGCTGAGAAATGTAAGAAACAGGCTTCCAAGAAGCGATCCCCAGATGCTCTGTATGCCCCCTACCATCACCATAAGAATGAACTTTATGGACCACACAAGATCAAAAGAACCGGGATTGATAAATTCAACGTAGTGGGCATAAAGGCTTCCTGCAAAAGCCGCCATCACAGCGCTCAGGACGAATATCTGAAGCTTATATCGGGATGTGGGAACTCCCATAGCCTGAGCGGCTCTTTCATCTTCGTGGATGGCTCTAAAGGCCCGACCTATCCTGGAATTAACCAGATTGAGAGAGAAAACAACAAAAACAGCTACACACAACCACACAAAGTAGTACCAATGAAGTGTAGACTTAAGACTCCAGCTCCCTATACTGAACCCCGGAATGCCAACAAGCCCTGAAGGCCCACCCGTCCAGTTGACTTCTTCGTTAAAGACTATGTGGACTATGACACCGAAGCCAAGGGTTGCCATTGCCAGATAGTGTCCCTTGAGCCGAAGGCTCGGAACGCCAACTGCAAGGGCTATGAGAGCCGTTATTACAAGCCCGAGAATCAGAGCAATTGATGGCGACAGATTGAAATGCGTCGTAAGAATTCCCGACGAATATGCACCAATGCCCATAAATGCCGCATGAGCAAGAGAAATCTGTCCGGCATAGCCCATAAGAAGACAGAGTCCAATGGCGACAATCCCGAAAATTCCGCCGAAAATCATCACGTCCATGTAATGGCTTATAGCAGACACATTATGAGCAATCAGAGGAAATAGACCAACGCACAGAAGAAATATCAAAAATTCTTTCAGGGTCTTTCTGTCCACGACGTCTTATTCTACTCCTTCCAAAAGGTTATTTCCCTTTTCCAAATAGCCCTTCCGGTTTAACAAAAAGCACAAGCAACAAAGCTATCAGAGCAACGGCATCTTTGTAGCCTGATGACAGATATCCTGCACAGAAAGACTCGGCAATGCCAATAAAAATTCCGGCCACAAAAGCCCCCCAGAAATTGCCGAGCCCTCCAAGGACCGCCACACTGAATCCCTTAAGCCCCAGCAGAGCCCCCCGGTCATACTCCATGAGAGAAAGGGGTGTGATGATCACTCCACCTGCGGCTCCCAGTGCTGCACTCAAAGTGAAGGACAGCAAGATCATCCGGCGCACGGGAATGCCCATCATTCTGGCAGCTATCGGATTGTCGGCACAGGCGCACATAGCCTTACCGTAATAAGATCGATGGAAAAAGATGGAAAGACCGGTTATGATAAGCAGGCTGATTCCCACAATCCAGAGGCTCTGTCGCTGCACCGCAGCTCCTGCAATCATCCACGAAGGCCCCAAAGAAAAGGCCGGAAGACTGTAGGGATCTTTCCCCCAGATAAACATGGCCGATCCCTTGAGAATAATAGAAAAGGCTATTGTTACTATGATCAGCGTGAGAATGCTCTGGCTTCTTGCGTGACGAACGGCAAGCTTTTCAAAAAGCAGTCCCACAATACCTACGGTAGCTACAGACATGAAAAAGGCAATCCATAAGGGAAGATGTAAAGTTTCATGATAGAAAACGGCAAAGAGTCCGCCGAGCATCACAAATTCGCCCTGAGCAAAATTTATGACTTCTGTGACGTTGTAGATGATGTTGTACCCAAGAGCCACGAGAACATAAATCATTCCTACCGTTACGCCGGAAACGGCATATTGCACCCATTCCATCCTGAATCCTCACGTGAACTGTCGGGGCGAAGAAAACTTCGCCCCATCCAGCAGATACTTCTACTTTGCCAGCACCCAATCGCCGTTACGAACCTGAACCATTATCAAATCTTTTTTCGTCAGTCCATTATGATCATCAGGGGAAAAGTTGAAAACGCCACTCTGACCAACAAATCCCTTTAGATTTTCCAGGTAATCACGAATTTTCGCAGGATCATTTCCAACGGCTTTGAAGGCCGATAGGGCAAGCTGAACGGCATCCCATGCATAACCACCGAAAGCGGAGACCGGCTCTTTATAAAGCGCTTCATAAGCGCTGGCGTATTCCATTGTCACCTTCTTTTGAGGATGATCATCCGGTAGCAATTTACCTACTATAACTGGCGATATTGGAAGCAAAACGCCTTCAGCGGTCTCTCCCAGTATTTCAAGATTCTTTCTGCTTCCAAAACCATGGCTCTGGAAAAGTGGAATATCGGTCATTCCCAGATTGCGCCACGTCTGAACGGCTAAAATCTGTGTGGGCCCAATTGACCAGTTAATTATTGCATCCGGCTTAAGAGAACGAATTTTTGTGAATTGAGCCGTTAGATCCGTATCTTTTGGCCCATATCGCTCATCGGCAACAATTTCTATGCCGTAATGTTGAGCATATTTTAAAAGCTCCTCCCGACCGCTGGCTCCAAACCCGGTTGAATCGCTAAGGATGCCCACCTTGCGTATTCCTTTGTTTCGCATGTATTCATACATCTGTTCCACAGCGTGCTGGTCTGATTGGGCAGTTTTGAAAATCCAGCGTCTTTCGCTGACCGGTGTTACTATTTTGTAACTTGCAGCACAAGAAATGAGAGGTATCCTGGCCTCTTCTGCAATTGGAACTACCGCAAGACTTTCCCCGCTTCTGGTAGGCCCCACGATAACGGAGACCATGTCTTTCTTGACAAGGCGTTTCGCAGCAAGAGCTGCCTTGGTTGTATCGCTTTCATCATCATAAACGATAAGTTCTACGCGATGACCGTTGATGCCGCCCTTCTTGTTCACCTCGTCAACAATCATAAGAGCTGTCTTCTTTTCAGGCTCCCCAAGGAAAGAGCCCACCCCCGTTACGGAAAAGATCGCTCCAATTTTGTATGGCTCCTTATCACCGGCAGTGGATTTTTCCCACGCTCCAAAGCTTGCTATGAGAACAATTGAGCAAATCAGAAGGAGCACATGTAAGGCTTTTTGCTTGATCTTTTGACTCTGGCTCTTCGTCATGGTTCTACCTCCTCTGTTTTTGTGTTGATGACAAAAAAGAAAGCCGTGAGCTGAACGCCCACGGCTTCCGACAAAATAAAAAGCCGCAGGCGATCCTCCTGCGTGGGGGATCACCTGCGACCTTTCTAACCTTTATTTTTACCGATTACTGTCCCCGGATAGATTAACTATCTAGAGAATATTGCTTGTCCGCTGATTCAATCGCAGGCTCCCCCTTTCGAAAAAAGCAAAAGAAGAAGCCGCGAAAGAATCTTTTAACTTCTCTCATGAACCAGCTACCTCCGAAATCAAAACTGGAACATATTGACACTCGGCCTAAAAACCCTCAAGCGAATTTTCTTATAAAAAAGAATTAATAACGCAGTCAAGAAATAATGAATGTGTTTTATTATTTTTGATTGTTTCGCTAATTCCGTAATACTACGTGTCATTGCAAGGCGGGGCGAAGCAATCCTGTCATTGCGAACGAAGTGAAGTAACACCACGGTCACTTCGTGACCTCGCAATGACTCTTCGTGGCCGTCATTGCGAGGAGCGAAGCGACGAAGCAATCTCATCATTGTTTTTGTGGGCTCGCAATGATGGCCTTTTTCCCTGTCATTGCGAACGACTGAAGGGCGCGTGGCAATCTCAAGAGATTGCTTCGCCCTCACTCCGTTCGGGCTCG
>CAZWJX010000003.1:33049-42228 GCA_964634695.1 uncultured Syntrophobacterales bacterium | reverse complement strand
CTTCGCCTTCGCTTTGCTCCGGCTCGCAATGACGACTCTGGGTGTCATTGCGAGGCTGCCGCAAGGCAGCCGTGGCAATCTTATAAAAAAGCAATGACACAGAGAGGAATTGTTTCGTCGGCTCACGATTTCACTTCAGATATCTAAGCATATCATAATTGCTGAGGAGAGAAGCAATGGAGGAAGCAAAACACGGCAGCAGTCATGGAGTAACGGAAGAGGAAGAGCGCTCTATTGCAGAAAAACTTCCGGAGATATTGAAGGACTTTTCTCCTGAGAGAACGAATCTCCTGCCCATACTTCAGCGGATTCAGGAAATATTCAAGTTTCTTTCGCCTGGTGCCATGAGAGCAGTTGCCAGATACCTTGGCCTTTCTGCCAGCGAAGTTTACGGCGTTGCAACCTTTTACAATCAGTTCCGCTTTCATCCGCCGGGGCGTCACGAAATAAAAGTTTGCATGGGCACAGCATGTCACGTAAAGGGTGGAGATGTAATTCTTGAGAATTTTGAGCGAAGGCTTGGTATCAAAGAAGGCGAGACAACACCGGATCGTGAATACAGCATTGAGCGGGTTGCCTGTGTGGGCTGTTGCGCTCTAGCACCTGTAGCTGTAGTTGACGATAAGGTAATAGGCTACATGCAACCAAGCAAAGTAGAGGGACTTATCTTGCAATTTGAAATTCAGCGCAAGATAAAGGAGACTCAAGCAAAAGCGGAGGCTTCTTAAGTGGTGGCGATTACACATAGTCATTGCAAGGCCACGTTCTTTATTCCGTCATTGCGAGGCTACGTTCTTCACCTTGTCATTGCGAGGCCACGCTTCCCATTCTGTCATTGCGAGGCCACGAAGTGGCCGTGGCAATCTTACCCTGTCATTGCGAACACCCGAAGGGTGTGTGGCAAGCTCTTATTTTTTACAACAACGAGATTGCTTCGTCGCTTCGCTCCTCGCAATGACACAAAGAAGGGTCATTGCGAGGCTACATTCTTTACTTTGTCATTGCGAGGCTACGTTCTTCACCTTGTCATTGCGAGGCCACGCTTCCCATTCTGTCATTGCGAGGCCACGAAGTGGCCGTGGCAATCTTACCCTGTCATTGCGAACACCCGAAGGGTGCGTGGCAATCTCTTATTTTTACAACAACGAGATTGCTTCGTCGCTTCGCTCCTCGCAATGACGCATGGGAAAACCGCCGGGCTAGCAATGAGGGATTGGAAGATTGCGAGGCTTGCAATAATGCATTGGGAGACTGCCGGCCTTGCAATACCGTATTAGGGGATTGCGAGGTTTGGGATGACCTGGGGGAAGGCGATAGGCAGGTACTGAAAATGGAGTGCTGCGGTGGAAGGCAAGGTTGATATTGGAGAGCGCTATGAAGCGCTGAAACTGAAAGTTCAGGAAGAGCTTGAAAAAGAACGGGGAGAAGGTAGCTCCACGGTTCGGATAACCATGTCCACCTGCGCAAGAGCGGCCGGATCGGAAGAAACTCAAAAAGCCATCGAAGATACCATTTCTTCTCTGGGCATTTCCGCTCGCGTTATTCCCGTGGGATGCCTGGGGCACTGTTATGCCGAACCTCTTATCATCGTGGAGAATCCGACTCTCGGTTTCCCGCCCATATGTTATCACAGCGTAAACGCCGGAAAGGCAAGGCTTATTGTACAGTCCTACCTTCAGGACGGCGATCCGGCCTTTGAATACGTTATGGGCGCAGTGGAAGAAAACGAACTGATTCCGCCGGTTACAACGTTTCCTCGCTTCGCACTGGAAGAGCGAGTTGTTATGGCTCACTGCGGAAGGATTAATCCCTGGGACATCAAAGAATACATTGCCATCGGAGGCTATAGCGCTCTTGCCAGAGCTCTTTCCGGAGAACCGGAAAAGATCATTGACGAAGTGGAAAAATCAGGTCTTCGAGGTAGGGGTGGTGCCGGTTTTCCCACCGGGAAAAAGTGGCGTCTCGGGCGCGCTCAGAAAGCCGAACAGAAGGTTGTTATTTGTAACGCAGACGAAGGGGATCCGGGAGCCTACATGGATCGAACCATCATAGAGAGCAATCCTCACCAGTTACTCGAAGGAATTGCAATCTGTGCTTACGCCATTGGAGCTGACACGGCCATTATTTACGTTCGAGCCGAATATCCTCTCGCCGTAAAAACCATAGCTCATGCCATCAAGGAAGCTGAAGCTTATGGCTTCCTGGGCGAAAACATACTGGGCAGTAATTTTTCCCTGAATGTAAAAATCTTTCAGGGGTCCGGGGCTTTTGTTTGCGGTGAAGAAACGGCCCTCATTCAATCCATTGAGGGAAGGCGCGGTATGCCCCAGCACCGGCCGCCTTACCCTGTAGAACGGGGAGTCTGGGGGCGACCGACGGTTGTCAATAACGTCAAAACTCTTTCCTACGTGCCGTGGATAGTAAACAAAGGTGCGGACTGGTTCAGATCTATTGGAACAGAAAAAAGTCCGGGAACGGCGATCTTTTCCATTGTCGGAAATGTGAAGCATCCCGGTCTTGTTGAAATCTCCATGGGAACTACGCTCAGAACGCTGATATTCGATATATGCGGGGGAATTGCCAATAAAAAAGCCTTCAAGGCTGTTCAGATCGGCGGGCCGTCGGGTGGCTGTCTTTCGGCCGATTTTCTTGATACTCCGATCGATTTCGACTCTCTCACTCAAGCGGGTGCCATGATGGGCTCGGGTGGTATGGTGGTTATGGACGAAGATAGTTGTATGGTGGACGTCGCAAGATATTTCCTTGATTTTACTCAGAAGGAATCCTGCGGGAAATGCACTTTCTGTCGTATTGGAACCAAGCAACTTCTTGATATACTCGATCGAATCACTAAGGGCGAAGGACAGGAGGAAGACCTGAAGATCCTCCAAGAACTTGCAAGGGACATAAAGCAGGGTTCGCTGTGCGGACTCGGGAAGACCGCTCCAAATCCTGTCATTACGTCTCTCAAATATTTCTTCGACGAGTATACAGCACACGTCAGGGAAAAACGTTGCCCGTCGCTGAAATGTCGGGCGCTTATTGCTTATTATATTGATCTGGATAAATGCGCTAGAGGGTGCGAGGCCTGCGTCGGATCCTGCCCTGTTGAAGCCATCTTTACCACCAAAGGCCGCAAGAAGGCTATTGACCAGAGTAAGTGCGTGAAATGTGGAGAATGCATGACAGCGTGTCCGAAGGAATACGATGCAGTGAGAAAGGTTTCGCCACCCAGCCTGGCGCCTATAATTGAACGTCCGCCGGCATAAGGCAGGCAGTCAGACCATGGGGGATTGCCACGGCCGCCTTGCGGTGGTCCCGCAATGACGAGATGGGAAAGGCGGCGTTGCAATGACCAATGGTAAGCGTCATTGCGAGGAGTCCGCCTCTGGCGGACGACGAAGCAATCTCTCATTGTCCTTTTCCGTGTCATTGCGAGAGAGGAGAAGCAATCTCGTTATTGTATTCTTTTGAGATTGCCACGGCCACTTCGTGGTCTCGCAATGACGGAAGGGGAAAAGGCCTTGCAATGACTTTTAGAGTTGTCATTGCGAGCCGGAGCGAAGCGAAGGCGAAGCAATCTCCTCATTGTATTGTCACGGTTGTTTTCAGTCGATCAGAGGCTGATAATGACATTTTGCCTGCCTGCATCAGGCTTGAATGACAGACGAGTGACGGACTGGCTGGAAATAATCAAGGAGTTCATGAAAGATGGTTAAAATCACTGTGAACGGAAAAGATCTGGAAGTAGATGAGCACCTGACGGTGCTGGAAGCCTGCATACAAAACGGAATTTTTATCCCGAACCTCTGCTTTTTGAAGACTCGGTCCCATCCTCATGCGTCCTGCAGGCTTTGCTTCGTCAGCATCGAAGGTTACGACAGACCGGTGACATCATGCACCGAGAGAGTTCGAGACGGGATGGTGATTAAAACCGATACCCCCGAAGTCAAAGCTCTTCAGCGTTCCGCCTTTAAACTTCTGATGTCCTTACATCCATGCCATGCCAAAACCTGTCCCACGGAGAAGCCATGCTTGCTTATGCGCATAGCAAAACATATCGGAGTGGGGTTGAATCCAAAGCCGTTACCCCATATTGATAGGGGGCTTCCGAATTTAGTGGATTTTGGCCCGCTCTATTACGTGCCAAACCGTTGTGTGCTCTGCGCAAGATGCATCCACACCTGTCGTAATATAAATCAGCGGCCTCTTTTAACTTTTGCAAGACGGGGCATCATGACAGTTGTGGCTTACTTCAACGGCGACGATGCAGAAAAATGCGCCAACTGCCATGCATGTGTTGATGTCTGCCCTGTGGCGGCGTTGCTCCCAAAGAGTGCTTTCATATCGGGAGGAGAGTAAAATTCAATGAACAGGCGACCGAACTGGCATGAATACTTTATGCTTATTGCAAAAATTGTGAGCACCAGATCGACCTGTAATTCGAGGCGAGTTGGAGCCGTAATTGTGAAGGACAATCATATTCTGGCAACGGGCTACAACGGGGCCATGCCGGGAGCGCCACAATGTATAGATGAACCTGATATGGACGGCAAGCCCTTCTGTCTTCGTCGGGCTCTCAACGTGCCAGACATAGACAAATACAACTTCTGTCGAGCCTCTCACGCGGAAGCCAATGCAATTGCTCAGGCTGCCCGTTATGGTATATCGGTTGAAGGCGCCACGCTCTATACAACTCTTGCCCCGTGCTATGTTTGTCTCAAGCTTCTTGCCATGGCTCGCATAAAACGAATTTACTACGAACATCCTTACGAGTCTTCGTCACCTGAACGAGATGCCTTCTGGCGGGAGGCTGTTAAAGAAGCGGGAATCGAGGTCTTTGAACAGCTAACGATTTCGCCCGAAACTTACGACTACATACTTTCAGACATTCGTGAACTCACTTCGCGTCGCCGTATGCCCGTTACTCCCATGTTTTTTAACTTCGACGATGGAGACAACCCGTATGGAAAAACTTCGGTTTGAACCTCTATACTGCGGCGACAGGCTGAAGATAATCAACCCGTATGGAACACTGGGGATCATTACCCTCTGGTCGGGCATTGACTACATAGAACGCACGCTCAGGAAGGCAGGAGTAAATCTTGATCCTTCCAGTTCGCCTGTTGCTGTTATTGGAACTCTGTATGGAAACGGGCTGAGGGAGTTGTTGCGAAACCTCTTATACAACCCCCAGATCGATACACTGGTTCTTTTCGGCAGAAATCGTTCTGGCTCTGCTGAAGATTTAATAGCCTTTTTCGAACACGGTGTTGAGCCGATCGAAGCGTCTCATGGCCTTTCCTTTTCCTTTAAAGACGCAAAACCTGTTATGATCAGAGGAAGGAAGCGAGTGATCGACGGGCTGGTTACACCGGAGATGTTCCGTCGAAAACCCAGAGTGTTCTTTGCTGGAGAACCTCAGGCAAGGGGAGTGCTGGATAAAGTTCGCCGCTTTCTTGAGGAATACCGTCCGGATGGTTCGGGAGATGTTGCTGAAAGACTTGTTGTGCCGCTTCCCGTTTTTCAAGTAGCTCACTATCCCAGCAATCCCAGAGCTCACACGATCTGGGCCGATGATGCTCTGACGGCGTGGAAGGATCTCATACATACGCTCTTTTTCTTTGGAAACACCGTGAAGCTCCGTAAGGGCGAGAGGCGTGAGCTACAGAACGTAAAGGTTATTGTTGAGCATCCAGAACCGGTCCCGGATTATGAACTCAGCAGGTACGGTTTCGATCCTGAATACGTGAGGCGTTACGAACGGGAATTTTTGTCGAAGGCTCTTCCCGATGATACAAGTTATACCTACGGGCACAGGATGCGAACCTACTTCGGCCATGATCAGGTCGAGAAGGTTATTTCCCGTCTTCGAGATGACCCCGAAGATCGCCGTAGCTATATCGTGCTGTGGGATCCGGCAAGAGATATGGAATCAGAAGAAAGCGTTCCCTGTCTTGTATCGGTTTTTTTCAGGCGCTACGGGGGGAAGCTAACGCTTACGGCAACCTTCAGGACTCATAATGCTCTGGATGCCTGGCTTGTGAACCTTCACGGTCTTATGGCTCTTCAACGTTATGTAGCCTCAAATGTCAGTATGGAGCCCGGAGCTATAACCGTCATCAGTCATTCCATAAGCCTTGATGAAAGGGAGCTTGATCGGGCGGAACGGATCGCTTCGGAAAAGGAATTTCGCTACAGACTGGATCCCATGGGTTATTTCCGGATATCCATCGACGGGGACGCTATTCTGGTAGAATACTGCCATGAAGATGTGGTATTGAAAACCTATCGGTCCGACAAGGCGGCCAGGCTCCAGCATGAGATCGCAAGAGACGGGGTTATATCCGAAATAAGTCATGCCATTTATCTTGGAAGACAACTGGAACGCGCCGAACAGTGTTTGAAGACGGGAAGGGAGTTTGTTCAGGACTGATCGGGAAAAGCGAAGAAAGGGCGTGATAGGGCATTTGGTTGCACCTTATTGGGTGTCATTGCGAGCCTCGCAGTTTTCCCATACGTCATCGTATATCGCACTCGTATAGTATATCATTGCGAGTGCATGCTTCCTGTTTCGTCATTGCGAGGCCACGAAGTGGCCGTGGCAATCTTATAAAAAAGACAATGTCGAGATTGCTTCGCCTTCGCTTCGCTCCGGCTCGCAATGACGAAATAAGTGACGCAACCTTCCAATGAATAAATGAAACGTGTAGCCTTGCAATGACTTTGAAGGGTATCACACAGGAAATTAAGACACACCATGGAGAGGAAACGTAATATAACCATTTTCTTCGACATCGGACATACTCTCGCCGTTGGTGGTGAAATGTCCCCACGACGTCTTATAGGTCATCGGCTTGGGCTTTCAGAAAAAGACATGAAAGCTCTTGGGAAGTTCATAATGACCACGCCAATTGAGACCGTGGAAGAGCTGATAGATGCCATCGCTCCTTTTACCGTCCATTGCAACACTTCTGCTTTGCAGGAAACGATAAAAGAAATCTGGGAGGAGCAGGAAGCCTGTGTGGAGCTTCTTCCGGGTGTTGAGGACGTTGTTGAGACTCTTGCAGCAAAGGGCTATGAACTGGGAGTGATTTCCAACATCTGGCATCCCTTTTATCAGGGAGTGAGGAAGAAGGCTGGTCACCTTTGGCGTCATTTCCGACACGAGGTTCTTAGCTATAAAGTGGGTTTTAAAAAACCGGATGCACGAATATACAATGTGGCTTATAGAATATCGCAGGCTGATGAATGCTGGATGGTTGGCGACACCTACGAGATGGACATCTTACCGGCAAGAACTGAAGGTTTCAAAACTGCGTGGTTCCTGATAAGACCCGAACGTGAGCGCGAGGTTCTTGCTAAGATGCTTCGAGGAGAAATTCCTGCGCCGGATTTTGCCCTATCCGACCTGCGAGAACTTATAGATAGAGCCTCGCCGTTTGGCAATGTTAATTGAAATATTGACACAAACCGGAGGAGGGTAAGCCATGGAAGCTCTGGCAATCTTGGTGTTTTTAGTCTGGCTTGGAATTCCGCTAATTACCTACGCTTTTTACTGGTATGAGCATTCAACCCCTTCCTGTCTACATCCGGGGGCAAAGAGCGAGCGAGAAGTGATTCAGAAGCTGGTTCACCGCGATTTAAGAGTGATAGCGTTTAGCGGCCTTGTTTCCTCTATTGTTGCTTTGCCCATAGTTGTTATTCTTTATCCTTTTGGATTCATTAGCAGGTGGTGGAGTGTGAGAAAAAACCCGTCGGCGGGCACCATTATTTTCATTCACGGACTTTTCCACAATCCCAGTGCAGCTCTGCTGCTGAAGACAGTCTTTTCCCGGCGAGGATATTCCTTTATCTCTCTTCGCTATCAACCGTTTAAGGAGACAATATTCAGCGTACTGGAAAAATTGGAAAGGGATGTTGAAAAGTCCTTGCGAGATGTCCCAAAAGACGAGTCCGTAGTTCTCATAGGCCACAGTCTTGGTGGAATTCTTGCCGGACTTCTGGGGCGCAAGCTAACAGAGAAAGGTATACCGGTGAAGGGCGTCATTGCTATGGGAACACCTTTTAAGGGGAGCAGACTTGCAATATTTGCCCGGTGTTCTCTGGGAGGATCTCTGAGATTCGGAAATCCTGTGCTGAGAGACGTAAGAAAACTTCTTGAGTCACTTCCTTTCCCGGCAGTTCAGATCTGGAGCACCGCCGATAACATGGTATTTCCTATCTCTTCTTTGTACGAAGTTCCAGAAGGATGGGATCGGGTTACGATGCCTCCTGTGTGCCACACCGGTATGGTTTTCTGGCCCGGATTAAGCGGTAAGATATCAGAAATTATGGGAAGGTGGTTGTAAAGCCTGACTCTGGCAGAGTTCTACACTGAAGCATAGCGGTTTCTTTAGAACTTAGACATGGTGTGTCACGCGTGGAGCGCTCTTTATGGAATCGGATAGCTCTGAGCCCGTTCGAAAAACTGTTTTAATGGATGACAGAGGTTATTTCTAGAGCTTAGACGGGTAAAGGAAGGTCATTGCGAGGCCACAAAGTGGCCGTGGTGATTGCTTCGCCTTCGCTCCGCTCCGGCTCGCAATGACACAATAAACACATTCTCCAGTTACGCAATTTTCGAACAAGCTTGATAGCTCTTGAAAATCTTCTTATCTGTTTGCTAATGTTGGAGCGTCATGAAGTGGTGGTTCGAAAATGTCTATCCCGTTAAAAGGGGCTCTTAATGCGTCAGATCATTCTGGGAACTGCGGGACACATAGATCACGGAAAGACTTCTCTAATTAAGGCGCTAACTGGCATCGATACCGATCGCCTTAAGGAAGAAAAAGAGCGCGGAATAACCATAGAACTTGGTTTTGCTCATTTTACTCTTCCCAGCGGTGTAAGGCTCGGCATTGTGGATGTTCCCGGTCATGAACGCTTTGTTCACCACATGGTAGCCGGTGCTACAGGAATGGATATTGTGGCTCTTGTGGTTGCGGCCGATGAAGGAGTGATGCCGCAGACCAGAGAACATCTGGATATATGCAAGATCTTGCAGATTCCCAGAGGATTAATCGTTCTAACGAAGATCGATCTCGTTGAAGACCCTGCATGGCTTGATCTTGTTGAAGAAGACATTAGAGAAGCGGTTAAGGGAAGCTTTCTTGAGAATGCCCCTATAGTGAGAGTCT
>CAZWJX010000003.1:26195-33039 GCA_964634695.1 uncultured Syntrophobacterales bacterium | reverse complement strand
CCTTTCGGAAATTGCAGCGACGGTTCCCGAAAGGGATCGAAGTGGTCCTTTCCGCCTTCCCATAGATAGGGTCTTCACCATTAAGGGTTTTGGAACGATAGTTACAGGAACCAGTTCCTCCGGTGTGGTTCGTCTTGGGGATCCACTGGTAGTATATCCGTCGGGACATAATACAAGAGCGCGAAGCATTCAGGTGCACGGAGAATCGGTAGAAGAAGCAGGACCCGGCCAGCGCGTTGCAATTAATCTTCAGGGGCTTGAGAAAAACGAAGTCCAGAGAGGAGAGGTTGTCGCTGCACCGGAGTCTCTCATTCCGTCTAGAACGCTAGATGTGTACGCAGAGCTTCTTCCCGATAGCCCTTACGGGCTTAAGCATGGAGCGCTTCTTCGTTTCCATGCAGGAACGGCAGAATATATCGGCAGAATTTTTCTACTGGAAGGGATGGAAGTTCTTCCGGGTGATCGTTTTTTTGCTCAACTTCATCTTGAGCATCCCGCTGCGGTCATACGCGGTGATAAGTTTGTGCTGCGATCATATTCGCCTGTGATAACAATAGGCGGCGGGATAATACTGGATCCGCTTCCAAAACGTCATAAAAGAAGGATGAGACAGGAAGCCGCCGTTGCTCTTAGCGCTATTCTGACAGCTACCGATGAAGAAGTGGTCCTGCATCACATTGTGAATAGCAGAGAAAAGGGAATATCCTTTAGAGAGCTACAGGTTAAAACCGGAATATACGGTAGCAGGCTGGCTTTAATCCTCGATTCACTTGAAAAACGCGGAGACATATTCAATTTCGATCGAGATCTGAAACTGTATTTGTCGAAACAAACCTGTGAAGAAATACAGAAAAACATTCTTGAAAAGCTTGCAGCGTATCACAAAGAACATCCCCTGAAGCAGGGAATGCCCAAGGAATTGCTCTTTTCACAATTTGCTAAAACCTATCCGCAGAAGGCCATGGTTCTGGCTCTTGAGCAACTGACCAGCAAAGGATTAACCGTAGCCAGGCAGGAATTACTTTCTCTTGCTACTCATTCAGTAAAGCTGAGCGACAAAGAGAAGAACGTAGCATCTACGCTTGAACAAATTTATAAAGAGGCCGGCTATCAAACGCCGTCATTCAAGGAAGCGATCGCCAAGATTAATGTTCCTGCTGATCTGGCAGAGAAGATTTTTCAATGGATGCTTGATGAAGGCATTCTGGTTCGGGTTAAGGAAGACATCGTCTTTCACAGGGACGTCCTTGATAAGCTCACCAGAGAGCTGGTCGATTTTTTGAAGAAACACGGGGAAATTTCTCCGACGCAATTTAAGGATCTTACTGGAACGAGCAGGAAGTATGCCATACCGCTTCTTGAGTATTTTGATCGTGAGAAGGTAACTCTGCGAGTTGGGGATGTGAGACGTTTAAGGGAACAGACCTGATCGTTATCGTTATTGCGAGAACTCGTTTCTTATTTTAGTCATTGCGAGGCTGCCGCAAGGCGGTCGTGGCAATCCCTTTCCGCCGTCATTGCATTGCGAGCGCCCGAAGGGCGCGTGGCAATCTCATCTTGTAATGATGAGATTGCTTCGTCGCTTCGCTCCTCGCAATGACAGAAACAGGTGTCATTGCGAGCCCGCCGAAGGCGGGCGTGGCAATCTACACCACAGCCGTCATTGCGAGGCTGCGAAGCAGCCGTGGCAATCTCATAAAAAGCAATGACGAGATGCTTCGCTTCGCTCGCAATGACACAGGAAAGGACAATGAGAGATTGCTTCGTCGCTTCGCTCCTCGCAATGACAAAAACAGGGCGTCCTCGCAATGACGCAGGAAAGGACAATGGCGCAATAAAGAAGGCTTGAAACGATGATTCTTTCGACTTTGAAAGGAGAATGCCCATGATCAAACATGTTATCGTCATAAAGTTTAAAGCCGACACGACAGAAGAAGATAAAAAACGACTGGAAGAAATGCTTGGCAGGCTTCCCTCTCTTATTCCTGAAATAAAGGGGTTTATATTCGGGCAGGATGTAGTAAGGTCGGAGCGCTCTTATGACTTTGCGCTGGTTTCAGATTTTGATAATCTGGAAACTCTGGACGTTTACCGAAAACACCCAGAACATATTAAGGTGCTTCAGCACGTTCGATCTATTTCCGAACATATTATAGCCGTTGACTTTGAATACTAAGTTGAAATGTAGCGTCTTGAAGTGGACAGGCCGGACACCATCCACATTACCTTGTAAATATGACTGATTAATTGTTTTGTCTAAACCGGCTTCTATGCTATACATCACGTGCCACTTAGCCACTTAGCGACCGGTATCGGTTGATATTGTGAATAAGTAATGACAGGTGTTAGAAGCGTATTTGCTTTGAGGAGTCAATGATGAAAGTTAATAAGGTGGTTCTTGCTTATTCTGGTGGGCTTGATACTTCGGTTATTCTGAAGTGGCTCGTTGAGACCTATCAATGTGAAGTGATCGCTTTCTCAGCTGATATTGGACAGGGAGAGGAACTTTCAGGACTGGAAGAAAAGGCTCTTCGCACCGGGGCAAGCAAGGTACGGATTGAGGATCTCAAAGAGGAATTCGTTCGAGACTTTGTTTTTCCCATGTTCCGTGCCAACGCAATTTACGAAAACCAGTATCTTCTCGGAACTTCCATTGCTCGGCCGCTAATTGCTAAAAAGCAAGTCGAAATTGCCCACGAGGAAGGTGCTGACGCAGTGAGCCACGGCGCCACGGGAAAAGGAAATGATCAGGTCCGGTTCGAACTGACTTATATGGCACTCGACCCGTCTCTTACAATTATTGCTCCCTGGCGTGAGTGGGACTTTAAGTCCAGAACGGCTCTTATTGAATTTGCCAAAAAGCACGGTATTCCCGTTCCCGTGACGAAAGAAAAGCCTTACAGTTCGGACAGGAACCTTCTTCACATAAGTTATGAAGGTGGAATTCTGGAAGATCCGTGGGCAGAGCCTCCGGAGGATATGTTTGTGCTAACCGTAAGTCCGGAGAGAGCAAGTGATAAACCTGATATTATAGAAATCGATTTTGAGCGTGGTGATCCCGTAGCCGTTAACGGAAACAGAATGTCACCGGCTTCACTTCTTCAGCATCTAAACGAACTCGGGGGAAAGCACGGTATCGGGAGAGTTGATATTGTGGAAAATCGCTTTGTGGGAATGAAATCTCGCGGCGTATACGAGACACCGGGTGGAACGATACTGAGAGTAGCTCATCAGGCTCTTGAGTCCATTACAATGGATCGAGAAGTCATGCATATAAGAAACAGTCTGATTCCCGAGTATTCCCGACTGGTTTATTATGGTTTCTGGTTCTCGCCAGAACGACGTCTGCTTCAGCAGCTTATGGATGCAGCTCAGGAAAACGTATGGGGAACGGTCCGGCTTAAGCTTTACAAAGGCAATGTGATCGTTCTTGGAAGAAAATCCGACCGATCTCTTTATAGACCCAGTCTGGCAACCTTCGAAGAGGACACCGAATACCGCCAGGCTGATGCTACCGGGTTTATTCGTCTTCAGGGCCTGAGGTTAAAAATCGAGTCAATGATTCGTCAAATAGCAGCAAAAGGATAGCCCGTGGAACTGAAAAAACCCTGGCAGGGACGCTTTGAGAAACTGACTCTGGGAGAAGTGGAGCAATACACGGAATCGCTCAGTTTCGACTGGCGACTCTACCGTTACGACATTATGGGAAGCGTTGCTCACTGCAGGATGCTTGCAGAATGCGGGATTATTTCTCATGAAGAAGCATCTCAGATTATTGAAGCGCTCGGGGAAATCCAGCGGGAGATAGAACGAGGCGAGTTTAACTTCGATCCGTCCTTTGAAGATATTCATATGGCCATAGAGCACAGGCTTATTCAGAAAATCGGGGACGTGGGCGGGAAGCTACACACGGCCCGAAGCCGCAATGACCAGATCGCTCTCGACATGAGGCTTTATCTCCGCGATGTAATTCTCACCCTTCGAGAAGAACTTCTTGTGGTAATTGAGACGCTCGTCGGGCTGGCAAAGAAGTTTTTCCATGTGGTCATGCCGGGCTTTACCCATCTTCAACATGCCCAGCCTGTAGCTCTCAGCCATCATTTTATGGCTTACTGTGAAATGTTTAGACGCGACGAAGAACGGTTTGCCGACTGTTTTAAGCGGGTAAATGTTCTTCCCCTGGGTAGCGCGGCCATGGCGGGGACGAGCTTCCCTATAGATATGAGTATAACTGCCAGGTATCTAAAGTTCGATCAGATAACCAGAAATAGTATGGATTCCGTTAGCGACCGTGATTACATGCTGGAATTCCTTTCGGACAGCGCTATTACAATGATGCACGTAAGCCGACTGGCAGAGGAGCTGGTTCTGTGGTCAACAACCGAATTCGGCTTCGTCGAATTGAGCGATTCCTTTTGTACTGGATCGAGCATCATGCCTCAGAAGAAAAACCCCGACGTGGCAGAGCTCATGAGAGGAAAGACGGGGAGAGTTTACGGTAACCTGATGAATCTGCTCACAATCATGAAAGCTCTGCCGCTCACCTACAATAGAGACCTTCAGGAAGATAAAATTCCGGTATTTGATACGGCAGATACACTCATCAGCACTCTGCGCCTTCTTTCCATGATGCTTTCCGAAATAAGCATTAACGAGCACCGCATGGAAGAGATGGCAAAAACAGGATGGATTCTTGCTACAGAACTGGCCGACTATCTCGTAACAAAAGGGGTGCCTTTCCGCAAAGCTCATTACGTTGTGGGACAGCTTGTCAGGTTTTGTATAGATGAGGGTAAGGACTTTACAGATTGCAGCCTGGAGGAGTTCAAAAGATTCCATCTGGCCTTCGATGAAAGTGTCTTCGATATACTTGATGTAAGGAGAGCTGTAGAACGAAGGAAATCTCATGGTGGAACGTCCTGGTCCAGAATCAAGGAAGCAATTGCAGAAACCGAAAGCTATGTGGAAGAAGCAAAGCGATCGCTTAGAGCGATGACACAACAATATAGGTAAAGGAATGATGACCGTCTTCTGGATGGTCACTCGATGTGGACATTTAACGTGAGCATGGAATGTTACTGCAGGTTGGAGGCGGAGCTACAGCTACAGCAACATGTCATTATTACGAGTCCGCTTCTAGCGGATTTGTAGTGACAATGTGAGATTGAATCGTCCCCTTCGGGCGTTCACAACGAGGGTATTAATGTCATTGCGAACACTACCTAAGCGAAGGGCGAAGTAATCTCGTTAGATTGCCATGCATCCTCTCCGCCTCTGTAGGCTTGCAGTAACAGAAGAGAAACAATAATCATAGGCCGTTTTTCCTTAATGAGGTGGTTATGAACATAAAGACGGTTCACACTAAAATAAATATCCTCAGTTCCTTTGCGTTACTGTTTGCTTTATTCAGCTTGGTTGGCTGTGGCAAAAAAGGTTTTCCCATTCCGGAAGTGACAGAACAACGAGCTCCAAAGATCGATAAGGTTGATGTAAACGTTTACCCGGACGGTGTTGAGATTTCATGGAACGTACCATTATCGAAAGAGGATATTTCAAAATATCCTTACTGTTTCATTGTCGAAAAAGCCGAAATAGATTGGAAAGGATTGAGCTGTAAGGATTGCCCAGATCTTCCATGGCAGAGATCTCAGTGTTTTCACCCCGCTTATCCAGATCCCGCCCGAGTAGACCAGGGGAAAATGATGTGGAAGGACGTTCAGGTGGCTGCTAATCACGCTTATAGGTATAGAGTCACAGTAAACGATCGTGATCGGCACAGAATAGTGACGGCGTCGGACCCCATCGACGTGAGAGTTTATCCTTCTCTTGATCTGATGAAGCGTATTGTTGGAAGGGCTACCGACAAAGGAATAATTATAGAATGGCAGGTTTGTCCTGACAGTTGCAGAGCAGCGGGTGATACGTTAGGGTTTAGAGTCGAAAGAAAAACGGGAGCCGAGCCCTGGAAGACCATTTCTGAAAACAACTACAAGAAAACGAGCTATCTCGATACGGACATAGAACCCGGTAAGATCTACGATTATCGTGTCACGCCTTGCTATCAGAAAGATGGTGTAACATTCTGGGGGAAGCCTTTTATTGTCAGCAAGGTCAAAGCTAAGACGAGAGTGTTGCCGCCTCCACCTGAAACTGTGTGGGTTGTTCCCGGGAAAGAAGGACTGGAGGTTCACTGGCTGGAGCCTAAAGGCAGGATTGCCGGATACAACGTGTATCGCAAACAGCCTGATGGAAACATTGTTAGACTTAACGGTAAACCCGTTCCTAAATCGCCTTTCGTCGATAAAACGGCTTTGCCTAATCAAGTTTATAGCTATGCTGTATCTTCTGTTTCGTCGGATCCTTCCGGAACAGAAGGGGTAACATCTTCATGGATTGAGATTCGCAATGTGTTTATAAAGGACAGGAATTAGTTGAAAGATATCACTCTTGAAGCTGATTTCTACGTAAAGTGAGGGATGGGATTATGCATCATTTTCATTATGTTTCTGATTCTCTGTATTGCGAGCAGGTTCCTCTTGAGAGAATAGCTGAGGAAGTAGGGACGCCCTGTTATGTTTATAGTCATGCAACGTTGGTGCATCATTTCAAAGTGTTCGATGGAGCCTTCAGTTCTGTTGAG
Organism: uncultured Syntrophobacterales bacterium; assembly: GCA_964634695.1. GTDB lineage: Bacteria > Desulfobacterota > Syntrophobacteria > Syntrophobacterales > Thermodesulforhabdaceae > JAOACS01. Next base: position 26,399 of record CAZWJX010000003.1, on the reverse strand, counting down.
CACTACACATGTTTTGCCGCTAAAGCCAATTCGAATATTGCCATCTTAAGCCTTTTCGGTTCACTGGGTGCAGGAGTGGATATTGTCTCCGGTGGCGAGCTCTATCGAGCGAGAAAGGCTGGAATCCCTGCGGAAAAAATAGTTTATTCTGGAGTAGGTAAAAGTGTTAAGGAAATTGATTATGCTCTGTCTGAAGGCATACTC
>CAZWJX010000003.1:25492-26185 GCA_964634695.1 uncultured Syntrophobacterales bacterium | reverse complement strand
GGGCCGGAAGTCTGGGACTCAGAGCACCGATCGCTTTGAGAGTAAACCCCGATGTGGATCCAAAAACTCATCCGTATATCTCAACGGGCATGAAAAAAAACAAATTCGGTATAGACATGAAACTCGCTCTGGAAGCTTATGATCGTGCTGCGAAGCTCGACCACGTAGAAATTGTCGGTGTAGATTGTCATATCGGAAGTCAGCTTACGGACACGGCTCCTTTCGTTGAAGCCCTTTCCAAGATCAGGGAACTCGTGGAGGAACTTCGACGAAGAAACATTACTATCCGTTATGTGGACATCGGCGGAGGGCTCGGGATTACTTACGATAAAGAGACTCCACCTCATCCCACGGAATACGCTGATGCAGTGCTAAAAGAAATGCGGGGGCTGGATTGTCGTTTCATTTTTGAACCGGGGAGAGTTATAGTCGGCAACGCGGGAATACTTCTAACAAAAGTGCTTTATAGAAAGCAGACTCCAACCAAAAAGTTCGTCATCATTGATGCAGCAATGAATGATCTGATCCGCCCGAGCCTTTATAACGCCTATCATGCGATCTGGCCGGTTCGTAAAGATCCCTCAAAGGGGGAAGAGGTGGTAGATGTGGTGGGTCCTATATGCGAATCGGGAGATTTTCTCGCTCGAGAACGTCCCCTTCAGGTTCAAGCTTCGGGGGATCTGCTGGCCGTAA
>CAZWJX010000003.1:13270-25482 GCA_964634695.1 uncultured Syntrophobacterales bacterium | reverse complement strand
GCTGGTGCTTACGGGTTTTCCATGTCTTCCAATTACAATTCTCGTCCGAGAGCGGCTGAAGTGCTGGTTAAAGATGACACCTACGAAATCATCCGGGAAAGAGAAACATGGGAAGATCTAATCCGCCTGGAAAGAATTCCGTCGTGGATAATGCGAGGAGACAGGCATGAGCAGTAAAATCCCGTTCATTAAAATGACCGGAAGCGGCAACGATTTTATCCTGATCGACAACCGAAAGGGTATCATCCCACCGGAAAAAGCCCCCGAGTTTGCTCGAAAAGCCTGCAGACATAAGCTTTCTGTCGGAGCTGACGGACTAATCCTGATTGAGAATGATCCCGAAGTAGATTTCTCATGGCGATTTTTCAATGCTGACGGTAGCGAAGCTGAAATGTGCGGAAACGGATCCAGATGTGCCGCAAGATTCGCAGTCCTCTGTGGCATCGTAAAGGGAAGTTCAATGGTATTCAGAACAGGTGCAGGGTTGATTCGAGCAGAGCTTACAGCTGATAAGCGAGTTAAGGTTCAAATTCCCGGTGTTCGTGAGCTGAAACTCAATCTCAAACTTTCTCTTGATGGGCTTGATGTGCTTGAAAAGACTTTTATTCCTTCTGCGGATAAAACGGCAAGAGTCATAAACGTCCATTTTGCCAATACAGGTGTTCCGCATGTAGTGGTTTTATGTGAAAGCCGTGAGGAACTGGATAAGGTTGACGTGGTAAAACTAGGGCGTTTCATCAGATTTCATCCTGATTTTGCTCCCCGTGGGACGAACGTCAATTTCGCATGGGTGAAAAATGAGGGTGAAGTTTTCGTGAGAACATACGAGCGCGGTGTGGAAGATGAGACTCTGGCCTGTGGAACGGGTTCTATTGCATCGGCTGTAATTTCGGCAGCTCTTGGAAAAACTTTATCTCCTGTGTCGGTTCATACCAGAGGTGGAGAAGTGCTCAGGGTCTTTTTCTCCGGAGAGTCTGAGAGCTTTTCAGAGGTTTTCCTGGAGGGACAGGCTCAGGTAGTTTATGAGGGCCTGCTGTGGGATGAAACACTGGAAGGAGTGTTAGCAGGAGCATATAGCGTATTGTGAGCTACAGCCATGGTGACGCGTGTTCCGACGCTGCAGGAAAGTGGTTTCATGTTTCTACCTTTGTGTCATTGCTTTTTTATAAGATTGCCACGGCCACTTCGTGGCCTCGCAATGACAGAGTAAGGAACGGGGCCTCGCAATGACGGAGTGGAGGAACGTGGCGTTACAATGACAAAATGGGAAACTGGGAAACATGGGCTGGCAATGACGAAATAGCAAGTTCGGCGTCACAATGGCGAAATGGGAAATGCGGTCTGTTAATGACGAAATGGGAAATGTGGCGCCGCTGTGAGTACAAAGAGAAGGCGGCTTTGCAGTGGCGCTTGCTTGGCTCCTAAAATACAACCCGTAAACAAAAAGGAGGGGTTTATGTTTCAGGGAGCATTTGTTGCAATCGTAACACCCTTTCGTGATGGAAAGGTTGATGAAGAGACCTTACGGCAACTGATAGAGTTTCAGATTGCCGAGGGGACGAATGGCATCGTGCCGTGCGGCACAACCGGTGAGTCGGCCACTCTGTCGTTTGAAGAGCACGAACGGGTCATCGAGATTACTATTGAACAGGTTCAGAAACGAGTTCCCGTTATAGCCGGAACGGGATCGAATAATACGGCGGAAGCTATTCGTCTTACTCGCCACGCCTACAAAGCGGGAGCCGACGCCGTTCTCATGATCAGTCCTTACTATAACAAACCAACTCAGGAAGGATTGTATCGCCATTTTGCTAAGGTGGCGGCGGAAGTTGACATACCCATTATACTCTACAACATTCCCGGTCGAACGGCAGTCAACATGGAACCCGAAACGATTGAACGGCTTTCGCGCATCCCGAACATCGTGGGCGTTAAAGAAGCATCAGGATCGATGAAACAGATTATGGACATTATCGCTCGCTGTGGAGAAGACTTCGTTGTGCTTTCCGGCGAAGACTATCTTACTTTTCCGCTTATGAGCGTTGGCGGTAAGGGGGTAATATCCGTCGTATCGAACATCGCCCCGAGGGATATGGCAACCATGTGCCGGTTCGCTCTGGAAGGAAAATGGAACGAGGCTCGAGCGCTTAACTACAAACTCCTTCCGCTCTGCCATATTCTTTTCTGCGAAACTAATCCTGTACCGGTCAAAGCCGCCCTTGCCATGATGAACAAGATTCCAAGCGACGAGGTAAGGCTTCCGCTCGCTCCCATTTCTGAAACGAACAGAGCAAAACTCCTGGATGTTCTGAAAAAATACGGTCTTGTAAAATAAAAAATCTCCAGAGGAGACGATTATGATTTCCGTTGGAGTTGCGGGCATTGCAGGTCGCATGGGAGGACGGATTGCCCAGCTTGTTTGCGAAGCCGATGATATGGAATTCGTCGGCGGCTGGGAACGAACCGGCCATGGGGCTGTGGGAAAGCCCCTGAAGCAGTTTGTGCCATCGGCTGGCGATGATCTTGTTGTGTCGGATAATCCTTCCGAAGTAATTCAGCGTGCAAAAGTGATTATCGACTTTACTGCACCTGAAGCGACGGTCGAGCATTGTAAGCTGTGTGCTTCTCAAGGAGTCCCTATAGTTATTGGAACAACGGGGCTTTCCGCTGAACAGATAAATACGATCCGGTCCTGTGGTTCCAGTATTCCCATAGTTATGTCACCCAACATGAGCGTTGGCGTTAATGTGTTGTTCAAGCTGGTAGAATATGCCACGAAGCTTCTCGGGCCGGATTTTGATGCGGAAATAATTGAGGCTCACCATCGTTTCAAAAAGGACGCACCGAGTGGAACGGCCATAAAACTAGGACATGTTATTGCTCAGGCCCGGTCACTCGAATGGGAGAAGGTGGCAAACTTTGCCCGTCATGGTATAATCGGCGAACGCAAAAAAGAAGAAATCGGCATTCAGACGGTGCGAGCAGGGGACATAGTGGGGGAACACACGATAATCTTCTGCAGTCTGGGAGAACGTATTGAAATTACTCATCGCGCTCACAGCCGGGATAACTTCGCTCGAGGAGCTTTACGAGCGGCAAGGTGGGTTGTGAATCAACGTCCCGGTGTCTACGATATGCATGATGTGCTTGGACTTCGATAAGAGGAGGTATTTGCTGAATGGCCTTTGAGAAAGCAAACAGACTGAAAGAACTTCCGCCTTATCTTTTTCAGGAGCTGGATCGTCTAAAAGCCGAGATTCAGGCTAAAGGTGTGGATGTAATCGATCTGGGGGTCGGTGATCCCGATCTTCCCACTCCACCACACATTGTAGAAGCACTTAGAGAGGCCGTTAAGGATCCATCGACGCATCGCTATCCATCATACTCCGGGATGAACGATTTCAGAGACTGCGTTGCCAGGTGGTATGAAAAGCGCTTCGGCGTTTCTCTTGAGCCGTCCCGTGAAGTTATCACCCTTATCGGATCGAAAGAAGGAATTGCCCATCTTCCGCTTGCCTTTATCAATCCCGGAGATGTTGTTCTGGTTCCCTCACCGGCATATCCGGTGTACCACGCAGGAACAGTGCTTGCCGGAGGAAAGTCTTACTTCATGCCGCTTACGGCGGAGAAAAACTTCCTTCCCGATTTGGATTCTATTCCTCCATCGGTGGCAACTCAGGCCAAGATGATGTTTATTAACTATCCTAATAATCCGACAGGTGCCACAGCAGAAGCCGACTTTTACGAAAGAGTCGTAGCCTTTGCGAAGAAATACGATATTATCGTGTGCCACGATGCTGCATATTCCGAGATGTGTTTCGACGGCTACCGTCCCATGAGCTTTCTTGAAGTCAAGGGAGCAAAGGATGTTGGAATTGAATTCCACTCTCTTTCCAAGACCTACAACATGACAGGATGGCGTCTCGGGTTTGCTGTCGGGAACCCGGACGTGATCGCAGGACTTGGGCAGGTGAAGAGCAATATAGATTCTGGAGCGTTCAACGCCGTGCAGAAGGCGGGGATTGTGGCTCTTGAAGGCGATCAATCCTGCGTGATGGAAATGCGGCGTATCTATCAGGAGCGGCGGGATGTGCTGGTAGAGGGACTCCGGTCCGCAGGCCTTTCACCTTTTGTTCCAAAAGCGACCTTTTATGTCTGGTGCCCTGTGCCGGCAGGGGAAACGTCCACGAGGTTTGCCATGAAGCTTCTTAAGGAAGCGGGTATTGTCACCACGCCCGGTAACGGTTTTGGAGAACCGGGAGAGGGGTACATCAGGATGGCTCTCACGGTTCCCAAGGAGAGGATAGCAGAGGCGGTAGAACGCATAAAGAAGTTGAAATAGATGGACGTCCGAAGAATGTTCATTCAATAAATTTTAACGTGGCAGGCTGACATATTCGAGGGTAACTTGGTAAAGTGAGGGATGAACCTGTTCGAAAAAAGAGGAGTGTCATTGAGAGGAGTGTCATTGAGAGGCTGCCGCAAGGCAGCGGTGGTGATTGCTTCGCTTCGCTCGCAATGACGAACGTGGGTGTCATTGCGAGGCCACGAAGTGGCCGTGGTGATTGCTTCACTTCGTTCGCAATGACGAAATTGCTTCGCCTTCGCTTTGCTCCGGCTCGCAATGACACAATAATTCTCCCTTTACGCAACTTTCGAACAGGTTCAGTGAGGAATTGACAGGTAGGAAGGCAAAAGGGCACATAATAACTCTTTAGCGGTCGCTTATAGTTTTTTGAAAGTAAGAGGGTTATTGTGGAAGAAGTTGCACTGGGCATAGGTAGTAACATGGGGGATGCAATAGGTAACTGCGAGGAGGCCGTGAACATCCTTGAAAGGCGGCGGATCCTCGACATAATTTGCGTCTCTTCATGGTATTCTACCGAGCCACAGGGACACAGGGATCAGAACTGGTTTATCAACGGAGCTGTTTTCGGAAAGACTGCTCTTTCTCCAAGAGAACTTCTCCATTCGATCAAAAAAATAGAAGTTGACATGGGGCGAACCGAAACTTTCCGCTGGGGGCCTCGAGTTATAGACATAGATATTCTCCTTTACGGAGAGAATGGTCAAACATGTGTTGACGAGGACGACCTTCACATTCCCCATTTGATGCTTCACGCGAGGCGTTTTGTTCTGATTCCTTTGATTGAAATAGCTCCGTCACTACGCCATCCCGTCTATCAAAGGAGTTTAAAAACTCTCTTGAAGCAAATTCCTCTGGACGGGCAGAAGGTTAAAAGGGTGAAAAAAAGATGATGCGATTTATTCTTTTTTTGTTGCTTGTCTACTGCGTATATCTTATCTGGCGATACGTAAAGAGAAATATCCTTACACCAGATCAGACTCATAACCGGGATGTGAAGAGAGAACCGACAAGGATTGCCGAACTTGTTCAGGATCCGGAGTGTGGCGTATACGTTGTTAAAGATAAAGCTCTGGTAGCCAGAATTGACGGAAAAGATGTTCATTTCTGTAGCGAGAGATGCAGAGATAAATATATAGAGCGAAGGAGAGAGGAGCGAAAATCATGAAGTTTTTTATCGATACGGCCAATCTTGATGAAATCAGAGCAGCACACGAACTTGGCGTTCTGGATGGAGTAACGACGAACCCTTCTCTCATAGCGAAAGAAGGCATAAGAGGGCGAGATGCTTTTCGCAAACACATCAAAGCGATTTGCGAGATTGTTCAGGGACCTGTGAGTGCCGAAGCTGTTAGCCTGAAAGCTGAAGATTTGATAGCTGAAGCGAGGGATCTTGCTTCTATTGACGAAAACGTGGTGGTTAAAATTCCGATGACCCGTGAAGGGCTCAAGGCTGTAAAAGTTCTCTCAGAAGAAAACATTCATACCAACGTTACGCTCGTTTTTACACCCCTTCAGGCTCTTCTTGCTGCCAAAGCGGGAGCCACCTACGTGAGCCCCTTTGTAGGGCGTCTTGATGACATATCATCACGGGGAATGGACATCATAAAAGACATAATGGACATTTTTTCGAATTACATGTTTGAGACAGAGGTTATTGTCGCCAGTATAAGGAATCCCCTGCACGTTCTGGAAGCGGCCAGGTTGGGAGCTGATATTGCAACGATACCTTTCAAGGTGATTGAACAACTTGTCAGGCATCCTCTGACAGATATTGGACTGAAGAACTTTCTTGAGGACTGGAAAAAGGTGGAGTAGGAGACAGGATGGGATATTTGTAAAGCGGGCACTCATTACGTGCCCGTTTTACAGGTTGATGGTGTGGAGGAGACGATGAGAGTGGGTGCAACGGTTAATAACAAGCTGGTATGGTTGCTTGCCACCCTGATCGTCCTGAGCTATTGTTACATGGCAGGAGCCGAAATTTACACCTATGTTGACGAAAAAGGCGTGCTTCATTTTACGAACGTCCCTGTAAAACAGACGAGTAAGGCACTATCGGCTAAGGCTCTGGCCGAGCTGAAGAAGGAACTGCAATACACCAAAAGACGTTTTTTCATGAGCGTTTCTATTCCCAGCCCGTATAGAGCTTTTTCCTATTCGCCTGTGTCGTCCTATGCCCGGTATGCGTCGATGAGTTCTCTACAGGCATCCGCAAAACCTCTTTCCCTTTCACCGAGTCCCTATGAGAAGGCACTGGAGCCTTACATTAACAATCTGGCTTCCGAACATGGGCTGGATCCAAAGCTTGTAAAGGCCGTTATAAAAGCGGAGTCGGCGTTTAATCCTTTGGCTACTTCGCCGAAAGGAGCTATGGGACTTATGCAGCTCATGCCCGGAACTGCCATGGACATGGGTGTGCAGGATCCTTACCATCCGGTTCAAAACCTGAGGGGTGGTATAGGGTATCTCAAGGAGATGCTCCGACTTTTTGATAACAATCTTGTGCTTGCTCTTGCGGCCTATAATGCTGGTCCTAATGCCGTTAAACAGTATGGAGGGGTCCCTCCCTATGAGGAAACACGCCAGTATATTCAGCGTGTGCTTCAGTATTATTCACACTATAAGGCTATGCCGTAGAGGTCGGCGTTGTTCCAATGTTTAATTCGCAAGGAGGCAGACAGGATCTTTTAAATCTTCCAAACGTGCTAACTTATTTTCGGATTGGTGCTGTTCCTGTAGTTCTGATTGCCCTTAATCCCCCTGTTAGTCCTGTTGCCTTTCATCTGGTTTTTTTTACGTGTCTTTTTGCTTTAATTACCGACTACCTTGATGGCATTCTTGCAAGAAGGAAACATTTGGAAACATCTATAGGAAAGCTTCTGGATCCGCTTGCCGATAAGCTTCTGGTGATTGCCGTGTTTATAATGCTTATCCCTCTTCGAAAGGTGCCTTCATGGGTGGTCTTTCTCATTGTGGGGCGGGAACTTATTATTACCGGCCTTAGATCTATAGCGGCGTCTCAAGGTATTATCCTCAAAGCCAGCACGCTGGGAAAAAACAAGATGATTTTCCAGTCTGTTTCTATGCTGTGCTTTGTGGCTTATGTTCCGAGCATTCAACGCATTCTTGAAATCACCGGAACGGTTTTCCTCTGGATCTCGCTCGTCTTGGGGTATATTTCGGCCGGCTTTTACCTGGCTCACTTCTGGAAACATATTAGAAGATGCTAGCCGAAACTTGTCAAAGCGTTGCGTAGAAATCATTGAGTGTGGATCACGCTTTTTACACTACAATTTTTTATACGTTGCAAATACTTTAGCTAAATACCTAGAAAGAGATTGCCACGCCTGCCTTCGGTGGACTTGCAATGACGAAGGAAGACTAGCCTGTTTTTTACAGGTGGCCGGTAAAGGCTTTCAATTGTAAGAAAATTGCGGCTGCGTCAACCAGCAATGAGGTTTCGTGCATGAGGGGTAAAAAACCTATTGGCATTCAAGCCTTCATTTATAGCTCTCTGATCTCTGTTATGTCGTATATGCCTTTCATGAAAGCCTGAGCCACGATTTCTATCATTCCTTCCGAAGACATGAGCATATCCATCTGGCGTGTGAATTGAAGAAGGCGCCCTAGTTGATCTAACGCGTTTTCTATGACCTCTCTTTCATATTTTTGAAGTCTTCCTTCAACCCGGTCTGCTACCACTTCGACGGAAAAGTTGAGAAGTTTTAAAATCCTTCCTATAGCCCTGGCTCGCCTGTTCCTTCTCACGTCATCGGCAGCTCCACCCTTGAAAGAAAAAGTAATGTAGTTCTTATTGATCGTCTGTCCGCAATATGTGTCAAGAATAGCGAAATGATAGCCTACTCGAGAACTGAAATGGAGGTATTTATCGGAGATGATCGCATAACTCCGATCCCCAAAACGCTCCATCTGGTAAGGGTTTGAAAGCATCTGTTCGCTCAAAACCGAAAAAAAACCGCCCAACTCTACTGGGCGTGGGGCCGGCTTTAGAAAAGCTTCGTGTAACATACCCCTGAGTAAAGCACTGAAAGGGACCGAAACAACGGCTTCAACCGGCACGTTTTGTCCTTTGATTTTTTCCGGCATAAGACCACCGCCGAGGTCGATAACGTAAAGATTAAGAGGGATGGGAGCTTCGAGCCGGTAAGCCGCGCCTTCGTCGTAGCTCAGGGAGTCGCTTAATTTGAACATTTCATGATAAGATTTTTCGTGAACAAACCGCATAATGTCATGAAGCGTTTTACAACCTTCGGGGGTAAAATTCGGTGACTGCGGATCGGTGAGATTCAGAGGCACAATAAACCGGGCGATTTTTTCCAGAGTTTTGTAAACAGGGGTGCCTTTCATTGGAGTATGTTCTTTAGAAACGTCCACTATGAGTTCTTTAAGGTGTTCTGGAAGTGATCCTCTGTAAACCTTTGCATTAAAAGCGTCTACCGTGATTTCTTCGCCATGTGGTATAATTTTTGTGGCTACTTTAGTATCGAGTATGGTCGGGATTTTGAACTCCCGGGCTACCGAAGCCATGTGTCCGGTAATACTTCCGGCATCTGTCACAATTGCGCTGATGCGGTCCATGACTATGACAAATTTGGGCGAGGAATGATGAGCAACAATAACTGCACCGTGGGGCACTCTGTGAAGATCTTCGTCTGATTCCACATGAAAAGCGGGTCCGTTTCCGATGCCGGGACAGGCTACAGCGCCGCCCTGCAAAATCACAGGGTATTCGTCGGGAATCTTTATCAGAGAGCTTTTATAATTGTTCGTGACAAGACGAAGCGGCCGCGCCTGAAGTAAAACAAGTCTGTCGTCCGGATCAAGGGCCCATTCAATATCCTGAGGACAATGATAATGTTCTTCCAGCCTTAAGGCATATTCGGCTAGAAGCTGAATCTGCTGTTCTGATAAACAAGATGCCCGACGCAAGTTTTCTTCCACAGGAACTTCCAGCAATCCTCCGTCGGGGTTCGGGACGAGCTTTATCGGTTTATCAGATATATTGATTTCAGAAATTGTTAGATTTCGGCTTACTCTGTATGTGTCAGGAGAAACAACTCCGTCAACCACGTAAGATCCCAGTCCCCATGAAGCATTGATGACCACGTCTTTAGATTCTGGATTGGATGGATCTCGCGAATAGCACACACCGCTTGCTTTAGAAGGCACCATTTCAAGACATCCAACGCTCATGGCGCAGTCCGAGTCATCTATTCCCATTCGGAATCGGTAGGCTATTGCTCTGGGAGTGTAAAGGCTGGCAATTACGAAGCGATATGACCGCAAGAGCTGGTCTCTTGAGACATTAAGCAACGATACATATTGTCCTGCAAATGAAATGTCACCATCTTCGCCTATCGCACTGCTTCGCAAAGCAACATTTACCGGTTTTCCAATGGTGACAGCGAGTTCATCGTAAGCATCAAGAATGGCCTGAGCCAGATCGTCGGGCACGGTTCCCATTATGATTTTGCTCTGTATAATCTCAATTGATTCTTCAATAGATGCTGGATCTTCAATATTGGTTTCCATAAGACTATTGTTTAATTCGTTTCTAAGGTCGTTGGCGTCCATGAAAAATTTAAAGGCATCTACGGTTATGGCAAATCCTCGCGGTATAGGAAGCCCGAGTTTTGAATACATCTCACCTAGATTTGCATTTTTTCCTCCTACTCTATCGATAAGGTCGCGGGAAATTCGGCTATAAGGAAGAATCCATACGGATCCTGGGCCTTCTCGGGGCTCTTCTAGTATTTCGGTTATTTGGTTCTGGATGTTTTCATGGATGGCGTAAAGCTCTGGGTAATGGCCGTTGGATAAATTATTAAGTCGATCGATCATTCTGAGACTGTGGAAAATGGCTCTGGTGGCGAGGGATCTCACGTGAGTCATTCCGAATATGGTTTTTCCATCGAGCTTTTCTTCTATTTCTGAAATTATTTTTGCCATTTCCGTGTTGGAATCCAGAAGTTCCCTGAAGTTCTGGTATTTTATCCGGAAGGTTTCCGAATACTTTACTCTTTCGCTCTCTCGATTTTTGAATATACGACTTATCCATGAGACTATCGACATACTAATGTCCTCTTAAATCTCCTATAATTGTAGGGGCATCCCTTCCTGATATGACAGAGACGGTTCGTGACTCGTGTTGGCAAAAAATATACCTCCATTGCAGAATTCCTGGTAAGTCTATGTTAAACATTACCCGATAGATTTGTTTAAGTTTAAAGAGTGATCCGGATCTCTTTATCTCCGGCCGTATAAAAGTTTTTTGCATCATGTAAAAATATCGAACATTCGCTGGTATGGCTGCCTTAAGCACAAATTTAACTTTACAAACGATTCTATCCACCAACTAATCCAGCAAAGTGCGTAAGATAACTACAATGGCATAGGTATTGCCTTAAACAATTTTTGTAAACTGTGTTTTGGAAGTGACGCAGGCAGTTTTTGGGTGATGAGACTTTACGGACTGGTCAATTTGTCAAGGAGTGTTGAAGCCTTATGCATGAACCTCGATATTACACTCAACTAAGAAACAGAGTCTTTTTTACCATAGCATTTATGTCTCTTGTACCCGTAATTTTCATAGCTCTGATTACAGGCTATCTGTTTCACACCTCATACAAATCTAAGGTGGAAGATTATATTTCCGAACTAGTCCAGAAACACGCTCAGAACATAGATGTTTTCTTGAGCAATAGCCGGTCAACGGTGCAAATGATTGCTACTTCATACAGTGTGAAAGAACTGGCGAATCCCAATAACTTATCCCATATTCTGATGAATTTGCAATCTTCCTACGGGGGTGTTTTTGTTGATTTAGGCCTTATAAGAAATGACGGCATTCAGTTAGCCTATGCCGGTCCTTTTTATCTCGGTGCAGCGTATTACGGAAGTGCCGATTGGTTCAAACAGGCCACTGAACAACCTTATGTCATAAGTGATGTATTTTTGGGATTGCGAGGACTTCCTCACTTTGTTATTGCCGTCAAGATAAAGGATGGCGATAATTTCTGGATTCTACGCTCCACTATAGATTTTGCTTCCTTTACTAAAATAGTGGAAAACATAAAAGTAGTTGAAACGGGAGAAGCTTTTATACTGAGTAAGTCCGGTAATCCACAAACATCTCTCAAATCGTCTTATTCAAGTGAATTCCTGAAATCCATCGCCGAAAGGGTTTTCTCGAATTCGCACGGAGATAAAAGTTTGGTTTATTCTGGTCATGGTGATGTGCCAATAAGTATTGGATCTGACCTTACATCAGGGCAAACACTTATAGGAAAGAAATCGACATATTTTTTTACAAAAGAAGACATAATGGGAAATCCCACCATTTTTGTGGCTGCTCCCCTGAAGATGAATTCCTGGGCTCTTATTTACAAACAACTGGATTCGGAGGTTTTCAAAGAGATTTATCGAGCTCGGACGATCGTTGTGATTATAATTCTTGCGAGCAGTTTGCTGATAGTTGCTTTGTCCTGGAAACTATCCAATCGACTTGTTGAAAGAATCAAGCAGGTGGATCGCGAAAAAGACGCAATGAATGAACAAATTATCGAAGCAGGAAAACTTGCAGCTCTTGGTGAACTGGCGGCAGGTATAGCTCATGAAATTAATAATCCGGTTGCCATAATGGTTGAAGAGGCAGGATGGATTGAAGACTGCCTCAGAGACTTGTCGGATAAAGAGAGTGAAGTTTATCAGGAAATCAGTAAATCCGTAAAACAGATTAAAACTCAAGGTGCTCGGTGCAGAGAAATTACCCATAAGCTTCTTACCTTTGCTCGACGAAGTGACACAGGCGAAAGACGTGTTT
>CAZWJX010000003.1:12083-13260 GCA_964634695.1 uncultured Syntrophobacterales bacterium | reverse complement strand
CTAAACGTGTTGCTTGATGAGGTTACAATTCTATGTGAGCAGAGGGCTCATTATGCCAAGGTGAAAATAGAACGTAACCTAGCAAAGGATCTTCCTATGGTTGCAATCTCTCCTACCGAAATGCAACAGTTAGTTCTCAATCTTGTCAACAACGCCATTGATGCTATGGAGACGCAAGGTGGAGGAGTACTCACTTTATCCACCAAATTTGTAAATGACTGGGTTGTGCTTGAGGTTAGTGATACTGGACCTGGAATTCCAAAGTCCATCATGCCTCGTATTTTCGATCCCTTTTTCACCACAAAACCTGTGGGTAAGGGAACAGGTCTGGGGCTTTCCATTTGCTACGGCATAATCAAAAAGGCGGGTGGAAACATTGAGGTGGAAAGTGAACTTGGTAAAGGGACGACATTTAGAGTGTGGCTACCTCCGGTTGAAACGCCTAACAGCTTTAAGGTGGATTAATGTCCCATGAAAGCGATCTCCACGATGGAAAATAAACAATCCTGTTGTGAAGGAAGGAGACATTAGATGCAGTTTTGCGAAAAAAAACCGGAAATGAAACCTCTCAGAGTTTTGATTATAGACGATGAGGTGGCTTACGCAGATGTGTTGAAAAGAAGAATGGAAAAGAGAAACTTTGAGGTTGAAGTGGCTCACAGCGGGACTGAGGCTATACAAAAGCTCAGGAGAGCGTCTTTTGATGTGGCAGTGCTGGATCTGAAAATGGAGGACATGAACGGCATAGAGGTCCTTAAAATTTTTAAGAAAATGGATCCTGAAATGCCCGTTATAATGATAACAGGTCATGGCTCGGAACAAGCCGCTCAGGAAGGAATGTCCTGTGGCGCTTATGACTATTTGATGAAACCATGTGAATTTGAAGTGTTGATCGAAAAAATTCATGAAGCCGTAAAACGCAGTTCCTAAGTTTCGGGGCATAGTTTGGGAACTAAACTAAAATCATTGTGCAGGGATCATCCGTGAAATTTTTGAAAAACTTGTTCAAACGATCAGATAAGGAAAAGAAAAAAAATTACAGTGCCGAAGAGATCAGGCTCATCTTCCAGAACAGATATCACAATTTCAAGCTGTTACTGAATGCAAATAACAAATCCCTAGAGATAATGACGGAGATCGAGGAAGCTCTCAGGGGCGATAAGCCCTTTGGTATGAC
>CAZWJX010000003.1:8744-12073 GCA_964634695.1 uncultured Syntrophobacterales bacterium | reverse complement strand
ATACGATCCCGTGTTACAAGGATAAGTGCAAGCGTTTTTCAGATGATTCAATATCTGAACAATCTTTCCTCGCAGAAATACTCTAAATTGTATTCCAGATTCCACGAGATTGAGGACCAGATAAGTCAAAACCTACAGGTAGAGACCAAACTTCGAGGAGCACCGCCTGTAATTCCAATGGATGCAGTGAACCGTGATGTTATAGACCTTGTAGGTCCAAAAATGGCTAATCTGGGAGAACTCAGACACGTCCTCGGTATTAAAGTGCCGGATGGTTTCGTCATTACTTCCGAAGCTTATAGAAGATTTCTCCTGCATAACGATCTCATTTCAGAAATAAACAGGCTTATCCAGAAGACCGTTACGGAATCGATTGACGATTTCTTCCACCTGAGTTCATCCGTTCAACAGTTGATTTTGAATTCACCAATTCCGGACGAAATAGAAGATGCCATTGTATGCCAGCTTGATGAGTTACTTTTAAGATACGGCCCTTCGGTAACTTTTGCCCTGAGAAGTAGTGCTCTGGGAGAAGATACTCTGGGACATTCCTTTGCAGGCCAATACAGATCTATACTTAACGTTCATCCAGACCATGTTGTTCAAGCCTACAAAGAAGTAGTCGCGAGTATGTATGGGCTTCCTGCCATGACTTACCGGTTTCGCTTTGGAATAAGGGATGAAGACGTTGCCATGTGCGTGGGATGTCTTGTGATGATCGATCCTGTGGCTTCAGGGGTTGTTTACACGAGAAGTCCTGTTGAACCGGAACGGAATTGTCTTCTTGTGCATTCCGTATGGGGGCTGCCAAAACCTGTTGTAGATGGTTCGCTGGAAGCCGATTTATTTGTCATATCCAGAGATGAACCTTTTGAGCTTGTTTCCAGGAATCTAGCCATTAAGGATGTTGCCTATGTTCCACTATACGAGGAAGGCGTTGCTAGAGTGGAAATGCCTCCTCATCAATGGGACATGCCTTCTCTCACGGAAGATCAACTCAGGGCTCTGGCCAGAATCGCTATTTCCATAGAACGTCATTATGAACAACCGCAGGACATAGAATGGGCTTTAACCAAGGATGGTTCTTTCGTAATTCTCCAGACACGCCCTCTTCGGATTCAGTTACAGAAAAAAAACGGTGAAGAGCTAAAAATACATGAGCCTCTGGAAGATAACAGGGTTATTCTTAATGGTGGAGTAACGGCGAGCCCCGGAGTGGCTTCTGGCAGAGTTTTTATCGTAAAACGGGATGCGGATGCTTTAAGGTTTCCAGATGGAGCTGTCCTCGTTACAGAACTGGCTCTTCCCAGATGGGCATCTCTTCTTGGCCGAGCCTCTGCCGTTATAACAGAGGTGGGAAATATCGCGGGCCATCTTGCCAATGTGGCGAGAGAATTTAACATTCCGGCCATATTCGGTATGACTGGCGCAACCAGAATTCTAAAGGAAGGCGACGAAATTACCGTCGATGCTGACAGGAGAATGGTTTTGAAGGGACTCAACGCAGTAACCCTTGAGGAAAGATCAAAGCAAAAACCTGTGATGCTTGATACACCGGTATATAAAGTCCTCTACAAAGTGTCCCGGTTGATTGTTCCTCTGTATCTGACCGATCCCGATTCGATCGACTTCAAGCCTGAAAAATGCAGGACTTATCATGACATCACACGCTTCTGTCACGAAATGTCTGTGAGAGAAATGTTTCGTTTCGGGACAGAGTTTAAATTCTCGGAAAAAGCTGCCAGGCGGCTTGTTAGCGAGAAAAAAATGCAGTTCTGGGTGCTGGATCTCGATGACGGTTTTCATCTCGGCGCTGTAGCTCCTGACGCAAAGTATGTGAAAATTGAAGATATTGCTTCCATTCCTATGAAAGCGCTCTGGGAGGGAATGATGGCTGTCCCATGGGCTGGGCCTCCGCCGATTGAGGCTAAGGGGTTTCTTTCGATACTCGCAGAGTCGACCTTAAATCCGAGCCTTGATCCCGCCGTTTCTTCCAATATGGCTGTGAAGAACTATTTTATGATTTCCCGTAATTTCTGTTCACTTCAGTCCAGGTTCGGTTATCATTTTTCGGAAGTCGAGGCTCTGGTCAGCGAAAGAACAAGAGAAAATTATGCCAGTTTTCATTTCAAAGGTGGAGCCGCAAGTCTTGATCGTCGAATCCTCAGAGCAAAGTTTATAGCCGACTTGTTAGACCTCTGGCGGTTTCGTTGCACTGTAAACGGGGATGCTCTTTCTGCCAGAATTGAAGGAAGAGATATCGAAGAAATGGAAGATGTCCTCCGCGTTCTGGGATATCTGATTATTCATACGCGTCAACTGGACATGGTCATGACAGATCCCCAGTCAGTTGCCCATTACCGTGCAAAAATGCTCGCCGATCTCCAGAAACTTTGCAAAGTTTTCATGCCTGATCTGGATTAAAATATTAATTAGGAGGCATGAATGATTCAAAACCAGGTGTTTCTTTGCTTCGATAAATTGGTGGATCAGCAAAAACCTTTCGGCCGCTTGATTTTGCTAAGCAACTATCTCTCCCAGGCGAGGAGTCTGAAAGAGATTATAAACGACAGCTTAAAGATACTTCTTCGAGAGTTTCGACTTGACGCCGGCCGTATTTACCTCTTCGATCCTGAGCGAGGGGATTTTTGTCTTGCCGGTTATGAAGGCATCGATATTTCAGGACTTGAAAGAATCCAGGTAGGGCAGGGGGTTACGGGAAAAGCCGCAGAACTTAGATCCTTTATTGCCTATAGAGTAGAGGAACTGGAAGATAAGGCACGGGCCCAGTTACTCCAGAGTAAAGGACTGAAAATCATTTATTGTGTTCCTTTTGTTGTAATGAGCAAAGTGGAAGGCGTTGTTAATCTTGGGTCCATGCGGGACATCATGATTTCCCGAGAAGAAATGGAACTACTTTTTCTCATGGGGCATCAGATTGGAGTCGCAATAGCTCACGCTCGTCTTTACGAAGAACTGAATGAAAAGATCAGACTGCTGGAAGACAGAAAGGAAACCATCAAGTTCTTTGCCTACTCTGTAAGTCACGACCTTAAAAGTCCTGCTATAGGGCTTTATGGACTCTCAAAGCGTCTCGTAGAAAAATACGGCGAGACGCTTCCGGAAAAGGCTCAGCTCTACTGCCGGCAGATTATGAAAGCTGCTGAAGAAATTGTAAGCCTCGTGGAATGTATCAATAGCTACATTTCCGCTCGAGAGACAGTCGAAGAACCGCAATTTTTCTCCTTTGCCGATATTGTGGAAACCATCAAATCAGAATTCAAAAGCAGACTTGAAAAGCAGGGTGTCACTCTTGTTGTGCAAAACGG
>CAZWJX010000003.1:0-8734 GCA_964634695.1 uncultured Syntrophobacterales bacterium | reverse complement strand
GCCATGAGAAATCGGGTTGATAATGCCCTCAAACACGGCGGAAGCAACCTTTCCCGGATCACAATAGAAGTGAAAGAAACGCCTGAATTCTGGATTATAGGCGTGCGGGATAATGGGGTCGGGATTCCACCTCATCTTGTTGAAACTATATTTGAACCATTTAGAAGGGGAAGAACAAAAGAAGAGGGATCCGGCCTGGGGTTGGCTATAATATCCGAAGTTGCCAGAAAACATGGAGGTAAAGCATGGGTTGAATCATCGCAGGAAAAGCGGGACACGGTGTTTTACATTTCACTCAGGAAACATCGATCGGTCGTAAATGGTAAATGTGGTTATAGCAAGAAAGGTGAATGACTATGGGAATTAGAGGACTCGACGCCATTTTCAAACCGCAAAGTATAGCAGTGGTAGGAGCTACAGAGCGAGATGGTGCTGTTGGACGATCTGTAATGAAGAATCTTCTCGAAGCTAACTTTCCCGGTGCGGTCTATCCTGTTAATCATAGAAGAAAAGAAATATTTGGTCTGAAGGCATTTCCCTCCGTCAGGGAGATTGGGAGCACTGTAGATCTTGCCATCATAGCTACGCCTATAGAAGAAGTTCCGGCAATTCTTAAAGATTGCGGCGAGATGGGTGTAAGGGGGGCTGTTATTCTTTCTGCCGGAGGAAGAGAAACCGGATCGGAAGGACTTGCTCTGGAAGAACGTATAGGAGAAGTCGCCAGAGCAAATGGAATTCGACTTATAGGGCCGAACTGTTTAGGAGTAATTTGCCCCGATCGCAACCTTAATGCAAGTTTTGCCTCCCATATGCCGGCGTCCGGAAGGTTAGCTTTTATTTCTCAGAGCGGGGCTCTTTGCACGGCTATTCTAGACCTTGCAGTTGAGGAGAAGATCGGTTTCAGCTACTTCGTAAGTATCGGTTCGATGCTGGACGTAGATTTCGGGGATCTTATCGATTATTTCGGCAATGATGCAAAAGTAAGCAGTATTCTGATTTACATGGAAGGACTCACAAACATAAGAAAATTCATGAGCGCAGCTCGGTCAGTCTCCAGAGTGAAGCCAATAGTTGTTTTGAAGGCAGGGAGAAGCCAGGCCGGAGCGAAGGCAGCGTCGTCCCATACGGGAGCCATGGCGGGAGAAGATGTCCTTTATGATGCCGCCTTTGAGCGAGCCGGCATTGTAAGAGTGAAAGATATTGGTGATCTTTTCGGGTGCGCTGAACTTCTTGCCAAACAGCCTCGTCCCACCGGTCCAAAGCTTGTCGTGATAACCAATGCTGGGGGACCTGGTGTTATGGCGGCCGACGCCATATCCGATAACGGCCTTGAACTTGCTCAGCTAGGGCCTGACGTTGCTCAGGAACTTGACAGCTTTCTTCCGCGATGCTGGAGCCGGGGAAACCCCATTGATATACTCGGGGACGCCACCCCTGAACGATATAACAGAGCAGTTCAGGTGTGTTTACATTTCCATGATGCCAATGGCATTCTTGTGATTTTGACGCCTCAGGCGATGACAGATCCTGTTGGTGTTGCCGAAACGCTTTCAAAAACCGTAATCCGCCGCCACATGCCTGTGCTCACATGCTGGATGGGGGGACACGATGTGCTTCCGGGCAGAGCGATCCTTAACAAAGCTGGCATTCCAACATACGACACGCCGGAAGAAGCCGTGAAAGCATTCAAATACCTCCATGACTATGCTAAAACTCTTGAAGCCATTCAGCAAATTCCGCCCAGATTTTCCAGATTTCTTACCTTCGATAGAGAAGAGACAGCCCGGCTGATTGACGAAGGTCTTGCAAAGTACGGCGGCAGGGTAGGGGAACGGCACTCTATGGCTATTCTTCGCGCCTATGGGTTTCCTGTAAATAAGATCGAGCTTGCCAGAACCAAAGAGGAAGCCTGTAGCCTTGCAAAAAGTCTGGAGCCTCCGTTCGTCATGAAAATATCATCGCCTGATGTGCTTCACAAAACGGACGCCGGTGGTGTGAGGCTTAATCTTGTGACAGAAGATGATGTTGCCGAAGCTTTTGATGCCATCATGGCTTCAGTAAAAGCATATAAACCGGATGCTCATATAGAGGGTGTAACCATCCAGACGATGATACAGAATTACGATTACGAAATCCTCGTGGGAGCGAAGAAAGATCCTCTCTTTGGCCCTGTTGTGCTCTTCGGTTGGGGTGGCATTTTTGCTGAAATATTAAAAGATCGAGCCATAGGTATTCCGCCTTTGAACCGGGCTCTGGCCAGATTGGTTATTGAAAAAACTCGAGTATCCAGACTTCTCAGAGGCTATCGGGGACGCCCTCCGGCCGATTTTGAACTGCTTGAAGAGCTTCTCATCCGTCTGGCTAACCTCGTGACCGACTTTCCCGAAATACTGGAACTGGACATGAACCCTGTCATCGTGCGAGATGGGAAACCAATCATAGCAGACGCCAGAATGATTCTGGAAAAATCTGATGTGAAACCACCAATGCATCTAATAATTAGCCCCTATCCAGATCAATATGAATGGAATGTGGAAACTTCAGGTGGGGTCAAAATCTTCATTCGCCCTGTTCGCCCTGAAGATGCACCTCTTTTTGAAGAGCTTTTCAAAGTTCTTTCGCCGACCAGCGTATATTTTCGATTTTTCCGTCCTCTGAAAGCTCTTCCTCACTCATTGCTGGTTCGGTTTACTCAAATAGATTACGACCGTGAGATCGCTCTCGTTGCGATCGATAAGGAAAGTCATGATGAACGAATGCTTGGAGTGGCGAGGATTATCTACGGCCCCGATAAAGATGAGGCGGAATTTGCTGTTCTTGTAGGCGATCCGTGGCATGGTAAAGGTATTGGGGCGGAACTTCTCAGAAAGTGTCTAAGAATTGCAAAAGAACGAGGCATTAGAGAAGTCTTCGGTATAGTCCTGCCGGAAAATGCTCAGATGTTAGCTCTAGGAAGAAAACTGGGCTTTAGTATAAGCCGAAGTAGTGGCGGGGAATGCGAGCTCAGAATAAATCTTGATTCTGTTTCCTTTGAAGCCCTGAATGGTAACTAATAAAACAAGGGAGGAAAATAATGGATGAGAGGGGAGTTCTTGTAGCAGTTGATGTGTCCGAATGGGCTTATAAGGTCGTTGATTACGTCGGTAAGGTATTAGGTGCTGATAGTAATCTTCCCGTAACAATTCTACATATCATGAGCCCCCTTCCGGAGAGTTTCTGGGATGTGGAGAGTAGCCCTCTGGTCAGCTATAAGCCGGAAATGATGCAGGCTTGGAACGTTGCTCAGAGAAAGGCCGTTGAAGCCGAGATGGAAAAACTGGCGGATATTCTCGTTCAGCATGGAATTCCAAGAGAACGCATCCATATTCTGGTTCAACAGCGGCAGGTTGGAACCGCCCGGGATATCGTTTTCGAAGCTCAGAAAGGTTACAAAGCTCTGGTTGTAGGGCGGCGAGGTGCAAGCAAACTTAAAGAACTGATCATAGGAAGCATAGCATCGAAGGTTCTTTCGCGGCTTACAAATGTTCCTCTGTGGGTTGTGGGCGAGAAGGCTGAGGACAGGGGCATACTGGTGGGGATTGACCCTTCTGAAGAATCTATGAAAGCCGTGCAATATGTAGCGTCCATAATGGGCGGAAGAGACCGACCGGAATGGAGAATCCATCTGATTCATGTGGTGAGAGCACTGGAGCTTCTTACTGTTAGTTACGATCCGTTCTTTGTGCCTGATGAGCGAGTGGAATGGATGAGGCGAGTTGAACAGCAACACATGGAGGAAGTTAGGGCAAAGATGGGGGATACCTTTGAAAAAGCCAGAAAGGTTTTGGAAGATGCGGGTATCAGACGCAAAAGAATTGAGACAGAAATCATTTCAGGAGCTTACAGTAGAGCGGCAACACTTGTGGAGGAAGCCAGGAAACGTCAGTGTGGAACTATAGTGGTAGGACGTCGAGGGCTCTCCAAAATCGAAGAATTCTTTCTGGGGCGAGTTAGCAGTAAAGTGCTTCAGATGGCATCTGACAAGACAGTCTGGATTGTTGGTTAGCGAAATAAAAAACCACCGTTCTTTGGGAAAGCGAGCAATCAATCTAGTCTAACGATTTAGCTTCCTTTCAGACCATCTGTGCAGGAAACCTAACAATTTGCTAACGGGCCGCCTTTCCCGAAGCGGTGGACTTAAGATTCCTTGTTTAATGAGAGCCTTCTTGAGGCACTCGGAGATAACATTGCACCCAACGCACTCCTGATTTGGTTCTATTATACCTTCAGAATTTCTTCTGGCTACCTTATCAGGATCACCGAAACAAGGAAATTGATAAGAGCACTCCTCATCCCTTTCAGCCTCATGGGGATGAGGAGGCGTGTTATTTGTTCCGGTAAAAGTGCGCGTCATTCTATAATTTCTAGGACCGCACGCTTCTTAAGTTTAGTAGCGGCCGCATTGAGAATAGTGCGAATTGCATGAGCATTACGACCTTCACGACCTATAATCTTTCCAAGGTCCTCTTTAGCAGCTCTTAACTCGATAACACAAGTGTTCTGTCCTTCAATCTCTCTTACATCCACCTTCTCGGGATGTTCAGCTAGGGCTTTGGCAATAACGGCTACCAGATCTTTCAACTCTCTCATCTTTGTTCTCCGTTAAGGGTTCAAGAGAAATCTATACCTTCTAACCAAAGCAAAAAGAATAAGATTTCGACGAATTACACTTTTGGAAAAACAATCTTTTATCTTATTCCTAAACACTGCATGCTAAATTTTTGAAAGCGCCCTTGCCCTGCCTCAATTCTGATCACATCGCTACAGAGGAATAAAAATTTTCCTTCGTATTTTCGTTTACTTCGAATCAAAATTACATTAGGAAAAATTTGAAAGCTGTGTCAAGAAGAAAGAAGTCTGGGAACAAATAAACCTAATCAAGAGTGAAACCCCATGGATGATGGAGACCTGAGCGGTCTTCAGCAAAGTCTGGTTTACATACTGCAAAAAATAAAAGCCGATTATGGAGATAGCCTGTCGAATCTGCATATCACCGGCGGGCTTCCTATAGGAGTAAAAAGACTTCTGACCAGATTTTTCCGGTTGTTCGATGAATCGTGTCGGGCCTACCTTGCCTTTCATAAAGATCATCGCAAAGTGCAATGCAGGATAGGTTGTTTTTTCTGTTGTTACCAGATCCCTTACGGATTATCGACCTTAGAGTATCTGTACCTTTACGAAGGAATCTGTCAGGTAAAGGCGAATACATTGTTCTTGAAATCATTGCTAAATAGCTGTGAAAACCTTTCTCTGGATTTCTTAGAATTGGCGAACTCGACAAAAACAGGAATTTCAGAAGAGACTATCCTTGAAAGATACTCAAAAAGACTTATCGCCTGTCCCTTTCTGGATAAAACTTCTAAG
This sequence comes from uncultured Syntrophobacterales bacterium, assembly GCA_964634695.1. Taxonomy (GTDB): domain Bacteria; phylum Desulfobacterota; class Syntrophobacteria; order Syntrophobacterales; family Thermodesulforhabdaceae; genus JAOACS01. The sequence goes on along the minus strand of CAZWJX010000003.1, from coordinate 3,331 downwards.
CTTTGTTTGATCTACGACTTTCGCCCACTTGTATGCAGAATGCATGTTAGCTTCAGTTCACCTCGCTTCTGCCATCCTCTTCACGGGGAATCCTGGCGCTGTGAAGGGACCAACATCGAGCCATCGGATATCGTGAAAAAGACTCTTCAAATGCTGGATGAGGTTTTCCCTTTTTCTCTTTCGCCGTTTCTCACTATGGGAATCGTCGAATTTATGGTAAACATTGTCAGGTGTCGGCCTATTCGGTGGGAATCGTGTTAGTTCATAGGGGAGAAGTTGATTATGTCGGAAGTCTACCAGTTGCCCGGAGAATGCTTGCCCATTGTGGTGGCAGAGCCTTTTGAACTGGAAAAACCCAGTCTCAGTGACAACACGGCTGATTGGGATCGTATGATCAAGTATCTCAGGAAGAGGGGATTTGAACCTTTCACCTATCACGGAGTGTCGCCTGAAAGAATAAAAAACATAAGAACGAAGCTCCGAAAGGGAAACTTTTCGGGGATAGCCATCATCGCCTATGTAAGAGATGGCTGGGATCTAATTGATATTATTCATGGTTCGTGCGAGCATATGGACAGTAGACCGTTGGGTGCCGCTTTTGACCTTGGAACAACCAGAATCGCCTTTTATCTGGTTGATATGTTTTCTTGCAAGATTCTTTACGAAACGAGCATTTCGAATCCTCAGATCCCCTTTGGTGAAGACATATTAACGCGCATAAACTATGCTTCAACGCCCGAAAGGCTTAAAGAACTCCAGAGTCTTCTTATTGGAGCATTTAATGAGGTCATTGAAACTGTTACGAGGGATCTTGGTCTCAATTCAAATCGTATATACGCTATGACCGTCGCTGGAAATACTACGATGAGCCATTTCTTTCTGGGTCTAGACCCTTCATACATTTGCCGGGAACCTTACATTCCGGTTGCCAACACCTTTCCCCTGTTCAGAGCTCAAGAGCTGGGTCTTAAGTTACATCCTGACGCAATCGTATACGTATTCCCGAATGTTGGATCGTATTTTGGTGGAGATGCCGTCGCCGGTATACTTTCATCGGGGATGCATCGTCAGGAGCTTGTTTCGGTATTTGTGGATGTTGGAACCAATGCCGAGGTGGTGCTTGGAAATAAGGACTGGCTTATTGCCTGTGCTGGAGCGGCAGGACCTGCGCTGGAAGGGGGAGTCGTGGAACGAGGCATGATGGCGGCGCCGGGCGCAATCGATCGAGTGCGTATAAATCCCGAAACTCTGGAGCTTTCTTACCATACGATAGGAGATCAAAAACCTGTCGGCATCTGTGGATCCGGTCTTATTGATCTCATTGCCGAAATGTTTCAGGCCGGGTTTCTGACCATACAGGGAAAAATAAATACCAGGATTGAAAGCCCGAGAATTGTTCAAACTCCTGACGGAACAGGATTCATTGTAGCCTTTTCTAACGAGACTGCCGATGGCAAAGATCTCATTGTAACGGACATTGACATCGGCATACTTTTGAAATCCAAGGCGGCTATGTATACCATACTTAACATCATAGCAAGAAAGGTAGGACTGGATATTCACGACGTTGATCGTTTCTATGTTGCCGGCACCTTTGGAAACCACATTGATCCCATGATGGCTATACGTATAGGAATGTTGCCCGACATACCTATAGAAAAATTCGTCCCTCTTGGAAATACGTCAGGAAAGGGTGCTTCAATGCTTCTTCTTAACCGGAATCTCTTTAATGACATAGAAGAAATATGTTCCAAGCTGACTTATGTGGAACTTAATGTCAACGTGGAACTCATTCACGAATTCCGTGGCGCTCTTTTCCTTCCTCACACTGACCCATCTCTTTTCCCGTCCGTCAAAATTCCGGAAATAGCCAGAGGTTAGTGATCCTATGAATCGGCATTCCAGATTAAATCTATTTTTCTGGTCAGGCACTCTGCTCATTGCCGGCCTTTTGTTCTATGGCATTTTTTCATCGCCTACCGGAGTAAAAGGATACCTTAACAAGAAGAGCCAGCTTATGGTTTTGAATCAGAATATTGGAGTGATAGAAAGGGAAAATGATCGGCTTTACAGGCAGATAAAACAATTCAAAGATGACCCAAAATGTAAAATGAAGGTAATACGAGAACGGCTTGGATGGATCCATGAAGGAGAGCGTAAGGTTATCCTGGTTCCACAGCGTTAAAGTGAGACTCCAAGAAGGAGGGGAAGATGGACTACAATGAAGTATTCATGGCTAAATGGGATCCTTTCACTAACATGCTGAAAAAGACGAAGAAGCTTTATGAAAAAGCCGGGACTTTTGATGTAGTGGAAAAAAACGATCTTGTGGCTATAAAGCTTCATGTTGGTGAACTGGGCAATCCAAATTACATTCGTCCCTTTTTTGTTAAGCAGATAATTGATGCCGTTCGGGAGAGAGGAGGTAAGCCCTTTCTGACCGATTCGACTACCTATTATCCGGAAATGAGATCGAATGGCTATGATCATTACGAAACGGCTCTGGCTAACGGCTTTGGTTTCAGCCATTTCATCAGTGCTGACGGACTTAAAGGGGGATATGTCGTTCCGGTCAGGACAGGTTCTGATCTTATCAAGGAAATAGAAGTTGCAGGAGCTCTGTATGAAGCCGACGCCATGATTGTGGTGACGCATGTTAAAGGACACCCTCTGGCTGGAATCGGAGGAGCAATAAAGAACCTCGGCATGGGAGGCGTGTCAAAGAAATCCAAACTTGAACAGCACAGGCTTGTCGACATGGAGATTAACACCGAAAACTGTCAGGGGTGCGGAGCCTGTAGAGAAGCGTGTCGAATGAAAATTCCCGTGATCGATCCCGAAAAGAATATTGTCGTTATAGACGATCCGAACTGTATGAGGTGCCCTCTGTGCAGTCAGGCATGTCCTGAAGGCGTTATAACACTGAAAGGCAGAGCGCGACTCTGTGAAGGACTGGCCATAGCCGCCAATGCTGTATTAAGCACGTTCAAGCCCGGTAAAGTTGCCTTCATTAACTTCGCGGTTTCTGTCAGCACGATATGCGACTGTGGACCGGTTCAGGCTGAAATGATAGGACCCGATGTAGGTGTCTTCACCGGTTTCTCGGCAGTTTCTGTTGATGCAGCAAGTTTTTCCTCCATAGATTACAAGCGCCTGAATGAATTGCACGATACCGACTGCTGGGAACAGGTTAGACATCTTAAAAAGCTCGGTTACCCGGGAACCGAAGTTCCTGAAATCGTTCAGATATGATTCCCCGAACGGATAGATTTCCCCTGAACCTGTTCGAAAAAAAGAGGAGTGTCATTGCGAGGCTGCCGCAAGGCAGCCG
>CAZWJX010000002.1:39832-51311 GCA_964634695.1 uncultured Syntrophobacterales bacterium | reverse complement strand
CCGAGGAACACGTTCTACTTCGTCGAGATGGGCAGCACTTACCAGTCGCAATCCCCTCGAGTCGGGGCGTCTTTTCCGAGAGCTTACCCTAAAAGTAACCTTAAGTCAAATACTTATAAGGCAATTTCGGGCCACCCCCCACATCTCGATTTTCAGACCGGATTTTTACCCCCTTAAACAACATCTAAACAGGGCCTAACTTATTGAAACAACTTGAAAAGTACTTTTCGGGCCACCTCGGAAAGCTGAATTCAGTAATTTCAATACCTTAGCCAAAATTAGCAAAAAAGCCCGGAGGTCGCCCGAAAAATGAGTCTAAGATTCTGTTTTCAAAGAACATTTCCGACAAAAACGCTTTATACGACCCGAAAATCTTTGCCTCTTGATGCTATACCAGAATCAGAAATCGCTGCCATCTTTAAACAACTCCCGCCCTGAACATGATGCCTTAATTACACCCTCAGGTGCCATAAGGTTTAAAGCCACACATCGCAATCCCCTCGAGTCGGGGCGTTTCTTACCTTACATAAAAAAATAAGGGCTTGAGAGAAATTTTTTCAAAATTTTTCAGTCCACAATTCCCTTAATCCAAAGCGTCTGTCCCGTAGTTTTTATCATGACCTTCAGTAGTGCAGCAATACCGGGCTTCTGCCGGCATAATCTAAAGCACTTACAACCACGTCCTCACCAGATTTATCAGGTATCCGTCTAGATAGTTTTACTGTTCCCTCGTCATCGCCAGTAATTTTTCCAGTCCGTTTACTACATCACCTGCCTTTATTGAAGCACTGCACGTGTTGTTATCCGGACAGGTTTTCTTAAAACAGGGACTGCAGGGTAGAGGACTTTGACAGGCGAAATGGAACTCGCCCGCAGGAGCATTTCTTGTCGCTTCCGTTGCTCGATAGAAAGACACCGTGGGGGTTCCAATAAGAGCTGCAATGTGAACCGGGCCTGTATCAGGCCCCACAACCACTTTCACGAGCGATAGAGCCGCAATTAGAGCCCTGATGTCGCCGCCATTCCAGACTGTGGGAAGATGATTTGCTTTTGTCCGGGGCACGCGAGCAAGATGCAGAGAAACGAGGTCACGGGAAAATTTCTGTTCTTCCGCATTTCCCCAGAAAATAAGGATTCTTCCAAGATTCTTCGCCTGCACAAGTTCTATGAATTCAAGCCACCTGCCGGGATGCCACATTTTTGTCTGCCATGTTGTTCCCGGAACCATGCCTATAATGTGTTCTCCCTGCCATCCCTGTGCCATCAGAAATTGCTTCTGACGTTCCTGTTCATTAGCATCAATCATGTATCGAAGGGGTTTAGATAGGTGGGTTTCGATGGTGGTAGTTGTCATACCGGAATCTTTCAGAAACTTGGCGGCAATGGTAAGCAGTTTCGACCGAATATTTCTAACCGATGATGTGGAAACTTTCCTGTTTGTTGCAAAAATGTTTGGAAATTCCCGCACCTCGCCCGATGAAAAACCGTATCGGTATGGAGCGGAGGAGAGCATCGTAAAAATTGCACTTTTTATGTTTCCCTGAAGGTCTAAAGCAACATCGTAGCGGCGACTCTTCATATCACGCCGTAAAGTCTGTATAAACCGCCCTGCCTCCTGCGAAAGAAGTCTTCTGCGGAGCTTTCTGGTGTCCACGGCATAGATTTTTCTGATCATAGAGCTGGTGGCGAGGAGTTCTCTGAATCGCTCCTCCACCACCCAGTCAACCTCTGCATCCGGCAGGTGATGCTTTATATAATCAACCACTGGTAGAGCGTGCGCTATATCACCAAGAGCGCTCAGCTTTATGATCAGGATCTTCGGCGGCGAATGAGTTAGAGTTCGAGGAGTTTCCATGAGCCCTTTTCGATTTTAACGATCACGAGAGAGTCGGTTCCAAGGCCGTTATGGTCTTCCGGAGTCAGGCGGAATATGCCGCTTACGCCCACGTATCCGTCTATCTTTTCAAGTTCGGCTCTTATGGCTTCTCGATCCGTCCCCGCCTTTCTCATGGCCTGAGCAAGAAGCATGAGGGCGTCCCACGCGTAGCCTGAATGGGTGTTTATGGGATATTGTTTGTCGTAATGGTAAACGTCCTTGTAGAGCCTGATGAACTCAAGCACAACAGGCTTCTGTGGGTCGTTATCGGGCAGTTGTTCGGCGACCATCAGTCTGGTTGAGGGCATGATGGTTCCTTCTGAGGCTTCGCCGGCGAGTTCGATATATTTTGGATCAGGCTGGCCGTGGCACTGAATAAGAGGCACCGTAAAACCCAGTTGTTTGAAGTTTCTCGCCACCTTGGCCCCGGCAGGCCCTATGGTCCAGCATATTACCGCTTCGGCTCCACTTGCTTTGATTTTGGTAAGCTGGGTCGTCATGTCGGCGTCGTTGACATCAAAAGACTCCAGTGCGACGATTTCCATACCGAATTCGGGAGCTAGTTCTTTAAGCCAGTTCATTCCGTCTCTTCCGAAGCCGTCCGTTGCGTGGATGATGGCAACCTTTTTTATGCCCTGTTTCTTGAGGTAGCCGTAAACTTTCTTTACCGCCACGGAGGTTCTCTGAGGAGTCTTAAACGTCCACCTGAAACTTCCAAATTTTCCGCCGGCTATAACGGGATCGCCTCCGATTGTCATAACCGTGGGGATACCTTTTTCCTCGACGTAAGGCTTGATAGCCATGCCGCTATCGGTTCTGGTGGGGCCTATGAGAGCAATGACTCCCTCCTGTTCAACGAGCCTCTTGGCTACCATGAGAGCCTTTGTGGGATCGCTTTCAGTATCGCCAAATACGAGTTCTACAGGGCGACCGTTAATTCCTCCTTCTTTGTTGATCTTATCCGTCACCATCTGAGCAACGAGCTTTGTTGGAGTTCCTATAGAGGATGCCGGTCCTGAGAGAGCAAAGAGCGCCCCGATTTTTATGGGTTCCTTTTTGTCCTTGGCTTCCTGAGCGTAGAGGATCCCGAAGGACAAAATTAGCGATGATGCGATCGTTACCACCAAGCATTTTAAAGCCAGCCTTTTCATTGAAGTCCTCCTGCTAAGAGGTTGTTATTTTACGGATATTACCACACACCTGGCTGCATCCATCCATTTTTGATATGTCATTGCGAGGCCGCCGTTCACGAATGGCGCCCTCATATTTGTCATTGCGAGCGAAGCAATCTCTTTGTTGCCCTCCCCGGCGTCATTGCGAGCCCGAAGCGAAGCGGAGGGCGAAGCAATCTCTCTGTTGTGGCGAAAAAGAGATTGCCACGGCCGCCTTGCGGCGGCCTCGCAATGACGTCCCCATTCGTCATTGCGAGGAGTCCGCCTCTGGCGGACGACGAAGCAATCTCGTCATTGCTCTTTTTTATGAGATTGCCACGGCCACTTCGTGGCCTCGCAATGACGATAAGCCATTGCCCCCGCGGTTGGCCCATTACGGGCAGGCACGGGGGCTGGCTCTACCGTCGTTGTTATTGCGTCGAGTTTCCGTTGAGATTTCGATGATCGAACACACGTTTGCTTTTTCTGTCGGTTCTGGGAAGTGTTCCGTAATCGACAATTTCAACATTTGCTCTCACGAGGATGTGTCGGCGTATAGACTGAGCGATCGTCTCTATCAGTTCAGGGTCTTTTTCGGGTGGCGTCTCAGGTGCTCTTTCCACCTTAACAACCATAACGTCTCGTCCGTCTTCCCGATGGTAAAGGTGAATCTGATACTCGCTCCCTATGCCGTTTATCTGGGAAAGAACGTAGTCTATCTGTCCAGGATAAATGTTTACGGCACGGAATATGAACATATCGTCCGATCGCCCGAGTATGTGGTCGTGTCGAGGAAAGGGGTTTCCACAGGGACATGGCTCAGGAATGGCTCTCGACAGGTCTCTCGTCCTGTAACGGATCAGAGGGGAAGCTTCTTTACGAAGCGTTGTGACAACCATTTCGCCTATTTCTCCCGGCGCCACGGGTTCAAGAGTCTCCGGATTCAGAATTTCAAGGATGTAATAGTCGGCCCAGTAGTGGATTCCCTGATGAGCCATGCACTCAAGACCCGTCCCGGGACCGTAAAGCTCTGTCATGCCGGGAATGTCAAAGAGATGTTCTGCGCCGGTCAATTCCTGAATTCGCTGTCTCATTCTTGCGCTGTGCCGTTCGGCTCCGAAGATGATTTTCTTGAGAGCAATTTTGTCCCGGATGCCTCGACGATGAATTTCTTCCGCCATGAGAAGAGCCATAGATGCTGTGGCGCAAAAGACCGTAGATTGAAGATCCACCAGCATCTGACAGTGAATCTCGGCATTGGCAGGCCCGACGGGAACCGCCATCGCTCCAAAACGTTCACAGCCCGCCTGAAAACCAACTCCCGCAGTCCACAGGCCGTAACCCACCGCTATCTGGACTCGATCGGTTCGTGAGAGTCCCGCCATCTGGTAGCATCGGGCGAACATGTTTGCCCAATCGTCCAGATCTTTCTGAGTGTAGCACAGGATCTTTCTCTTTCCCGTAGTCCCTGAAGAAGCATGTACTCGCACTATTTTTTCAAACGGAACGGATCTCAGCGGAAAAGGATAGCCTTCCTGAAGGTCTTCGGCCGTAGTGAAGGGTAGTCTTCGTATGTCATCAAGGCTCTTGATGTCCTCTGGTTTGACGCCGGCTTCATCCAGTTTCCGCCTGTAGAACGGCGAATTGTTGTAAGCATGTGTGACCGTCCACTGAAGCCCTCTCAGTTGAATTTCCCGAAGTTCTTTTTCTGTGAGATGTAGCGGCATGAAATTTGGTGAATTCATTACCTTCCCTTTCCTTCCTGTAAGGTTGTGAGCGTTCTGAGTTTTTCAGCTTCTTATCCCCACTTTTCTTTCTCTGGAGTCCGTGCCGAACACTGCAGGGAAAGAAAACTCTCCCCTTCTAGGTCCGAGATATGCTTTGATGACTTCCGGATCTCTGGAGACTTCTGCCGGAGAGCCATCGGCTATGATCATTCCCTGATGCAGAACCACCACTCGATCCGCAAGGTTCATGACCATGTCCATATGATGGTCGATAAATATGATCCCGATGCCGCTTTTGCTTATTTCTGTGATGAACCAGGCCATATCGGCTTTTTCCGTATTGCTAAGCCCCCCGGCTGGTTCATCGAGCATCAGAAAAACGGGTTTTCCGGCCACAGCTCTGGCAATTTCAACAAGTTTGAGTTCAAAGACGCTTAGAGTGTCGATTTTAGAAAAGACCTTTGACTTCAGCCCGAATTTATCGAGCAGAGCAATAGCCTCTTCCTTGTATAGACTCCGTTTTTTATGAAAAGATGGAAGCCCGAGGAGTCCCAAGAGGGTTCCTTCCCGGATATTCCCGTGCATACCGATCAGGACATGATCGAGCACGGTCATTCCCGGAAAGCCCCGGGTTACCTGAAAAGTTCGTCCGATTTTTCGGGCGATCATCCAGGTGGGGACATTCTCTAAAGACAAGGTTTTGCCGTTATCGCAAAGTCTGATCGTCCCTTTTTGTGCCTTCACCATGGCACATATGACATTCAGAAGAGACGTTTTCCCGGCGCCGTTTGGTCCTATGATGGCGTTTATCTTACCGGAAGAAAAGTCCACCGTGATGTTGTGTAAAACCTGCAATCCGCCAAAGCTGAGAGAAATGTTTTCGAGCTTAAGGGTTGCTTCACCAGAACGGTCCGGCAGGGTCCCTGGATTCTTCAGAGGGATTGTTGCGATTTTTTGAGAAACCCGAGTTTCTCCATTTTGAACGCTACGGAAAAATGTGGCTTTCAATGCCGGAACAAAACCTTCCGGGCAGAAAATAAGGACCGCCATGAGAATTGAACCGTAAAAAAGAATATGCAGGTCTTCCAGCTTGTGCAGCAGTTCGGGAAGTATGGTGAGAAAGGCGGTTCCGAGCACTCCTCCCCACACATCCCCCATGCCACCTAGAACCGACATTGTTAACCATTTAAGGGACGTGAGAATGCCAAAGGTTTTCGGGCTTACAAAGGTCATGTAGTGAGCGTAGAAAAAGCCGGCAATTCCGGCATAGATTGCGCTTATAACAAAGGCTATGATGGAATATCTGGTAACAGGCAGGCCCGATGCTTCCGCAGCAATTTTGTTTGACCGTATTGCTCTGAATGCCCGCCCCACCTTTGTTTTTTCGAGGTTGAGAGTGATCCATAGAATCAGCAGAGCAACGCCCCAGATCAGCCAGAAGAAGCTTCGGTCGTTTTCTATCCGGTATCCGGCTATGGAGAGCCTCGGTATGCCGGAAAACCCCGATGGACCGCCGGTTATTTCCTCCCACTGGTTCATGACTATGTTAACGATGATATTGATTCCGAGAGTTGCCATGATCAGGTAATTTCCTTCAAGCCGGAGGGTAGGGAAGGCGATGATGAAAGCGATGAGTGAGACTATGGCGAGTGCAATGAGGGCGCTTACAACAATAGGTAAGCCAAGGTTGGTCGAGATGATACCGGATACGTAGGCAGCAATGCCCATGAAGGCTGCATGTCCTATGGAGATCTGCCCCGTGGCACCTATGAGTATATTAAGGCCGGTCACGGCAATGATGTAGATTGCCAGCAAATTGGCGGTTGTGAATATGTAGTCGTTTTTCGCTCCGAACCAGAGCAGAACAAGGACGACTGCAAGGATTATTAACGGTGATCGATTGTCGGAGAAAATGGCATGGCTTTTCATGGTCTGACTTCTTACACCCGCTGAGTTTTTGCTTCTCCCACGATACCCGTTGGTTTACAGAAAAGGATGAGTATAAGAACGAGAAAAGCTATGGCGTCCTTGTATGTTGATGAGATGAATCCGGCGCCGAGGGATTCCATGAGTCCTAATGAAATGCCGCCGATAATTGCACCGGGAAAGGATCCGAATCCGCCAAGCACCGCTGCCGAAAAGCCCTTCAATCCGATCATAAGCCCGCACTGATAGCTCATGGTAGTAAGGGGCGTAACGAGAATGCCAGCAATAGCTCCAAGCGCTCCGCTCAATCCGAAAGAAAACATCACCAGATTCTAGACCGGAATACCCAGAAGAGCCGCTCCTTCAGGATATTCGGCAACCGCTCTCATGGCTTTTCCCATCCTTGTTTGATAAAAGAAAAGCGAAAGTATTATCAGCAGAATAGCTCCTGTTGCCAGAATAAACAGAGTTTGAGGGATCACGGAAGCGTTGAAGATTCGTATGGGATCGTAGCCTCCGATCGGGGGAAGCGTCTTCGACTCCTTTCCCCAGATCAGCATGCTCGTTCCCTGAATGAAAATTGAGGCTCCAACTGTGAGCATTACCAGAATGAGGTGGTTTCTGGATTTTGCCTGTCTGAGAGGCCCGCACTCAAGTAGGAACCCCACACCGGTTACGAACGTTACAGAGATAAGCGCACCGACCCACAGAGGGAGCCCGTGCTCCTGAGAAAAGGAAATGGCGAGAAGAGCCCCGAGCATTACAAATTCGCCCTGAGCGAAGTTTACGATCCGCGATGCGTTGTAGATGAGCGAAAAACCAAGAGCAATCAGAGCATAGATGCTTCCGCTTGTTATGCCGGATACTACATACTGCGGGACGAGCACCAGGTCCGTCATGGCTTAACTTGCTCCCATCTTCAGAGCTTCAATAAAGCCGTTGCTCCCTGCTTCTTTTGAGATCATATCGATAAGATCCGCCACAGAGCAGAACAGATAACCTCCGGAGGCGGCGAATCCCAGAAGCACGATGTTTGCCATGCGAGGATTTCCCATACGCATGGCAACCGAATTTGCGTCAAACATGATTGTGTTGCCTTCGGATACACCGGAAGGCGAACCGTTACAGATTATTAAACCACCGGGTTTAAGGAGATGCCGATAAGGAGCAATACTTTCCGGATGGAGAGCGATCAGGAGATCGGCGTTTCCCGAACGGATTACAGGGCTCCAGAATTTTTCGGCGCCGTCCCGATCTTCATAGATTTTTATGTGGCTTACCACGTTTCCGCCTCTCTGAGCCATACCATGGGTTTCCGAAGCAAAAACCGAAAGACCCTTATAAAGAGCCGCTTCTGTTATCAATCTGGTAATGAAAACTACACCCTGTCCTCCGAATCCCGAAATGACGATTTGTTGCTTCATCCTTGTCCTCTCAAGGTCAGGCCAACACTTCGTTTTTAATCTCCAGCCCTCCGAACGGGCATATGGCCACGCACACGCCACAGCCTGAACAGAGTAACTCATTGATCGAAACAGGCTTTTTTCTGCCGTGGCTTTCTATTGCCGGGCATTCGAAACGCTGAACGCAGAACTGGCATCCTTTACATTTTTCGGTAACCGCAACTTTCACCTTGCGGATTTTTCCCTTCTGACGTCGGTCAGTTACACAGGGGCATCTGGCAATAATCACCGCAACACCTTCTTTCTTATTGAAGGCGTAATCGCCAGCTTTTTTAAGAACTTCGATAACGGCGGGCACATCGTAGGCGTCCACCGTCTCCACGAAGGATACTCCACAGGCTCTTACCATGTCATTGATGGAAACCTTTCTGGTTTCGGCTATTTCCGGCGTGGGCTGGTGTCCTGTCATGGCGGTGGTTTCGTTATCCAGAATGACGAGGATGAAACATGCCTTCTGAGTAACGGCGTCAATGAGAGCCGGAATGCCGGCGTGGAAAAAGGTCGAGTCTCCTATTGTAGCAACAACCGGAGGGGGTGAATCGGTCTGAGAGAAGGCTTTGGAAAATCCAATTGCTTGCGAGATAGAAGCTCCCATGCAAAGAACCGTATCAACTGCACCTATATTTAATCCCAGCGTGTAACAGCCGATGTCGCTCGGGTAGATGCCTTTGGGGAAACATTTTCTTATGGCAAAGAATACGGGTCGATGACCGCAACCGGGACACAGGGTCGGGCGCTTTTGAGGAACTTCAGGGGGCTGGGTGGATCTGTTGGAGACTGGTAAGGTGAGCCAGGAAACTAAAATCTCCTCGATTTTTTCCGGGAGTAATTCTCCCTCCTTTGGCACATGTCCCGTTTCTCTTCCTGAAACCTTTACTCCATTTCTGATCTGAAGTTCTATAAGGGGATAGGTTTCCTCGATGACCAGAACCTCATCAAAATCGGACAGCTCTTCGGTAAGTTTTCTGGAGATGGGATAGGGCATGATAACCTGGAAGAATGGAACCTTATCCCAGAGTCCCATCGATTCCAGAACTTCTCTGCAGTAGGATGCGGCTATCCCTGAAGAAACTATGCAGCGTTTATGGGAAGCCATCCCTTTGGATAGCTCTTCTTTGTTCAGCAACAGGTAAGTTTCGATTTTACTGTCGTGAGCGAGGTTTATAATTTTTTCGTTCAGTTTTTTGTGAAGAAAGAACCTGAATTTTGGAGTGGCCGCCCAGCGTTGCGGCATCTTGCTGAAAGATGGCGAAAGAAGCGGCGGCTGAAGAGGCTCTAAGGTTACGTCCTGTCTTGCATGGCAGATTCTGGTTGTGGGGCGGATCATGACGGGGAGTTCGAGAGATTCTGAAAGTTCAAAAGCCGTTTTTATCATCTCTTTTGCTTCCCGGGGAGAGGAGGGGTCGAAGACGGGAATTTTCGCCAGCATCGCAAAGAATCGGCTGTCCTGTTCTGTTTGCGAGCTGTGGGGTCCCGGATCGTCCGCCGAAATAATCAAAAAGCCGCCCTTTGTTCCCGTGTAGGCGCTGCTCATGAGCGGGTCAGCTGCTACATTCAAACCCACCTGCTTCATCATTACGGCGGCACGAAGTCCTGTATAGCTTGCCGCAAGAGCTATCTCAAAGGCCACTTTTTCATTAACCGACCACTCGGCATGAAGATAATCCAGCCGCTTTTCGTTTTTCAGTCTCAGGATGGTATCCAGAATCTCAGATGCTGGAGTTCCGGGATAAGATGCGGCGATGGAACAGCCAGCTTCTAAAAGACCGTAGGCTATAGCTTCGTTTCCAAGCAGAACCTTTCGCTCAGTCACGTGCAACTCCTTTTTTGAAAATAAAAAAGCCGTGAGCGGGTGAGCCGCCCACGGCACCTTGCCTTCTATAGTCCCGGCTACTGGTGGGCAGACCTCACCCCCGGTATGTCACGCCACCACCAGCACCACCAGAATCTTTCTTTTTCGAGAGTCTTTTTGCTCATTTCCGGCGTTCCTCGCGTTGATTCTCAGGAAATTAACGGCTTTCTGTTATCAAAAATTGTTTATCCGGTCAACCCAAAAGGGACTCCGTCTCCCGGAAAAATTCCAGCACGAGATTGTTAAACACATCTGAGGCTTCAAGATGGATGGCGTGTCCGATATGATCCAGTTCGACAAGCTTGGCCCGGGGAATGAGTTCTACCAGAACCTTTGAGTTTTGAGGAGGAACGAGAATATCGTCTTTACCTGTGATTACCAGCACAGGAGATTTTATGCGATTCAGGAGAGAGCAAACGTCGAATTTATTGATGGCGGCCAACTGGGATTGAAATGCTTCCAGAGGCTGAATCGGCGCAGAAAGCGTGTTTTTCCTGTATTCATCTATTATTTCCGGGTGCTCATTCCTGCATTTTTCGCCAAAAAGAAGAGGGATGTTTTTTTCGACTATTTCCTCGGGTGAGAGTCCATTCTGGGAAGCCAGTCTATCCAGAACGGCGCGATCTGCCGCTATCCGCCGGCTTTTTCCGCAATGGGTGCATCCGAGGACCATAGCGAGGATTCTGTCCGGATACATGACTGCCAGTTGTTGAGCTATCATACCTCCCATGGAAATTCCTACCACGTAAGCTTTTTCGATTCCTAAATGATCGAGGAGCATCTTCGTGTCTTCGGCCATTTGTTCCATGGTGTAAGGTCCCGGTGGCATGAAGGATTTCCCGGCTCCCCGATTGTCAAAGGTTATAACCTGGTAGAACTGTTCAAAAAACGGCCGTTGCCTGTACCATGACCAGCTCCCTCCGCTCAATCCGCTTATGAAAAGAAGGGGCTTTCCGGTGCCGGATATTTCATAGTAAAGCTTACGTTCGTTGTCGGTGTAAAAAGGCATTGTCACTCTCCTGTGGAATTTTCCTGTGGAATTCTCAGAGTCGTTCCATTTCCTGATCTCTTATGAAATCGAAGAAAATATGTCCCAGTTTATGCACATCAGGCGACTTCCACTTTGCTGGTGGTGGATCCGGGAAAGAAAATCCGATCAGGCTTTCCTTTACAACCGTTTTACTTTTCGCTCCTTTTTGATCGACAACGGTTATTTCGATGCGCAGTTTTTCCGTTGTATCTAATTTAGGTATGTCGATAGTCACGAAGCCTTTAAAGGCTCTGCGATCTCTATTGCTGAGCGGGATGTAGTGAGTCGATTCCGGGTTTGCTCCCACCTGAGTTATCACAAACCAGATTCCCGCCATGTTGCCGTCCGGATCTTGCGCTTCGATGTAGATGGGAAGAATCATATTGGACAATATATTGGGCGTTACGTAGGTGTCCAGAATAACGGGTTCAGTTCCCGGTTCTGGAGCCTTTGA
>CAZWJX010000002.1:27821-39822 GCA_964634695.1 uncultured Syntrophobacterales bacterium | reverse complement strand
AAGAGCGGCAAGTATGCCTATGAATAGCTTAGCAACACTACGTCCAATTGGTTTCATTGTGTTGTCCCCTTTTCTTTTCCGAACTCGCAGGGACGGAGGAAGGAGAGCTCCTCCTCCGTTGCCGGTCGGACTTTTACGATTTTTACTTTGTAAAACAGGTCTTTTCCGGCGAGGGGATGGTTAAAGTCGAGAAGGACGTCACTATCGGTTTTTTCGATCACTTTGTATGAGTATTGTGCCTTTGTAACGGGATTGGTAGCCACCACCCATTTCCCGGGAATGAGACTTTTTCCTTCAGGAAATTCCTCAAAACTCCTTCGCTTAAGAAGTTCTTTCTTATAAGGTCCGAATGCTTCGATGTAATCTATCTTAAAAGATACTTCTTCCCCCTCCTTTAAGCCATACAGGCGAGCTTCGAGGGAAGGTAGCACCTGATCATATCCAATGGTAAAATTCATAGATGCAGGAGCGTCAGGAGATCCTTTGATATACGAGCCGTCTTCAAGCTGGACTGTGTATTCTATTGTAACGACGCAGTCTTTGGATATTTCCATAATCGACTCCACTACTCCACCGGAAGACCTAGCTGAATGGCCTTTTCTCTGTAGATGGTGGCTTTTTCATCTTCTCCCATAGCAGAATACACAACGGATAAATAGTAATAAGCGGATGCAAAATCCGATTTGATTTCTATCGCTTTGAGAAAGGCTCTTTCGGCTTCTTGAAAGCGGTTCAGGTTAAGAAGAGCTAAGCCTAAATTGTGGTGGGCCTGGAGGAGGGTTGGCATGAGTTCAACGGCCTTCTGGCAAGCTTCCACGGCTTTTTCGTAATCGCCTTTCTGTAGATATGCAAAACCAAGGTTATTGTAAGGCATTGGAAGATTGGGATCTAATTCCAGAGCCTTTCTGTTGTAGTCTATGCATTCATCGAGTTTACCTTGCTGAAACAAAATGCCGGCCAGATTGACGTAAGCCTGAGCAAGGTTCGGGTCACATTCGATGGCCTGACGAAACTCGGACGCCGCCTCTTCTCGAAATCCTTTTCTCAGATAGGCTAATCCAAGATTGTAATGAAACACTGCCGATTCTGGTTCGAAGAAAAGACGTTCTTTGAGGTATCTTATGTATTGATCAAGGTCTGAAGCTTCGTGAGTAGACATTATGTTTCCTCCTGGATCGTCTGGCTTGCTCATAGTTAGCGTTTTATGGATCTTCAGCGTTTATAACGTTTAATCTTTCAACAATAGGAGTCAAGCGGAATTATTTTGAATTGCTCCAAGCTGTCGGTTTATGGTGGTATTTATTTGTGAAGAGAAGAGCGAAATCCAGGTAATTCGCAAACTAGTAGGCAAGACAGAATTTTTTGTAATTTATGGTTTACAGGGGAAATATAGCACGGGTATAAAACTGTGGG
Source organism: uncultured Syntrophobacterales bacterium (assembly GCA_964634695.1). GTDB lineage: Bacteria > Desulfobacterota > Syntrophobacteria > Syntrophobacterales > Thermodesulforhabdaceae > JAOACS01. The sequence continues at coordinate 38,409 of CAZWJX010000002.1, read as the reverse complement.
AAGAACAAATGGTGAAGAGATTCACGTTCTCGGTAGAGATCGTGGTTTGTCTAGAAGGGTTTAGACCGAATGTTCGTCTGGGGATTGCTTTTATCCGTGTTTTGCGAAAGGATAGCAGTTTGTGGCATTCCCACTGTATAGGTGGGCTCAGTAAAATATTGCGTCCAAAATTACATGGAGGCCAACCATGAGCAGTAAAGAAGAAGCAAAAGAGCGTATCATTAACTGGATGAAGGAACAAAAGAAAACGAAGCATTATTTTAATGACCTCTGCAAAGCTGTCCCTGAAATTAGCATGAGGGAAGCCAAGAAGCTCATAAACGAACTCGTAAGCGAAGGTCGGCTTCGCTACTGGACGAGCGGAAGTACGACTATGTATATGCTCCCCGGAGTGGATGATGTAGAAAAAGAAGAAAAGGGAATGGTCTAAGGAAGAGGTGCAAAAAATCTAAGGAGGGAAGTGTATGGCGTTAAAGCACAAGACCCCCATGCTCGGTGGATTAACAAAGGGGCCATGGCCGAGCTTTGTGACTGACATTAAACGGGTTGCGGAGAGAAAACCTCAGTGCGATGACCTGTTGGGGCTTCTTGAACTTTCCTATAAGGATAAAGAAGGCCACTGGAAACACGGTGGTATAGTTGGTGTTTTCGGATACGGGGGTGGAGTTATCGGACGTTACTGTGATAGACCCGACCTTTTCCCCAATGTAGCCCATTTCCACACCATGCGCGTTAATCAGCCTGCAAGTAAGTTTTATAAAACCGATGTTCTGAGAAAGCTTTGCGATATCTGGGAAGAAAAGGGAAGTGGTCTTTTTAATTTCCATGGGTCTACGGGCGACATTATTCTACTTGGCACCACCACCGATCAGCTTGAGCCTATTTTCTACGATCTGACTCATGAGCTGGGTATGGATCTTGGCGGTTCAGGATCCAATATGAGAACCCCTGAAGGCTGTGTTGGTAAAGCACGCTGTGAGTGGTCCTGTATAGATACGCAGGATATCATTTACGATATCACCATGAGGTATCAGGACGAACTCCATCGTCCAATGTTCCCTTATAAATTCAAATTCAAAGCCTCCGGTTGCCCGAATGACTGCGTTGCTGCTATTGCTCGAGCCGACTGCTCAATTATCGGAACATGGAGAGACAAGATTCGCATAGATCAGGAAGCTGTAAGGGCCTATGTAGGTGGAGAACTGGTGCCTCACGGTGGTGCCGATGGTTCTGAAAAAAGGCCTCTTGATATTCAGGCTGAAGTCATCGACAAGTGCCCGACAAAATGCATGGAATGGGATGGTAAGAATCTGAAGATATGGGATGAAGACTGTGTCAGGTGCATGCACTGCATAAACATTATGCCCAGAGCTCTCCGTCCGGGTGAAGATGTGGGAGCAACGATTCTTGTTGGAGCAAAGGCCCCCATCCTTGAAGGCGCTCAGCTTTCCAGTGTTGTTATTCCTTTCATGAAGATGGAACCTCCTTATGAGGAATTTCATGAGTTTGTAGGGAAGATGTGGGATTGGTGGATGGAACATGGTAAGAACCGTGAGCGACTTGGCGAGTTGATTCAGAGACTTGGAATGAGAGAGTTCCTCAAAGCTTGCGGCCTCCAGCCAGATCCAAGAATGGTCAATACTCCTAGATACAATCCTTACATCTTCTACGATCCAGCTGAAGTGCCCGGAGGATGGTCGCGCGATCCGAAAGCTTATCGTGAACGTCATCAGCCGTAACATTGTTTTGTTTTAAATAAAAGGAGGTGAAGGTATGCCGTTCGATCCTAATGACATCATGAAAGATCGTCTTACAGATATAGGCCCGCCTAAGTATGATAAGTTTTTCCCGCCCATCGTGAAAGAAAACTATGGGAAATGGAAATATCATGAGATTCTTGAACCAGGTGTGCTCGTTCACGTCTCAGAAACGGGAGCAAAGCTGTACTCAGTCCGCGTTGGAACGCCTCGTCTCGTGAGTGTCGATTATATCAGAGAAGTATGTGATATTGCTGATAAGTACTGTGATGGATACCTCAGATGGACAACTCGTAACAATATTGAATTCCTTGTTACGGATGAATCCAAGCTAAGACCTCTTATTGATGACCTGAAAAGCCGTGGCAACTGGTTTCCTATTGGAGGAACTGGAGCGAGCATCACCAGCATCGTTCATACTCAGGGCTGGGTCCACTGCCATACTCCGGCTATTGATGCTTCCGGTATAGTGAAGAGCGTGATGGATGATCTTTTCGAATACTTTGGTTCCCACAAACTGCCTGCTCAGGTGAGAATCGCTCACTGTTCTGATATAGCTATTCTCGGCGTCCATCGTAAACCGCCCTTCATCGAACACGAACGTGTCCAGCATGTATGCGAAATTCCTCTCGTTATAGCTGCATGCCCAACAGCGGCCATTAAGCCGAAGAAGGTTGGCGAATACAAGAGCATTGAGATCAACGAAGCCAGATGTATGTTCTGCGGAAACTGCTACACCATGTGTCCTGCTCTTCCAATCGCCGATCAGGACGGCGATGGCATAGCTATATGGGTTGGTGGCAAAGTTTCCAACTCTCGAGTACCTCCGATGTTCTCCAAGCTCGCTGTGCCTTACATTCCGAATGAGCCTCCTCGTTGGCCTACGGTTGTGAAAACAGTTCGCAGGATTGTCGAAGTTTACGCTTCCGACGCTCGCCGTTACGAAAGGATCGGTGAGTGGATCAACCGAATCGGTTGGGAGCGATTCTTCGAAAAGACCGGGTTTGAGTTCCGTCATGAGCATATTGATGACTACCGTCTTGCTATGACAACCTGGAGAACGACCACGCAGTTTAAATTCTAAATTGAGCAGGGGGGAGGGCCTTCGACATGGAGCCCTCCCTTTACCAGAATACATCGTGAAATTATCTACTGAGAACTTAATGAAAAAATCAGGACAACAGAAGTGTCCGGCTAAGGTGAGGAAACCGGTTGGTTTTGTAATTGCTGCTGCCAAAGGTGGAGCGGGCAAAACTGTTATAACAGTAGGACTCGTTGCGGCTTTCAAAAGTTTTAATTTTAAAGCTGTACCCTTTAAAAAAGGTCCGGATTACATAGATGCAGGATGGCTTGCTTCAGCAGCCGGTTCACCCTGTTATAACCTTGATCCTTTCTTGATGACCCCGGAAGATATTCTGGCTTCCTTTTATGAGAGGATTTTTTCTGCGGATGTTGTAGTAGTTGAGGGCAACAGGGGACTTTTTGACGGTCTGGACGCAGAAGGTAGCTGTTCCACAGCAGAACTGGCAAAACTTCTAAATCTTCCGGTCGTTCTAGTAGTTGATGTTACAAAAATGACCAGATCGACCGCAGCTCTGGTATATGGTTTTAAAAATTTTGATGATGTTAGCATTTCCGGTGTAATTCTTAATAAAGTTGGGACCGTACGCCAGGAAAGAGTAATTAAGGAAGCTATAGAGAAAACCTGTAGCATTCCGGTTGTCGGTGCGATTCCACGACTGTCTAAGAATTTCTTCCCGGAAAGACACTTAGGTCTTGTTCCGACCCCTGAACACAATAATGTTGTAGATGCTATCGATCACGCAAAAAAGATTGTTTGTGAATACGTGGACCTGGAGAAAATACTGACAATAGCGAAGGAAATAGAGTATTGTGGAGTTGTTCAAAGAGACGCTCAGGATATATTGTACATGCAGGATATCCCCTGTGATGCCCCCACAATTGGCGTTATGCGGGATGAGGCCTTTCAGTTCTATTATCCTGAAAATCTTGAAGCTCTTGAGAAACTTGGGGCCAGATTGGTATTTTTTTCGGCCATTGAAGATGAAAAGCTTCCATCTGATGTTGATGCGATATATATAGGAGGTGGATTCCCCGAAGTTTACGCTGATGTGTTGTCTAAAAACGAATCGATCAAGAAAGAACTCAGGGAAGCTATTGAAAACGAAATGCCCGTCTATGCGGAATGTGGGGGACTGATGTATTTGAGTCAGGGCATTAGAATGAATGATACGACATTCCCGATGGTGGGAGTTTTTCCTTTTGAAATTGAAATGTGCAAAAAACCTCAGGGGCATGGTTATGTAATAGGTGACGTAATTTCAGAAAATCCCTTTTTACCTCAAAACTATTGTCTAAAAGGGCATGAGTTTCATTATTCAAGAGCGGTTTGGAATAAAGAGGTCGGCAATATTAAGTTCGTGGTTAAATTGAAAAAAGGTTATGGAATAGTTGAACAATTTGATGGAATAATGTATAAAAACTGTGTAGCGTTATACACGCACATTCACGCACTAACTTGTAAGGAATGGGCAAGAAACTTTGTCCTTGCTGCTGGATCTTACAGGATGAAAAAGAGCATGAGACTGGGGGGTTTTAAAAAAACTTTCCCGGCTGTAAACGATCAAAAAATGTAGCATTATAACCAACGTAAAAGGAGGTGTTGGGTTATGGCACAAACGATTGAGTACAAAGGCAAAGTTTTCGAGGTCGATGAGGATGGGTTCATTTCCAGTTTCGATCAGTGGTGCCCTGAATGGGTTGAGTACGTCAAGAAGTCCGAAGGTATTGAAGAACTCACTGAAGCTCACTGGAAGATCATAAACATCCTGCAGGATTACTACAAGAAACACGGAATTGCTCCGATGGTTCGAATTCTGACCAAGCTGACCGGTTATAAGCTCAAAGAGATCTACGAACTGTTCCCCTCTGGCCCTGGTAAGGGTGCTTGCAAGATGGCAGGACTGCCCAAGCCTACAGGTTGTGTATAATTGATCGCTCCTGTAGTTGTGAGGGATGGAGTGATTCCCGGGTGGGAAAGGATTAATGTAGAGATAGTTAGTGGCTTTAAAATGTGGTAGTCTCAGAAATGGCTATCGGTATTAAGATAGAAGGAGTGCTGATCAATGTGGCGAGTAACCGTTGACAAAGATAAGTGCGTTGGTGATGGTGAGTGCGTGGAAGTGTGTCCGGTGAATGTTTACGAAATGGTCGATGGTAAAGCTGAACCGGTAAATGCTGATGAATGCCTTGGTTGTGAGAGCTGTGTCGAGGTGTGCGAGCAGGGAGCCATCACAGTAGAAGAAGTGTAGTGGCGAAAGAATGTAATGATAAAAAGGGCTCGCTATAATTTTGAGCGAGCCCTTTTATTATATCCGGTGAAATGCGATAAAATGAAGGCTGTTGGAACATTCTATGGAATTGGTGTTGGACCTGGAGATCCAGAATTATTAACGCTCAAGGCTATTAAGATTCTTCAAAAAGTTCCGAATTTATTTGCCGCATCTTCATCCAAGAACGATTACAGCGTAGCTTTACAGACAGTAAAGGAATATCTTTCCCCGGATGTTAAGATTTATCCGCTTCCCTTCCCCATGACCTATGATCAGCAAAAGCTGGAAAAAGCCTGGCGGGAAAACTGCCAACTGATTCTCGATTTGTTGCTTAAAGGTGAGGACGTGGCCTTTATTACCATTGGCGATCCGCTTATTTATAGCACTTATATATATCTTCTGCGCACAATTCAGTCCCTATGTCCGGATGTTCCTGTGCAGACAATTCCGGGCATTACTTCTTTCCAGGCTGCTGCTTCTTCGTGCAATCTTCCCCTTGTGGAAGGTGAAGAATCCATGGCGATTGTTTCGGGCGCTCAGGGGGTAACCCATTTAGAAAGGACTATTGATTCTTGTGATACGGTTGTTCTCTTGAAAGTGTATCGTCAGATGCCCGAAATCATAAAGACCCTCGAAGAACGATCTCTCCATAATTCAATCTGTTACATCAGCAAGTGTGGCTTCTGCGATCAGGAGATTATTACAGATTTGAATGACCTTAAAGATCGGAAATCTCATTACCTTTCTCTGATGATCGTGAAGAAAAAAGGTTTGTTCTGAGATGCTTACAGGCGTCAATCTACGTGTCAGTGTAAAAGAGAGAAACTTCATGTTGGTCTAAGTTAGCGTTTCGTAAATGCTCACGACTTTATTCGCAATGTGATCTATGAGTAAATTATCTTCCAGAAAAGTCCGCCCTGATTTGCCGTATTGAGCAGCTTCAGCTGAGTGGGTTTTCATCCACAGGATTTTGCTAACACAGTCCATAACATTTCGAGGTTCGAATAGGAGACCACATCCTGCTTTACCCATAATCCATCTTACACCAGAACCTTGTATGTTGCTGGCTATGATGGGCTTTTCGTGCCACATGGCTTCAAGGAGCACTATTCCAAATGCTTCTGTGCGTTCAAAAGAACCAAGAACAAAACAATCACAGGTGGAAAATAGGGCAGAAAGATATTCATCCGTCAGATAGCCGTGAAAAACCACCCTTTCTTGAACGCCAGACTTTTGTGCCAGAGATTTCAGAAATTTTTCCATCACCCCAGTTCCGACAATGTGAAGACTTATGTTCTCAGGAAGGTGAACCATAGCTTTTATAAGCAGATCGAATCCTTTGTAATAGGTTAACCTTCCCACGGAGAGTAGCCGAAATGATGTTGATCCCCAGACCTGTTCAGCCCATTGGATAGCTAGAGAATTCTTGCTACGGGAAAGTCTTTCCCTATCTATTCCCAGCGGAATTACACTGCATTTGGAGCGAAATTTTTTAAGAACGTTACTTGCATTAAGGTAATCCGGTGAAGTGGCAATGACTACCTTGGCCTTTCTGAGAAATATTTGCTCAATTGCACCGTATCCGGGGTATAAGATTTTCATTAACATGTTGAATCCTGAAGGTATTACGTCCGAGTGCCAGTGAACTACCCAGGGGATCTTTCTTGCCTGAGGAATGCACAATGCCAGAAAGGCCGAAGCATTTGGCATGTGAAAGTGAAGTATGTCCGGCTTAAATTTGCGAATACATTCTATAAGCCTGTTCTGAAAAGATAAAACAACCGGCACAAACCTCACGCGTCCTAGTATTTTGGCTCTCCACACGGGGATTTTCTCAACCGGCTCATAGGAAGACGGCAATCCGGCTTTATGCTGGTGCACCAGAGCGCCAACAGAGATACCTTTACGATTCAGTGCCACCAGAAGATCCCGCAGGAAATACTCCATTCCCCCGGGAACGGGAGGATAGTACTTTCCGATGTGTAAAACTCTCATCAGACTTCGGGATACCTGTTGCTTAATCCGGTTGCCTGCTCAAAGGCATAAGCCAGGCGCAGCAAGAGCTCTTCCTGGAAATAATTCCCGAGAATTTGCATTCCTATAGGTAACCCGTCGGAGCTGAAACCACAGGGAACGGTTATACCGGGTATTCCCGCCAGGCTTGCCGGAAGAGTATAAACATCGGAAAGGTACATTGATAGAGGGTCTTCCAGTTTTTCGCCGATGAGAAATGGAAGAATCGGCGTGACAGGGGCTATTATGGCATCGCAGGTAAGAAAAGCTTCGTCAAAGTCTTTCTTAATAAGGTTTCTCACCTGAGAGGCTTTGTGATAGTAAGCCTCATAATAGCCAGAAGATAGTGCATATGTTCCTAACATAATACGTCTTTTGACTTCTGGCCCGAATCCACCGGATCTGGTGTCTACATACATACTTATAAGATCTCTTGACGATGGAGATTCTGTTCGGAAGCCGTATTTTACTCCGTCATATCGAGCAAGGTTTGAACTGGCCTCAGACGGTGCAATAATGTAGTAAGCGGCCACACCATATTCAGTATGGGGAAGACTGACATCAACAATTCTTGCTCCGAGACTTTCAAATACCTTCACAGCCTGATGAAGGGCTTCTTCAATATCTTTATCCATTCCTTTCGCAAAATATTCTCTCGGTATACCAAGGCGAAGGTTGCGGACTGGCTTTTTCATTTCTTCACAATAAGAGGGAACTTCTTTGAGAATTGATGTCGTATCTTTTGGATCGTATCCAGCAATGACATGGAGAATAAGGGCCGTGTCCTGAACATTACGAGCCATAGGTCCCGCCTGGTCCAGGGATGAATCGAAGGCTATCAGGCCGTAACGAGACACTCTGCCGTAAGTGGGTTTCATCCCGACAATTCCGCAAAATGCCGCAGGCTGTCTAATAGATCCGCCTGTGTCCGTTCCGATAGCTCCCGGGGCCAGCCGGGCCGCTACCGCCGCAGCCGATCCGCCACTTGATCCACCCGGTACTCTATCAAGGTTCCACGGGTTTCTTGTGGGGCCAAAATAGGAATGTTCGGTGCTGGATCCCATGGCGAACTCATCCATGTTGGTCTTTCCAATGATTATAGCACCGGCCTGTAAAAGTTTCTCCACCACGGTTGAATTGTAAGGCGGGACAATGGACTCGAGCATTTTACTGCCGCAGGTTGTTCGTATACCTTCCGTGCAAAGACAGTCTTTTACTGCTATGGGAATGCCTCCCAGAGGCTTTTCGATAAGCTTTTCAGGTTTTTCGGTGTAGAATTGCGCCGCTTTCAGAGCTTCTTCTTTGCACACAGTTATAAATGCTCTTATCTTCGGATCTACAGCGTCAATCCTCCGTAGATAGGATTCGACCACTTCCAGAGCGCTAACTTCTTTCTTTATCAGACGTTTTCTTGTTTCTACAATACTCCAGCAACTTATCTCGTCGGCCATTATTCCTGTTCTCCTTTCAACCAACCGGGGAGTTGATCAATAGGACCTTATAAAACTTTCGGAACCACGAAGAAAACACCATTGTGTTGCGGAGCGTTAGCCAGAGCCTTTTCGCTACTAAGGGATGGCCTGGGTTTGTCATCTCTCATGACGTTGACCTGTTCGACCGCATGATGCATAGGCTCCACATCACGAGTATCGAGTTCGTTTAGTTTGTCCATGTAAACCAGAATGTTGTTCAGCTGGTAAGTCATGCGCTCTTCTTCTTCAGCAGACAGTCTGAGCCTTGCAAGTTTAGCAATGTGCTGCACTTCTTCGCGGGAAATTCTGGTTTCGCTCATGTTAAACCCCTTTTCTTTCCTGGGTGGGATGAAAAGTATCTATTGGTAAATGCAAAGAGAAAAATCGGAGAACATCTTCCATACCGGAGATTTTTCTTTTTTTCAACAATTCCTTGGTTAGTTCATGAACCCTGGCTTCTTCAAGTTCCCTCTCTGTTGGTGTTGCAATAAAACTTTGAAGGAACCTCGCAAATCGCACAATATGGATAAGTTCGTGCGTCACGATGTAAATAAGGAACGGAACGAAAGGGAGGTTCGATTGACCTTCCAGAGTTCTCAGTATGACGTGATCCTGTAAACATATCTTGAAATATTCTCCTCTGAGGCTTCCTCGAAACCGCTCCTGAGGATGTTGACCGTACCTGAGTATCTGGGCATAAGCCATATCGGTTATTTCTTCAGGTGAAAGATCCTTGAGGGATTGTATGTCATAGCGATAGTGTCTCCACTGAGAAGTCGAAATTTTGAAGTGATCCGCCACGATATCTTCGGAAATGTCTATTGCCTGATCCAGCAGATGTATTTGCCGTTCGTTGAAACACCGCCTTTCCATCACCGATCCCCACACCCTCATATTGCCTTCAGAAGAAAATATTGGCAAGGACAAATTCTTAGCGTACATTGTAAAAAGCATTGATGATCACATTTTAAGCGTTATCACCCTTTCTGAGCCAGTTCGAAAAAACTGACTTAACGGATGGCAACAGGTGCATTTCATGTATGGCTTAGACGGGTAAAGGAAGGTCATTGCGAAGCCACCGTTTCCCACTACGTCATTGTCTTTTTATGAGATTGCCACGCGCCCTTTGGGCGCTCGCAATGACGGGAAAGGGTGTGTCATTGCGAGCGAAGCGAAGCAATCACCACGGCCACGTTTCGGCTGCCTCGCAATGACACAAGAAGTGGACAGTCACGCAATTTTCAAACAAGCTCACCCTTTCTTGACATTGCAAGACTCTCCTATTAGGATGTTTCCAGCCATAGTGCATGTGGTCACAATGTGCATGTTTGGAAGGGGTTGACCGGTATTTGGAAGTTTTGGATTGGTGCGGAAATACGTATTGAGTAGTTGTCGTATAGGTGATCCAGGAGACTGAATGATGTGGGAACAGAAGAGACCATCGAAACCGGGTGTTCCACCGGAGTTTGAGGAATTGATTCAGAGGCTGAAACTCCTGTTTGGAAATCGCGGAGCTCCGATCTGGATTATCGTTATTTTCGTAGTTGGCGTGATCGTTATCATTAACTCGTATTATACTGTAAATCCGCAGGAGACAGCAGTTGTTCTGAGGTTTGGCAAGTTTAACCGCGTATCAATGCCCGGCCTTCATTTCAAGATTCCCTTCGGGATTGAGCAGGTTCAAAAGGTTGTGACAGGGCGAGTCCTACAGCGGGAATACGGCTATAGAACAATTGAAGCGGGGGTCAGGAGTCGTTTTACGGAGAAGGGATACGAAGAAGAAGCCAGAATGCTGAGCGGTGATCTTAACGTTGTTGACGTGCAGTGGACGATCCAGTACAAAATCGCAGATCCTGTGAAGTATCTTTTTAAAGTCCGGGATGTGGAAGGCACTCTGGATGATATTTCTGAATCTGTCATGAGAAGAATGGTTGGAAATCGTTACGCCGATGAAGTGTTGACTGTTGGCAGAGCGGAAATTGCCGAAATGGCT
>CAZWJX010000002.1:26388-27811 GCA_964634695.1 uncultured Syntrophobacterales bacterium | reverse complement strand
GAAAGGAAATTCAAGAAATTATGGACCACTATGAGACGGGCATCCAGATCGTTTCGGTTAAGCTTCAAAATGTCAATCCACCCGAACCTGTGAGAGCCGCTTTTAACGAGGTAAATGAGGCACGTCAGGAAAAAGAGCGAATGATCAACGAAGCTCAGCGCCTTTATAATGAGAATATCCCTAAAGCCCGCGGAGAAGCTCAGCAGATAATTACGGAAGCTGAAGGCTACGCGACAGAAAGGGTCAACAGAGCTCGTGGTGAAGCTGAACGCTTTCTTGAAATACTCGCCGCTTACCAAAAGTATCCGGACATTACACGTAAGCGCATGTATCTGGAAGCTTTCGAACAGTTCTTGAACTCAGCCAAGGGTGTAGCCATAATCGACGATACTCAAGAGGGCTTTATTCCTTTCATGGATCTTTCCAGGCGCTTTTTCGATGAAGCGAGCAAAGAAACGTCAGTTACACCTAAGTCTCCGTCCAAACCAGCAAATTAGGAAAGGATGCAACAGATGACGTGGAACATCAGGATGATTTTTCCGGCTTTGTTGATCCTCTTACTGTTGTTAAACGATGGTTTTTTTGTAGTTAACGAGACTCAACAGGTTGTTGTGACCCAGTTCGGTAAACCAGTAAGAAAGCCCATAACCACAGCTGGACTCTACTTTAAGGTGCCGCTTATTCAGAAAGTGCATGTGTTCGAAAAACGTGTTCTCAAATGGGATGGCAATCCGACGCAGATTCCCACAAGAGATAAAAAATACATCTGGGTTGACACGACCGCCAGGTGGAGAATCGCAGACCCTTTGCTTTTTCTTATGCGGGTTGGCTCTATTCCTACGGCTCATAGCCGGCTTGATGGTATAATAGATTCGGTTGTGCGGGATCATGTGGCAAACAACCTGCTGGTAGAGCTGGTAAGGAGTGAGGGCTGGGAGAATGCCGGAAAGGGGCTTATGGAATCAGGTGAAACGGGCGATTATTTCTCAATTCTTGCTAGGACCGTTGAGAGCGATGAACCCGTCAAACTGGAGAAAGGAAGAGAGAAAATTACAAGGGAAATGCTGGCTACTGCCCATCCCCTGCTTCGTGAACTCGGTATTGACCTTCTCGATATAAGAATCAAGCGGATAAACTACATCGACACGGTGCAACAGAAGGTATTTGACAGGATGATTGCCGAGCGTAAGCGTATTGCGGCTCAATATAGATCTGAAGGTGAGGGTGAACGGGCCGTTATTCTTGGTCAGATGGAAAAGGAACTTGCAAAGATCAGGTCCGAGGCCTTTGCGACGGCTCAGAAAATCAGGGGACAGGCCGATGCAGAAGCGGTAAGAATTTATGCCGAAGCCTTCGGTAAGGACTCAGATTTTTTCGACTTCTCGAGGTCACTCGATATATATAAGAATTTCTCAAATCCTCA
>CAZWJX010000002.1:23412-26378 GCA_964634695.1 uncultured Syntrophobacterales bacterium | reverse complement strand
ATTTTCGACAAAAACGGAGGCTTTAAAATATCTTAAGGGGCTGAAAAAATAAGAGAAGAAAACCGATTAAACTTCGGTTTTGTAAGGGGGATGAAGAATGATATATGCCGAAGACAATCCTTCAGGTGTTGCTGAAGCCGATCTGGTTGTTGCTATTCCCACTTTCAACGAGGCAGCTAACATTGCCTCAATTACTCAAAAGATAGATGCCGGTCTGGTAAAACATTATCCGGATGCGAAAGGCGTTATTATCGTTTGTGATAATCATTCCGTCGACGGCACAAGAGAAACCTTCCTCGAAGTTGAGACGAAAAATCCGAAAATTTACATTTCCTCCGCACCGGGCGAAAGAGGGAAGGGGACCAATCTGAGAAATCTCTTCGAAAAGCTGTTAGATCTTAAACCTAAAGCTGTAGCGATATTTGAAGCCGACATAAGAAATATCCAACCTGATTGGATATATTATTTTATCGAGCCGATAAGAAAAGGTGCCGGTTACGTTGTGCCAATTTATGTTTTGCATAAATATGAGTCTACTCTGTCCAGTATTGTCGTTTATCCCTTGTTACGATGTCTTTTTGGCAGACGGGTTCGCCAGAGCACGGCAGGTGATTATGCTTTTGCCGGAGGGCTCATAGAATATTTTGCGAAAGCTCTTAACTGGTCTGATCTCGTTTCTCAGAAAGGCATTGACATATGGATGCTTGTCAATGCTCTTTATTTGCGCCAGCCGGTCTGTCAGACAATCATTGGATCGCCCAAGCTTCACCGCATGAAAGATCCTCACGCACAGATAAATAAAGCCTTTGTGCAGCTTGTGGGCACTCTCTTAGATTTAATGACCCCCTATCAGGATTTCTGGATGCGGGTAAAATGGAGTAAGCCGACCATTCTCTTCAATGCCGAACTTCAGGAAGCCGAAGTTCCTATGCCTGTTGATGTAAACATTGGTAGACTTTTTGAGATGTTCAGTGGTGGGCTGGATACATACAGAGACGTGTTGAGTCAGGTTTTGAGTTCGGCCGAAATGCATAAGCTTGACGAGATAAGAAGCATGGGTATTCAACATTTCAATTTTCCTTCCCATACATGGGCTACCATTCTTTTTGATATGGCTGTTGCATACAGGGATGCTTCACCTGATCTCAGGATGTCTTTCCTGGAAGCTCTGCTACCCCTCTATTACGGTAAGGTGGCTTCCTATGTTAGAAGAACGGAACGTATGTCTATTCAGCAGGCAGAAGAGGTTGTGGAAAATGAGTGTATGGCCTTTGAGGAAAATAAAAGTTACCTGATCAACAGGTGGAAAGTAGCTTGATAAATCCTTTTGTCGCCGTCTTAAATAAAGGGCTGTAGGCGAAATGGATAAAAGGTACGGAGGTTGAAGAAAAATGGCGAAAATTCTCGTTGTGGACGATGAAGAACACATAAGATTACTGTATTCGGAAGAACTCCGGGATGCGGGTTACGAAGTTATCACCGCAGAAAGTGGATATAAACTTCTTGAACTTATTGAGCGAGAGAAGCCGGATCTGGTAGTGCTGGATATAAAAATGGTGGACTATAACGGGCTTGACCTGCTTCAGGATATTAGAGCGAAATTCTATGACCTTCCCGTGATACTTTCGACGGCTTATGATACATTTAAAGAAGATACGAAATCGATGGCGGCAGACTTCTACGTCGTAAAAAGTTTTGATCTCACAGAACTTAAGAAGAAAATAGCTATGGCTCTTGAGGCAAAGGAATCATTTGGTGATTAGGATATGCCAGAGAAAGAGCGTTTTTTTGCGCTCTTTCTTGTCGGGATAAACAGCAGCTTAACACTTATGATTACGGCTGACAGGTGGCTTCCCCATATACCGGCAATTGGTGGAAGTATGCCTGATGAACTGAGACCGGTTCCCAGCTGGAACATACCGTAGAAGGTGGCAAAGCCTGTTAGCGCTAGAAGCCCTGTTTTTATCTCACTTCGAAAAGAAATTCCTTCACATCTGGATATGATTGCTACCATCAGGAGTATGGAAACAGCAAAGAAAACCGCATTTGCAAATCTGGTGTGCAGCTCTGTAACATACGAACGGGAATTTACGCCTTCTTCATTCATAAGGGATATGACGCGAACGATAGTGCCTATGGACAGCTCTTCTGGCGCTGTTTGAAAAGCCGAAAAGTCAGATGGGCTTTCTTTTATTTCTATCGGAAGAATTGGGATTTTTCTCAGGTTTATGGTCTCACCTATATCAAGAACCGTAGCGTTCGTTGCGACCCAGCCGGTTTCTTCCCAGACCATCTTTGCTGCTTCAACCTTTCTGTATAGCCGGAACCGGTCATCTACGAAGCTTATAGAGACCCGATAGAAAGTTTGAGTTCTGGCGTCATAATACCCGATGTGATAGATAGCGTTGCGGGTTGCATACCAGATTTCTCCTTTTTTTGTCCGCCGGGCCAGACTTTGAAGATCCGTGGTTTTTTTAACCCTTTCATTCCAGAATCTGATGACATCGGCTTTAATCGGTCTTTCAATATACTCTACGAAAACAAGATAACCGGCCGACAGAATTATGCCCGATACTACTAACGCCTTCCAGTATCGCCGGGGTGGAATTCCTAGAGCATGAAGCGCCATGATTTCCTTTCTATGAAACATAATGCCGTAAGTGATGAAAATGGCAATAGCCGTAACGGGAATGATTACGTCTTTAATCATTGATGGGATCTTCATAAGAAAATATCTGACTATTGCATCTGGTGGAATTGATGCGCTCATCAGGTCATCGAGTCTTTCGGAAAAATCAACAGCCAGGAACAGACTGACCGCCGCAAAAATGCTGATAGCCAGAGAGCGCGTAAAAATCCTTAATATGTAAGAATGTATCAGTTTCATTTCTGTCGCCGGGTGGCTTTGAATTTCATCTTTTGCCAGAGCCAGAATAATCCTGTGCAAAAAATACCCACAGGAACAT
>CAZWJX010000002.1:15033-23402 GCA_964634695.1 uncultured Syntrophobacterales bacterium | reverse complement strand
GTGTAATTATTCCATTTTCGGCGAGACCTTTTCCAAGAGCCGTCAGAAGATAGAATAGTATGAAAAGCGAGAAAGCTATCAGTATGGACGATGATTTCGAATAAAATCTTCTGGCTTTGCTGACGGCGGTTATAAATAACATCATCAGGGCAAGAATAATGGAGATAAAGGGAAGTGCTATCCGGTTATGGAATTCCACGCCGTATCGGCTTCGTTCTTCTTTCGTTCTTGCCTCGTGGGAAGCTCGCCATAGCTCCTTCATATTCATTTCCCATTTAGTAGAGCTTGCCCGAGAAAACTCCTTAAGTAATTCCGTTACGGAAAGCGAGAGACTATAGCTGTCAAATGTTAATACATATCCAACTTCTCCCCTGGATGTTTGAGCTATAGTGCCGTTTTCCAGCTTCAGCAGAAAGGTGCCTTCGTAAATATCATAGTTTTCCAGATAGGCTCTTTGAGCGATGATTGTTATACGAGCTTTTTCTTCCCTGAAATCCTCCACATAAACTCCCTGAATGTTAAAATCAGGTGATACCTTCTGAAAGTAAAAAACAAACCCCGGGATGGAGTCAATAAAAATGCCTTCCTGGAACAGGCTGGTGACGCTGGATTTGCCTATGTGGTAGATTTTCTCACGAAAGAGCATGCTTGCGTGAGGAAGTATTGTAAGGGTTATGATGAAAGCCAGCAGAGTATTTACCAGAGCGAAAAGTAAAAAAGGTTTTGTGAGTTTTCGAAGAGAAATACCGCTTGCTTCTATTGCGATGATTTCTCCCGAAAATGCTAAACGATTTATGGTAATTGTGACCGCAAGAACTGTGGCTAGAGGTAGAGCAAAAGTTGCGAGCCTCGGCGTGGCAAATATGATTAGCTCAACAATGTCTTTCAGAGTAGCCGATGTTTCAAACAGGTATCTGGCTATCTGGACTATTCTTCCAAGAATGAGCAAAAAAAGAGAGAGCATAAGGGAAAAGGTGTAGGGAGCGGTGAGTTCCTTAAATATGTAGCGTTCCAGAATTTGCATCTTTTAACAACTCGTTTTCTTCCATGTATTTAAGTTTTTTCTGGACAGGAGATTTTATGCAAAACCGGAAAGAAAAAGCAACGTATAAGAATTCTCTGAGCATTAGAGAGTGTCTTGAGCAGAGAGAAGCTACTTTTTTGCATCCAAAGGCAAAGCGCTCTGTGGAGACAAAAGGAAGGCTTCGCTTTGAAGAAGAGTGTCCTTTGAGAACGGCTTACCAGAGAGATAGGGATCGGATAGTGCACAGCAAAGCTTTCAGACGACTGAAACACAAGACGCAGGTTTTTATTGCACCGTCTGGGGATCATTACAGAACCCGGCTTACTCACACTCTGGAAGTGGCCCAAATAGCCCGCACCATAGGCAGAGCTCTCTGGTTAAACGAAGACCTCATCGAAGCCATCGCTCTCGGTCACGACCTTGGTCATACACCCTTCGGTCACGGTGGCGAAAAAATGCTGGATGAACTTATGCCCGAAGGATTCCGACATCATGAGCAGAGCCTTAGAGTTGTGGACGTTCTGGAAAAAGGAGGGCGGGGACTTAACTTAACATGGGAAGTCAGAGATGGGATTCTTCACCACTCCAAGGGAAGGAGCGGTTCTATAGTTGGCGAAGAAGGTGAACGGGCTGAGACGCTGGAAGGTCAGGTTGTCAGGCTTGCCGATATTATTGCATACCTTAGCCACGATCTGGACGATGCGACCAGAGCGGGCATATTGCACCAGGGGGATCTTCCAGCGGTTATAAGAAGGGTGCTCGGCGATCGCCATAGTGAGCGGATTCATAATCTCGTATCGGACGTGATACGTTACTCGATAGAAACCGATCTTGAAAGCATATCTTTCAGTCCCAGCATGCTTAGCGTTGTGAATGACTTAAGAGAGTTTCTTTTCGAGCGAGTTTATGAATCGGAATTGCTGAAACGGGAAGTTGATAAAGCACGAAAGAGGATTGAAGATCTCTTCTATGCCTTTCTTACCCGGGATGATCTATTCATCAGAGAAATAGGTGAGCTTTCTGACGATGTTCCACGCCACGTCCGTGTCTGTGACTACATAGCGGGTATGACAGACCGCTATGCACTTGACCTGTATCTCAATCTTTTCGTTCCGCGACCGTGGATGAAACGTTGAGGCTCCTTAACCCGAGTTAGTCACAACACAAAGAGATTGCTTCGTTTTGCTCGTAATGACATAAAGGAAAACGGTAGCCTCGCAATGACTTTCCTTTACCCGCCCAAGTTGTACATGAAATACACCTTTTTCATCCATTAAATAAGTTTTTCCGAACAGGCTCTATGATGGTTGACAATTTCGCATGATAGGCATTTATTGTAACACTATCAGAAATTTCATAGGGCTTACGGCATGATGAAGCCTTCGCGGTTAAAGCGAGATAGCTCTGGGGAGCGTGACCCGAAACGGTCAATCTCTTTCCAGGGCTCAAGGAGGATCCTATGGAACGAGCTGGTGATGCACGAAGACCGGTTATCACCGCCATGGATCTGATCACTCCACTTGGCGTGGGACTGGACACTTCCTGGGAAAGGCTCATCAGAGGTGACTCCGGCATCAGCCGTATCACTCTTTTTGATCCCGAGAATCATAAGATCAAAATTGCAGGGGAATGCAGAGAATTCCACCCGGATGATTTTCTAGATAAAAAGTTCATAGCTCGATACGATCGTATGTTTCAGCTCTTTGTGGCAGTAGCTCTTCTTGCGGCAGAAAAAGCTCGGATTACATCTCACACCGCTGAGGATCCTTACAGATTGTCCGTGGTTGGCGCAAGTGCTATAGGTTGCCCATCCACTTTCGAACACAACTACCGGGAACTAATCGAAAAGGGTCCCAGGAAAGTTTCCCCTTTCTGCGTGATCAATGCTGCCGGAAACCCTGCCGCCGGTGAAGTTGCGAAAATATTCAATGCCAAAGGGCCTCAGTATTTCCTTCAGGAAGCCTGTGCTGCCGGGACTAAAGCTATCGGACTGGCGTCCAAGCTCATAAAAGCAGACGTTATCGATATGGCAATAGTAGTAGGTGCCGACGCCGGTATCACGCCCACTCTAATGGCGAGCCTTGCAAACCTCGGTGCTATTGCCGATCCCAAATGGAACGATGTGCCGGAGAAAGCTTCGAGACCGTTCGATAAACTTAGATCGGGATTTGTG
Source organism: uncultured Syntrophobacterales bacterium (assembly GCA_964634695.1). GTDB lineage: Bacteria > Desulfobacterota > Syntrophobacteria > Syntrophobacterales > Thermodesulforhabdaceae > JAOACS01. The sequence goes on along the minus strand of CAZWJX010000002.1, from coordinate 20,205 downwards.
CCTTCGGAAGGTGCCGGATGTGTTATCATCGAAGCCTTCGAACATGCAGTAAAGCGGGGCGCTACACCTCTTGCTGAAGTGGCCGGCTTTGGAGCGACCTGTGATGCTTATCACCCCGTTTCCCCGGAACCGAGCGCAGAAAGCATCGTGAAATGTATGAGAAAAGCTCTCGAAGATGCCGGTCTTTCCCCTGAAGATGTCGATTATATCAATGCCCATGGCACTTCAACACCTCTTAACGACGTGGCTGAGACCAGAGGGATTAAAGAAGTCTTTTCCGAACGTGCTTACGTCGTGCCAATTTCATCGAACAAATCCATGATCGGTCATACCTGGGGAGCGGCGGGCGTGATAGAAACCATATTTTCTGTCAAAGTCATGCTCGAAGGCCTTATCCCTCCCACTATCAACCTGGAATCGCCAGATCCTCAATGCGATCTGGACTATGTGCCCAACATTGCCCGCAAGCAAAAGATCAGGGTGGTACTTAAAAACTCTTTTGGTTTTGGGGGCATTAACGGTTCGCTGGTTTTAAGGTCTTTAGAGGGAGGAGAGTCATGAAAACCTACGACGAGGAAAGGTTCAGAGAAATCTTTGAAAACCATTTTACCTACATCCGCGGTTTCATGAGAAGCGTTAACAGGTATCCTGCAAAAACGGCTCTGATTGACCTTGATCACCACAGGACATGGAGCTATGCCGAATTGAACGCCGCTGCCAACCGGTTCGCTCATGCACTTCTGGCCGATGGTCTTAGGCCTCAGGATGTGGTCATGTATCAGCTCATGAATGTGCCTCAATTTGCTTTCATCTATCTTGGGTGTCAGAAAATAGGCGTCATCAACAGCCCCATAAACTTCAGGCTATCTTCGGGCGAAATTGCTTACACAATTGATGATTCTAAACCTCAGGTTTTTGTGTTCGATCTTTCGCTAAAAGACACAGTGAGGGAAGCTCTCAAGCTATCCCACCATAAGCCGAAAAAGGTTATTTCGGTAGGGGATGGCGAATGCGATTTTGCTATACCTTACGACACCTATGTTAAAGATCAGCCGGATTCAGAACCCGTGGAGAAGTTTCCGCAGAAAGCCTTTTCCGAAACCACAAGGCTCTATACATCAGGAACTACCGGAAGACCGAAAGGGGTTCCGGTAAACAATATCAATGAAATCCTGACGTGTTTTGATACAATCACGAGCCTTCGCATGACTACAGACGACGTCCTTTTGAATCTATCCCCGTGGTTCCACCGGGGAGGAATTCATATTGCAGGTCCCGCCCCCGGCCTATATCTCGGCGCCACAATAGCATCCATGCGGGCTTTTTATCCAAAACCCACGCTTGATGCTATCCAGAAATACAGAATCTCGGTTATTGTAGGTGTTCCAACGATGTACAAGGTTATGCTAGAGGAACAGAAGAAGCATCCCAGAGATTTGAGTTCTTTGAGGGCTCTTGTCAGTATGGGTTCTCCGCTCGACAAAGCGCTCTGCATTGAAATGCAGGAGATTTTTACTCCCAATGTTTACAATGGTTACGGCACATCGGAAACCTTCTGGAATACGCTTCTTACGCCTGAAGAACTTCCCGAAATGGCTGGGACTGCTGGAAGAGCCAGCTTCTTTGATGAGGTGAGAGTTGCAAGAGTCTATGAAGATCGTCTTGCCGAGCCAGAAGACACCGTGGCTATGGACGGTCAGCAGGTAGGTGAAGTGATCATAAGAACGTTGAAGTCCACCTACGACTATTTCCAGAAACCCGAAGAAGCTTCAAAGAAAGTCTATAAGGATTGGTTTTATACCGGTGATCTGGCTACCTGGGATGAAAGAGGATTCATCACGATTGTTTCCAGAAAAGACGACATGATTATTTCCGGTGGTGAGAACATCTATCCTGTGCAGATTGAGGAAGTTATCCAGGAACATCCCAAGGTGCTGTACTGTGCCGTTGTTGGAGTACCGGATGAGGTGCGGGGGCAGGCGATTGTGGCGTATGTGGTCAAAAAAGATGAATCGCTCACACTGGAAGAATTGAAAAAATTCGTAGCATCACATCCCATGCTTCCTCCTTACAAGCGACCTCGATACTGGAGATTTGTCGATGCTCTTCCCATGACAGCTACCGGTAAGAAACAGCATTACAAACTGAGAGAGCAGGTTCTGGAAGATTTGAAACAGGGTGTTCTCAGTAGATGAGATCCATTCGATATCTTATACTTGTTCTTACGACCCGGTGCAACCTCCGTTGCCGTTACTGCTACAATGGGAACATTAACCTACAGAGTGACATGTCGGAAAACGTGCTCGACAGAGCTCTGGATCTCGTATCGGAAGGCGAGGGTCATCTTCACATTCAGGTAACTGGCGGTGAGCCCACTCTGGTGCCCGATCTTGTTAATATGGTGCTGGTAAAAGCTAAGAAAAAAATAAGGCGTCCCTACTCCATAGGCATCCAGACGAACGGCACACTTCTAGACGCCGAACTTGTCGTAAAACTCAAGGCGTTCAATGTCCAGGTTGGAGTCAGTATTGATGGTCCTCCCGCTGTGCATGAAATTATGAGAAGTAACGCCAGAGCAACTTTTAGGAGCCTTGCCTTGCTTGAAAGTTTTGGAATGCCCTTCCGGGTGACAACGGTTGTGACTCGCGAGAACGTTCTCTTTCTGGACAAACTGATTTACGCTCTTGCCGGGTTCGAATCTTTCAGGGGGATCGGGTTAGATCTTCTTGTCAGAAAAGGCAGGCCTCTGTCATCTGAAGCCATTGGTCTTCCAGATCCTGATGTGTTGCAAGAGTCCATCCGGTCTATCCTTAGATCGTGGGAACTGGTAAACAGGAGACGCTCTTTACCCATAACTATCAGGGAACTCGAAAGACTTCGTGAGAGCTCCTATCCGCTTTCATTACGAAACTTCTGTCATGCTGCAGAAGGAAGATCCATAGCCGTCTTGCCTGATGGATCGCTTTTCCCCTGCGGGCAGACCGCCGGTGATGAGAGATTTCTTATCGGCGATGTCTGGAACTACGATGATAGGAAGCTTAACGCTCTCGGCTCACTTCGGCTTTCAACGGATTTGTGCGCGAGTTGTTCCCTTAAAGAAGTGTGTCCCGGTGACTGTCCGAGCCGAATCTTTTATAATGGGGACGATGCAAAGCTTATGTGCGTTATATACAGGACGATGTGGGAGTTTTTACTTGATCGGAAAAGGGGAGCATCTCTTGCTTAATACGGGAACGGGTTCTTACTTTGATATCGAAAAGGGGGAAACGTGACAGACAAGTTTAGAATTGGCCTGCTTCACATCGCCGTAGCCCATAAACAGCCGGAAAAAAACCGCGCAGTGCTCTTTGATCTTCTTAAAAATGCCGCCACTCAGGGAGCACAGCTTGTTGTGACTCCGGAACTTTCCCTTTCTGGCTATTCCTTCCGGAGCCGAAATGACATTCTTCCCTATGTGGAGTCAGAAAACAGCGCCACTGTGAGAGCTCTTTATGAAGCGGCCAGAAACTATTCTATCTATGTGTGTTCGGGTATGGCAGAAAAGGACGAACGGACCGGTATTGTTTATAATTCGGTATTCGTTATTGATCCTGAAGGAAAAATTGTTTGCCGTTACAGGAAGATAAACGCAGAAAGCAGATGGGCCTGTGCTGGAAGCCCACATCAAAATAATACCTTCGAAACTCCCTGGGGGCGTATGGGGGTACTGATCTGCTCGGATTCTTACTACGGGCTTATACCTCGATGTACCGCTCTCAGAGGCGCTGACCTCATTATTGTTGTGGCCAATTGGCCCCCGTCGGGGCTGGATCCGAAGGAGTTGTGGCGGGCGAGAGCTCTGGAAAACGGCGTTTTTCTGGTAGCCTGTAACCGGGGAGGCGTCGACCTAACAATGGACTGCTCAGAAGCGCCTTCCTGCGTCTATGATCCCTGTGGTAATGAAATCTTTGAAGGCAGAAGCAGTGATTCCGAGCTTTTCATTGTAGATATTCCGCTTACGGAAGATGGGCGGCTCGACGGAAGCTATCGAAAGGCAAAGCTTTCTAAACGACAGGTCGAACTTTACGGTGATTGTACTCTTAATCTCTGGCCTGTTCGTGATATCACGTCTTTTCTGGGACTTCCATCACCGGGAATTGTGCCCATCTGTTGTGTAGTCCCGGAGCAGGGAGAACATCCGGTTAGTGCTCTGGAGCGTGTCGTCCGTAATAAGTTCATAGATAACCGGTTTATATCCTACAAGGGCCTTTATGTTCTTCCAGTTTTCAGGGCCGAAGGCGAAGCCATTGAAAATCTGAAACAAATTGCCAGAGCTTGTGGGGGCAGCGTTCTGTGGAGAGAAGGACGTGAGTTTGAGAGGGGCTGTTTCCTGGTAAGAGACTCCGGAGAGGTTATAAGATGGCAGATGTCTTCCGGCGTAACCGATGGAGAAAGACCTTTTCCGGAGTTCGATTTTAAGGCGGCTCGGATTGTTTTTGCGCCTTTTGAGGTGCTGGAACATCCTGAATTTGCCGTAGCGGCGGCCAAAAGGGGATGTGATATAGTGTTGGTATCAGAAGGTTTTTTGCAAGAGGGCTGGAGTCTTCTTGGAGGTGTCCGCACCACGGAAAATATTGCGGTTGGGGTATGCGGGCTTAACGGAGCCGGAATCTGGACTCCCCCACAGGGTCATGAGCGATGGGGTGAAGTTCTTGCGGGTAAAGGCGATTATTGTTTATTGGAGCTTGACACCGCTTTGACAAGAAACAAACGGTTTCAAGATAGGGTGGATTTTGAACTGCTTCTTTGCCGCCAGCGGCACACTTCGATTGATTTCCAGGCGTGAGGTTGAGTTGATATAGTAACTCGTAGGAAAGTAATAAAAATAAAAAACCATTCGAGCATTAAAAGTAACCATGAGCCTGGCTGAAAAGATAAGACTGAAGGGAATTGAAGAAGGTAGAATCCAAGGGCTTGAAGAAGGCAAAAGAAAGGGCCTTGCAGAAGGCAAAGTAAGGGTTCTAAGACGTCTATTAAGCAAACGCTTCGGTCTTGATATCCTGCCACCTCATATAGAAGTCCTTTTGCAGAATGCTACCGAAGAGAAACTTGATATTTATGCGGAACGGATACTTGAGGCGAAGACGCTTGATGAGGTGTTTGGTGAAATCAATGCATGACAGTTACTCTGAG
>CAZWJX010000002.1:13066-14933 GCA_964634695.1 uncultured Syntrophobacterales bacterium | reverse complement strand
GGTGAAGGTGATATTCCGGTACATTCTTGACGTCATGGACATAAGCGCTGAAGAGTTATACAATCTAACCACCAGCCTGCCAGAACCCACAAAGGAGGTAACTATGAGCCTGGCTGAAAAGATAAGACTGAAGGGAATTGAAGAAGGCAGAATCCAAGGGCTTGAAGAAGGATTTGAAAAAGGAAAAATAAAAGGATTGATAGAAGGCAAGGTAAGGGTTCTAAGACGTCTATTAAGCAAACGCTTTGGTCTTGATATTCTGCCGTATGACATAGAGATTCGTTTGCAGAATGCCACCGAAGCGGAACTTGATATTTATGCGGAAAGGATACTTGAAGCGAAGACGCTTGAGGAAATTTTTGGTGAGAGGAACCAGTGAAAATTATTCTGAGGAAACCTTTTCAATTGGTCGATAGAGAAACAGTAACGCAACGTCCTGCCGATGAACGGTATAGTGTTCCAGCTAACATTGAGGTTAATCCGCCGTAATGCCACAGAACACTTACTCTCGCCGTACAGTGTAGGGCTATCTCATAGCCGTTCGGCAAGAACCTCTAAAGAATGTTTAGCTCTTGCTTTGATGCCTTTCCTGTCCATTCCGCCTCTTATTTGCATCACACAACCCGGGCAATCGGTGCAGACAAGAGACACTCCGGTTTCAACAATGTGGTTTAGCTTCTGCTCCAGAATCTTGGCCGAAATTTCCGGAAATTTCACGGAATAAAAGCCTCCCATCCCGCAGCACATATCGGCTTCGAGCATTTCTTTCAGGCTGAGGCCCGCCTTCAGTAAATTTTCTCTTGGCTCCTTCCAGATGCTCAGTGAACGCTTTAGATGACACGAATCGTGATATGTGAACTCCTCTATTGCCGATTTGCTGAAGACAATTCTTTTTTCCTTTATAAGCTTGTTAACAAAAAGCGATGCATCAAAGACCTTTTCGGAAAGTTTTTCCGCTATTTCTATGATATCATAAGGTGCGTTATGACTTTTCAAAACTGAAAGGCCTTTTTTCTTCAGCATAAGAGTGCAGGTAGGACAGGCCGAAACCACAAAATCGGGCTTAGCTTCCCATAATGCTTTGACGTTCTGCATCACGTTGTTTTTTGCAACGTCCAGCACACCGGAGTAGAAAGCAGGGGCTCCACAGCAAGTCTGTTCTTCCGGGAAAACGACCTCAATCCCCGCTCTATTTAAAAGCTTTATTAAAGCTATCCCTGTTTCGGGGTAAACAAAGTCTATCAGACAGCCGGCGAAAAAAGCCACCTTTTCCTTAGACTCAGGCTGTCTTAATGTTTTTACGATGTCTCTTAAAGGTGTTTCGGCGATAGCCGGAAGACTTCTCTCCTTAGTAAGTTCCGAAAAAGCCAGCGGCAGATGACGGATGAAGGGACCTTCCTTGAAGGGCTTTTGAAACTTCGATGCCAGCCGAAGTACGCTGTGATAAAGCCTCCTGTTGTTCACAAGAGAATAAATAGCCCTTACCTTCAGTGAAAGTCCCTCTTCTTCGGCAAGCCTTCGCCTGATTTCCAGAATAAGATCGGGAATATTTATCCTTCCGGGACAGATTCTTGCGCAATTTCCACACTGAATACAGAGCTTTTCAATGTCTTTTGCGGCCTTGAGTCCTTCAGTCCAGACAGTAAGAATCGTCCCTATGCCACCCGTGTAAACTCTGCCAAAAACAAGCCCGCTTATGAGTCTGTAAACGGGACAGACATTCAAACAGGATGCACATCTTATGCATTGAAATGTTTCCCTGAAAACAGGATCTTCAGCCATTTCGGAACGGCCGTTGTCATAAAGTATTATATGGACTTCCTTCTTTGTGCCGTCCCAGTGCGCCCGTTCGCCGGTTACAAAGGAA
>CAZWJX010000002.1:1370-13056 GCA_964634695.1 uncultured Syntrophobacterales bacterium | reverse complement strand
TAAAAATGACAAGGCTTCCTGTTTCCGCAATGGCAATATTTGCGCCGGTTATTCCCATGTCGGCTTTAAAAAACTTCTCCCTGAGGTTTTTTCTTGCAAACCTCACCATCTTTTTAATGTCCGGCTCGATCGGATTTACCTTCTTCGTGAAGATATCAGAAACTTCGTACCGGGTCAGATGAATGGCGGGAAGAACCATGTGAGAAGGACGCTGCCCGGCGAGCTGGATTATCCACTCTCCCAGATCGGTCTCGTTAACTTCTATGCCTGCATCTTGAAGGTGCTTATTGAGATGGATTTCTTCCGTTGCCATCGACTTCGACTTTACCACAGACCTGACATTGTGAGCCCTGGCAACGTCAAGGACATATTTGACAACGCTTTCAGGCGTTCTGGCATAAAAAACTTTAGCGCCGCGCTTTGTCGCCTGATCAGTAAACTGCTGAATCAGTTCCTTCAAGTGATCGACAGCGTATCTCTTCGCCGATACTATGGCGTCGCGTATCGCCTCAAAATCAAGCCCTGCGTAGGCTTTCTCACGGGCAATCATATAAGCTTCCGAAAAAGCCGTGAGCGACTTAGAGAGCACAGGATGTTCCAGAGCTTTCCTTATTTCTTCTTTAATCATTTTCGATTTCCGCCTGTTTGCTTTAACGGTCTACGCAAACAATAACCAGCCGTTCAGGGCCATGGACTCCTATTGTCAGCACTCGTTCTATATCCGCCGTTCTGCTTGGGCCGCTTATGAAAGCAACGTAGGAGTGGCTGCTAAGAGCCAGAAACTTAATCGCACTTTTCAGATCCGGGTGTATAAGATCTGTGTAGAGTATGGAAATGTGAATTTCGGGCAGAGTCGAAGCGAGTCTCTTTTTGATGTCGTCCGATACTTCTATGAGCGAACCCGTTTCAGCTATTGCACCGTCAGCTTCATTTATGCCGATCATGGCTTCTCTTGCCAACTCAGGAGTTATTTCAAACGACAGCCATGGTAACTCCGCCGAAAGTTGTTCTTTTTCTCCATCATCCAGAAAAGAGGTGTTATGCCATACCACGCCGCCTGAACGGTTTGCTCCGGAATGTTCCTTCAAGAAAGTCTTTATAAATTCCAGCGCCTCGGTTTTTGCAGAAAAAGAGTGCACCTCTGCCATCAGTGCCTCTGCTTTCTCCCTGAAAAGCTCCAGCATCAGTCTTCACTCCTGTATGCGTCGGCAAGCAAACTTATAACATGCCTTACCCCTGTACCGGCATTATATCTGAACACTCCGTCTGTCAACTGCATCAGGCAGGCAGGACATTCCGTTACAACAACGTCTGCCTTAGTTTTCTTTACGTCTTCTATCTTGGACTTAAGAATCTTTAAACTGTTTTCCGGATGAGATAGATGATAGGAACCTCCGCTCCCGCAACAGGCATCCGGCGCTCTCATTTCGACGAATTTAATCCCCGGTATGGATTTGATTATCTCTCTTGGCTCAGCCCACACCTTGACCGATTTCTTCAAATGACAGGGATCATGATAGGTGACACTGAGATCTAATCTGCCTTCGGGCTTTCTGAACTTCACTGCTTTAAGAAGAAACGACGTAATATCGTAAGTCCTATCAGCCCATTTCGCCGCCTTGCCTTCGTATTCTGCGTCTCCCTCAAATATTACCGGGTATTCACTTTTTAAAGCACTTGCGCAGGAAGCGCAGCCCGTGACTACAAACTGGGGGTTCAACCTTTCAAAAAGATCGATATTGTTCCTGGCAAGTTCCCTTGCGCATTCTATGTCTCCATGCACCATAACCGGCATGCCACAGCAACTCTGATCTCCCGGTATGAGAATCTTTACTCTGTTTTTCTTAAGCACCAGAATAATATCATTGCCAATTTCCGGGTAGATGTAATTTATCGAGCATCCCGTGAAGAAAAGAGCCGTTGCCTGATAATCCGGGGAATTTATCACTTCAGGTACCGTTTCTCTGAAACTTTTTAATGGAAGCTCAGGAACCACAAAATCTTCATCAAACCGCCTGGAAATCGATTTCAGGAAAGACCTCGGGCTTCTGAGACCACGGTCTTTCTGTCTCAGAAAGAGATTCTGAAGCTTTGCCGAGACCTTAGCGCCTTTCGCCAGTATAGCAGGATGAGAAAGAGACCAGAAGGCAGCTTTTTTTACAGGAGGAAGTCCTTTTTCACGAGCCAGTCTGTGCCTTAGCGCGAGTATTATCCTGTCGAACTTTACGCCCGAAGGACAGGCCATCATGCAGGATTTGCACACAAGGCAGTTGTAAAGCAGATTCTTTAGTTCTTCTCCGCTGATGCTTCCCGAAAGGTAAGCCTCTCCAAGAGCGATCTTACCTCTGGCAACCGCACTCTCCTTTGTCTCAGATGAATAAACGGGGCAGACGGCCATGCAGTTGCCACACTTCATGCACCTGAGAAGTTCCCTCTTTAATGCCTCATCGTTCTGGAAAACGTTTTCTTTCACCTTCTCACTTCTCCATAGGAACCAGTTTGCCGGGGTTTAAGATGTTGTCGGGATCCAGAGCTCTTTTCAGTCTCTTCATGACTTCTATGCCGGAATCCCCCAGCTCGTTTCTGAGATATTTCTTCTTGGCTATGCCGATACCGTGCTCTCCGGAAAGAGTGCCGCCAAGCTTCAGCGCCACATCGAAGACTTCATCTATGGCTCTGTCAAGCCTTGCCATCTCGTCCCTGTCGGTGGGATCGACGAGAAAGGTGGGGTGAAGATTACCGTCACCGGCATGTCCGAAGGTGCCCACGGTCAGGTTGTATTTTTTCGCTATTTCCTGAATGGCCTTCAGCATGTCCACGATCTTGGTTCTCGGAACGGTGGCGTCTTCGAGCACCGTTGCGGGTTTTACCTGTGCAAGAGCAGGAAGAGCCGCCCGTCTTGCCGCCCATAGAGCATCCCTTTCCTGATCGGTTTCGGCAACCTTATACTGCCCACCGTTCCTTTCGATGGCTTCCACTATTTTTGCAGTTTCTTCGGCGACTCCATCCTGCCCATTCCCATCGACTTCTATGAGAAGGAGAGCAGCAACCGTTGCAGGAAGTCCAACTCTGGCGAAGTTTTCAACCGTTCTTATGGTCATATTGTCCATTATTTCCAGCGTGGCCGGAATCACGTGAGATCTTATAATATCGGTAACGGTCTGACCCGCATCTTCCAGCCTTTCAAAGAAAGCGATTATGGATTTTCTGTATTTAGGAGCCGGAATGAGCTTGAGGATCACTTCCGTTACTATTCCCAGAGTGCCTTCCGATCCCACGAAGAGGCCGGTAAAGTCGTAGGCTGTGACGTTTTTGACCGTCTTGCCGCCGAACCTGAAAACGTCGCCCGTTGGAAGCACCACTTCCATGCCCATGACGTAGTGCTTTGTCACACCGTATTTGAGTCCCCGCAATCCACCCGAGTTTTCGGCAATCGTGCCTCCGATGGTCGCAACGGCCATGGAGCCGGGATCAGGTGGATAAAGAAGCCCGTATTTGGCCACTTCCGCATTAAGAGTTGCCACCACAACACCGGGCTGAACGGTGGCGGTGAGGTTGTCCACGTCAATTTCAAGAATGCGGTTCATTCGCTGAAAGGACATCACAATGCCGCGGCTGATAGGCACAGGACCACCACTGAGACACGTGCCTGCTCCCCTAGGGTAGATGGGTACTTTGTGTCTGTTACAGAGTTTTACTATTTCCTGAACCTCTCCGGTGTTTTTCGGAAATAGAACCGCTGCCGGGATTTCTCTGGGAATGCCGGGAGTAGCGTCGTAGCTGTAGGTTACCAGTTCCGCCTTTTCCGTTAGAATGTTGTCTTTTCCCAGAATTTTCTGGCAGCTTTCTATAAAATCTTTATTCAGCATATCTTGCCCCCTTGCCAACCACTCGCGCCGTAAGCATTATCAGTACGGAAACAACAAAGGTTCCTATAAGGTAATAGTAACCATCCTGAGGAACGGCCGGAGCGGCTGCTGCGGATTTTGCCGTTTCTATCGCCTTTTCCCATGAAGGAATCATCCATTTGAAAACATAGGCCTGCAACATGGCAACGAGTCCCATGAGAAGAGTGAGCAGGATAGAATGCTTCACGGTGAATCTAAAAAGTTCACCTTCCCTTCCAGTCATTCCGGTTGCCGCCGTTGCTACGGCTATGGATTGAGGAGATATCATTTTACCCATAACACCGCCAGAAGAATTTGTAGCAACAGTAAGAACCGGATCTACGCCGATCTGTCTTGCCGTGACTTCCTGGAGCTTGCCGAAAAGTGCATTGGTCGACGTATCAGAACCGGTCATGAACACGCCGAGCCATCCCAGGAAGGCAGAGAAGAGAGGAAACAGCAGACCTGTAGAGGCAAAGGCAAAGCCAAGAGTAATAGCCATGCCTGAGAAGTTCATCAAGAAAGCAAAGGCAAGAATGAAAGATGTGGTAAAGATCGCCCACTTGAGAGTGTTAAGTGTTTTTGCGGCGATTTTTACTGCCGTAGATATAGAAGCTCCCGTGATCGGAATGGATAAAATCGCAGCAAAAAAGATGGATGTGCCTGCAGCACTCAGCAAATTCAGTACAAATACGGCGTCTCTGGGTTTTCCCATATGGTCTATCACCTGTTTATCCAGACCAACGATGGGAAACTTCAGAGTCCAGAGCTGATCCAGCACAGCCTTCACGGATTTTATACCCCACGCGGCAATGAAAATCGAAAGCAGGATGAAGGGCGCCCAGGCTCTAAAAACCTGCCCGATAGTGTACTGAAGTTTTGCCCTTTCAACAGTGTCTTCATGTTCGAATGACCAGGCGTCCTTCGGGTGCCAGAACTTCAAGAAAATAGCCGTGCAAATTATGGTCACAGCAGAAGATAAAATGTCAGGCAGATAGGGACCAAGGTAGTTGGAAACCAGAAATTGGGTAAGAGCAAAGGATCCACCGCTTACGAGCAATACGGGCCAGATTTCCAGAGTTCTCCTCCAGCCGGCTACAACAACAGACATGTAAAAGGGTATGAGAAGACTGAAAAAGGGAAGCTGCCGTCCGACCATTTTGCTCAAAGCCATCATATCGACTCCGGACACCTTGGAACCAACGACTATCGGAATTCCAATGGCGCCGAAGGCAACAGGAGCCGTATTGGCTATCAGAGCTATTCCTGCGGCATAAACAGGTTGAAAACCGATTCCTGCAAGCATTGCTGCCGATATGGCTACAGGAGTTCCGAATCCTGCCGCACCTTCGAGAAAAGCGCCGAAGCAGAAAGCTATAAGAATTGCCTGAATTCTTCTGTCATTGCTGATGGCAGAAAGGGAGTTTTTTATTACTTCGAAGTGACCCGTTTCCACAGTAAGATTATAGAGAAAGATGGCCGTTACGATAATCCACGAAACAGGCCAGAGACCGAAGAGGAAGCCGTTAAACCCGGATAAGAGAGCAAGTTTCAAAGGCATCTTATAAAACAAAATTGCAACAACCGTTGCGATAAAAGCAGTAATGAGAGCCGCCCAGTGTCCTTTCATTCTCCTGATTGCCAGAGCCCAGAACAGGAAGATGATGGGGATGGAAGCAACCAGAGATGACAGACCAATGTTTCCCAGGGGATTAACGTTCATTTGCCATGCCATACCTGTTCCTCCTTTTTTTAATAAAGTCCTTTCCTGCCTTTATCAGCCGCTTTTGGTTAATCAAAAATTTCTGACGAATCAGGTAACCGGCAGGATTGGAAGAGCTAGGGGACTTTCAGCTTTAATAATTCCGGTAAAGGTCGGAACCGATTTTTAACTGGTATTACCATAATCAGATCGGGAACCATGACAAACTGTTCTTACCAGTATGAGAGGGAATATTCTTTTGGACTCTGGAAGCGGGCAAGAATCCGAAACTGGTTAAATAGTAAGGATTTTAGCTAACATCCACAGGGACGCATCCAGCAATCCTGCCTTCAATGCCTTACGGGAGTGGCAGATAGCACGACGAAAACAGCATGTCAAGAAAAAAAGTTTGATGGTATGACCACAAAAGAAAATTTTTCTATTCGAAAAGACTTACTGTTGGGGACACGAAGATCGCTACCGGAGCAAGGCCATAAAAACCTAGATCAAGAAACGTATTGTTATGTCTTTCCTGAAAACATGTCTGACTGCTTTTGGGGACAATTGTATGCTGGTATTACCAATGCACGACTATGTGGATTCAATGAATAAACGCTTGTTTATGATGCGAAAATGTGTTAAAAAGGTATAACCTCTTTTGATGAAAAGGTGTTAGGAATGGGTAAATTCAATACGTTTACAGGGAGAGGCTATGAAAACACCGTCCGTACCTATTAAGCCCATAAAGCCAAAAAAAATTTCAGATCAGGTCTGCGATCAACTGATGGAACTCATATACCGCGGTTACCTGAAACCGGGCGAAAAACTCATGCCGGAGCGGGCTCTCGCTGAAATGCTTGGCGTAAGCCGTCCTACGGTAAGAGAAGCCATAAACAGGCTGGTTACTCTCGGCCTTCTGGAAAATCGCCACGGACAGGGAACATTCGTTCGCCACCCCGCCAGAATGGACAGCAATCCACTCATCGAAGCCGTAAATGTGGACAACGCCTCTCTCGTTGAGATTCTCGAAGTGCGTATGGGACTGGAATGTAATGCCGCGTTCCTTGCTGCGCTGAGAGCTGACGACAGAGATATCGAATTTCTTCAGGCCAGCCTCGAAGAGATGAAAAAGGATGTCGCCGCAGGAGGACTGGGGCATGAAGCTGATGTTTCTTTCCATATGGCAATTTCATATGCAACCAAAAATCCCGTTCAGGTCAGAATCATGAGAAATATGTATGACGTGCTGTTTTTCGGAATCAAGCAGAATCTCCAGGAACTATACAAAAACCCGCAAAATATCGATATCATAGTTTCTCAGCATACCGCTATTTTTGAAGCCATACGCAGTCGAAAGCCGGAACAGGCCGAAGATGCCATGAGGCGCCATATTACGTTTGTGCTGGAATTCTTTGGTCAGCAGCAGGTGGTAAGAGCGAAGGAAGCAAACAAATGATAGAGGGACTATTCTTTATATTTCTCTCCCCCGTTGCCGGAAAATTTATTTCGAATATGACTGTTTCGCTAAGTCCCCAATGATACTTTTTGTGATGACGTAACGGGAAACAGCGGTATCGCAATGACGTAAACAGCTGTCATTGCGATGCATTTTATACCGTCATTGCGAGCCCTTTCCCCTTGTGTCATTGCGAGGCATTTTATACCGTCATTGCGAGGAGCGAAGCGACGAAGCAATCTCGTCATTGCGAACGAAGTGAAGCAATCTCTCTATTGTAACAAACCAAGAGATTGCCACGCGCCCTCCGGGCGCTCGCAATGACAGAAAAAAGCTGTTATTGCGTGGCTTCTTATGCCGTCATTGCGAGCCTTTTTACCTTGTGTCATTGCGAGGCATTTTATACCGTCATTGCGAGTCTTTTTCCCTTGTGTCATTGCGAGCCGGAGCGTAGCGAAGGCGAAGCAATCTCATCATTGCGAACGAAGCGAAGCAATCTCTCATTGTCCTTTCCCGTGTCACTACGAGGAACAAAGCGACGAAGCAATTTTTTGTACAAATTACGGTGCCATGGCGATAATCAATAAAATACCTGAATCGAACTCTCTTTACAAAAACACTTGCATAAAAGTTGAAGCTTTTATAAAAAGCTAACGCTACTTGGTTCTGGATAGAATGGGCTGGGGCCGAACTACAACACAATCAGATTTTTGAGGTTTGATTGTTCGCTATTTTCTCCGGTGTTTCTTTTGAGTTGCTCCCGATCCGGCTTCATGGCGAAATGTGATTGCTAGCTTAATATTTAACAGCCGCTTTCCTTCGCAATATAAGGAGCAATTGCTATGACATTACGTAGAAGTTTTCTACTTATCATGGCACTGGCACTCATACTGGTGCTTATTGCGACCTTCATTATTTCCCGGTTTACTTTTATCAAATCCTTCCAGCTCATTGAGGAAAAGCATGCGATTGGTCGCATAGACTCGGTTTTTACGTTCTTTCAAGCAATTGAGGAGCGTCTGAAGGGGCATGCTCGAGACTGGGCAGCATGGGACGAGACTTATCACTTTTTAAAGGGTGAGGATCCCGAATACCCCGATCGCAACCTTATCGAAGATACATTTAAAAACCTTGCTGTTTCCTGGATGATCTATCTCGACACGGAAGGCGAAATTGTGCATCAGGCCGGAAAAGATCTTCCGCCACCATCCGAATTAACGAGCTTCATTTCGGGTCATAAAGACCTGTGGAAGTTTTCAAATCCTGAAGACTTGCCTCGAGCCGGTATAATCTCTTCTTCTAAAGGGCTGATTCTTTATGCGACATCTGCCGTGATAACAAGCAAATTCGAAGGCCCTGTTGTCGGCTCTCTTATACTTGCCCGTCTTATTGATAGCTCTATGTTATCAAATCTTGAATCCCTGGCCGGATCTTCTGTCTCCCTTAACCTTCTTGAATCGATGACCAACCGCGCACAGTCCCAAAAAGCCTTGGAAATATTATCTCCTGATCGGATGCGCGTTTCTGGTTCTATTCCTTTCGGGCGAAATCTTTTATTTGTCGAGTTCGAATTACCGCGTATTATTTTCGCTGAAGCACGCTACACCGAACGATTATTTGCGGGGCTTGCGGTGGGATGTGTTCTGATCATCCTGAGCCTGGGGTGGTTATTCATTGAGAGAACGATAATCGCAGAACTTAAAAAACTCAGAAGAGATGACCTTGATAAACCCGACAGCAAAGGGGAAAGCCTTTCCTTTCCTCTGGAACAATTTAGAATTAAGGAGTTTCAACGGATTGCTGAAGCATTTAATAATTTAATCCGCAAACAGGAAGCTTACCTACTTGAGAAGATCAAACAGGAAAAACAGATAGTCATACTTTTCAATGCACTTCCTATCGGAGCCGCTCTCATTTCCCGTAGCAGTCACACCATAATATGGGCAAACGAAGCACTTGAACGAATGTTAGGAGCTTCATCTCAGGATTTGATAGGAAAGGGATGCGGAATCATCTGTGCCCGGAGAGACTACGAAACCTGTCCCGTTGATGTAACCGGTAAGGGATTCGATTTAAGAGAATGTCAGATAACAACACCACAATGCCCCCAGAAAGACGTGCTCAAATCGGCAGTTTTGATAAATTACGCCGGCCAGAAATGCGTGCTTGAGGTTGTAATAGACATTACCGAGAAAAAACAACTGGAAGAAAAACTTCATCGTGCGGAAAAGCTGGAAGCAATTGGCCTTATCGCCGGACAGGTTGCCCATGAGCTCAACAATATTCTTACGCCTCTGGTACTTTATCCTGAACTTCTTATGGGAAGTTCATCAATATCCGGAAAAGAACGCCACTACCTGGAAGCTATGATGAATGCTTCCTTCAGGGCATCCGATCTGGTGGGCGACCTTCTTGCTATGACCAGACGTCAGCTTCCTGTAAAGGATGTGATCGCCCTGTCAGATGTGATCAGAGAAGTGATGGGATCGGCGGAAATGGAAAGACTTCTTGAGTCGCATCCCCTGGTTCACTTCAATTTTCCAGAGTTCTCTCCGGAGTTCAGAGTTATCGGGTCAAAGGCCCATTTAAACAGGGTCATCATGAATCTTTTAAAGAATGCTTCAGAAGCCATAGATGGTGAAGGAAAGGTGGAGGTAAGAGTTTATGAACAAAGTATTTCTGCTTATTACGATGGTTATGAACGTGTGCCGGGAGGAAATTACGTGGTAATAGAAGTTTCCGACACGGGAGAGGGCATACCACCCGAGCATATTCCCCGAATTTTCGAACCCTTTTACACGACAAAAAAACTTGGAAGATCAGGAACGGGACTGGGGCTCAATCTTGTGTGGAATGTAGTAAAGGACATGGAAGGTTATGTGGACATAGAAAGTTCTCCGGGGCAAGGCACGGTGATTCGCCTGTTTATACCAAAGTACGTTGGTGAACAGCAAAAAAATCTGTTTGTGGAGACCTATTTAACTTCGGACGATAACATTACAGATTCTTCTTTTCCACTTCGTGTGCTTGTTGTGGATGACAGACCCGAGCAGCGCGAGATGGCAAGCGTCATATTGAAGGAGATGGGAGCTCACGTTGTAACTGCATCTGGAATGGATGACGCTGTTTCGTTGTTTCGCTCTCAAACCTTCGACCTGGTATTGCTGGACATGATTCTTGAGGATAAATACGATGGTCTGGATGTAGCCAGAGAACTTTTCAAGATAAAGTCCAATCAGCTCATTGCCATCGTTACCGGCTATGGGGAAAGCGATCGAGTCAGAAAGGCACTCAATGAAGGGGTAATTTCCTGCATCAAAAAGCCCTACCGTAGTAGCGAGATAAAACAGCTTCTCAAAGAGGTTAAGACTATTTTCTGGTGGGGGGGGGGGGGGAGAGCGGCAAAACGATTTTATGAGCGCTTAAAACTCCTCATGATGGATGGAAGAATTCGTAAATATTTCTCGCAACATCTTCTGGAATGCCGGGAATGGCAAGAAGGTCTTCAAGCCGTGCCCGACTTATAGCTTCAACATCGCCGAAATGTTTCAGTAGCAGCTTCTTTCTCTTGTTTCCCACGCCCCGTATTGCATCCAGGACTGAGGTTTTAAGCGATCGGCGGTGTTCTCGCTGGTAAGCCCCAAGAGCGCAGCGATGAGCCTCATCACGGATTGTCTGCAATAATTTTCTGGCTTCCGGATGGTCCGCAAGAAGAATTGGTTCGCTCTTCCGGGGGAGATAGATTTTTTCTGCTTCAAGTCTTTCCAATCTGGAATCAAGACTTCTTTCCTTTGCAATGGCTATCAGAGCCGGACGGGACTGTAACGAAGTGTCATTTTCTGAGCCTATGGCTTCCAGGGCTTTCAGAGCTCCCTGAAGCTGGGTTTTACCTCCGTCGACCACAAGGAGATCAATTTCTTCGAAGACAGCGGGGTCTTCCCCGGCAAGCTTTTCTATCGTGGTCTGGATCATTACAGGATCGTTCTGTTCAACGAATTCTCCCAGAAGATATGTTCGATACCATTTAGGAACGGGCACGCCTTTTTTGAATACGACCACAGCTCCCACCGTGTGTTTGCCCTGAAGGTTTGAAATGTCCACGCAGGCAATGGTTTCCGGTGTGAAATGGAGTCCCAGAAGATTCTGCAAAATTTGAAGGTTTTCCTGCTGATAGGTCAGGTGTGATGCCGCTGCTCTGGAGTGTTCACGTGCGTTGGCCTGAGCGATTTCCAGAAGTTCCCGGTCTTCTTCGTCTTTCGTGCCGCAGATAATCTCTACCGGAGCTCCACGAAGTTCGGTAAGGTATTGCTCCAGTTCCTCGCGCTCTTCTATTTCAACGGGAAGCAGGATTTCTTCAGGGATGAACGGATAGATGTCGTAATACTGGCTTAAGAAGGTTGTGATAATCTGAGCCTCATCTCCCGAAGCCGAGCTCACATCAAAGTTTTTGTGACCGGTGATGACACCTCCTCGCACATAAACGACGGAAACGGACGCATGACCGGAGTCAGAAAAATAACCAACAACGTCTCTGTTTATACGTCTGTGAGAAACCACCGCCTGGCGTTCCATCAGAGCATCCAGCGCAAAGAGCCGATCGCGAATAACCGCCGCCTTTTCGAACTCCAGTTGCTCCGATGC
>CAZWJX010000002.1:0-1360 GCA_964634695.1 uncultured Syntrophobacterales bacterium | reverse complement strand
CTCCGATGCTCTCAGCATCTCCGACATGAGTTTTTCTCTAAGAATTCTGTCATCGCCACTTAGGAACTTTATGAGATCGCGAACAATCAGGTCGTATTGCTTCCGGGAGATTTTCCCCACGCAGGGCGCAAGACATAACCCCAGATCGTGATTCAGGCAGGGACGATTACGTTTCATGAAGGTCTTTTCGGGGCATTTTCTGAGAGGGAAGGCTTTTCTAAGAATTTTCACCACTTCGTTCATGGCATGAGGAGAAGGGTAGGGACCAAAGTAAAAAGCCCCGTCTCGTTTGACTCGCCGAACCATCTCGAGCCGGGGGAAAGGTTCTCGCAGGTTGATTCTTATCGCTGGGTAGTTTTTGTCGTCTCTGAGGACGACGTTATAAGGAGGACGGAACTTCTTTATTAGCTGAGCTTCCAGAAGGAGCGCTTCTTTTTCGTTTCGAGTGACGATGAATTCGAAGCTTTTCGCTTTCCCCATCAATGAAGCGACTTTCAGGGGAAGCGGCGGCCGTCCGTAGCTTATCAACCGCCGCCTCAAATTGATGGCCTTTCCCACGTAAAGTGCTGATCCTTTCCCATCCTGGAATATGTATACTCCGGGGGCTTCGGGGACAATGTCCCTGAGAGACGGGGTCTGATCAACAATAGCGCTTACGGGAAAACGATTTTCGCCGATATTTATGGAGTCGCCGAATTCAGATCGCATTACACGTATTCATGGGTGCCCATAACTACAGGGATGCCGAAGTTCGTTTCGATCATCTTGGCAAGTTCTTCTGGCTTGTAATATGGACAGCCGGGCTGAGCTTTCGCCATGCAACTGCTCAGATAGATCATGTCGGGTTTCATATCAGAAAGCTTCATAGACATTTTTATGTTAGGCATAACCGTTCTCCCGGGGCATTCGCACTGCACAAAAAAGACAACCTGTGATGGTTCATCGAACTTTCCTTCGCCAAGAGCTGCCGCTTTATAGCAGCGCCATTCGCCCGGGCATCCATAACCACTGTCCATATAAGCGCCACAACCGATGATGCCGACCTTTTTCATTGCTCATCCTCCTTACCTGTCAGTTGTAAAACATTCATCCCGAAGACTTCTTTTCTGGATCAGCAATTTACAGGGAAGCCACCATGGGCGTCCATCGAAAAATATTGTATATGCTTTTCTTACAAGGTCAAACACGTAAGGAGCCCGTTCGAAAAATGCATAACCGGAGAATGTGTTTATTGTGTCATTGCGAGCTGGAGCGAAGCGAAGGCGAAGCAATCTCGTCATTGCCCTTTCCCGTGTCATTGCGAGAAGCGAAGCGACGAAGCAATCTTGCATCTTGTCATTGCGAACGAAGTGAAGCAATC
>CAZWJX010000001.1:46638-59969 GCA_964634695.1 uncultured Syntrophobacterales bacterium | reverse complement strand
CTATTTTTTTACACTCATGAGATTGCCACGGCCACTTCGTGGCCTCGCAATGACACACATTCGTCATTGCGAGCCGAAGCGACATCATGAAACCAAGAGTGATAAGCAGCGGTATCAAAAAAGTTTCGGTAGTTAATCCGACTCCAACCCAACCAAGAAAACTGAAGAAATACAAAGGATGCCGGCACATTGAATAAGGACCTTGCGTGATCAGCCTCGATTTCTTGTATCCGGCGATATAAAGGGAACACCACAATCTTCCCATGGAAGCAATGCCCACCAGGATAATCCCCACGATGAATTGAATCATGGTCACGAATTTAGCAATATCTTCCCAACGGCTCCGGGATATGCCGATCAGCACTATTAACAGCCCCGCAAACAACCCCGAAAGAGGGATACGTAATCTTTCGACTGTTACCGATTTTTCTCCCATTTCTCTGCAACCTTCACATCCAAAGCAAAAAGCGAACGCACAGAAGTGCGTCCGCTTCAAGCTCTAAATCACGGAAATCACGCTTCAGGTAAAACCAATAAAACCGAAGAAACCTCTTTCAGAAACCTATTCACGTTCCTCTATGATAATCTTGTGATCCACTAGGGCCATGCGGCGAATGACGCCTCTTACCATTTTTTGATCACCGAATATGCTTTTCATCTTGAGCACACCGTTTTCGTTTTCGATCGTATCCACAGCTTCCATTATAAGTTCTTCATGTCCACCCTTTAGAAGATAAGCATTGGCTTCACACATGATCGTCCCTCCTCTCTAGAGCCGTCACTTTTCGTCATCGGCATCGGTCAGAACAAGCCCTGGAGGCAGTGCCTCACCAAAAGCCCATTCCTGATCCTTTCGCTCTCCCCCGCTCCCTTCCCTTTCAAGGAAAGCCCGAACCTTGCCTTCTGGCAAGACCCTTAGAACTGCCCGCAATACGCGTTCTCGCACGTCCGATGGCACATCCCGTGCCCGATCTCCCGTTTCTCGCACCATGCTTAACAAAGTATATCCAAAAGCCTCGTTCATCGAAAAGCCTTTTTCCAGAAGATTCCTTGCCCAGAGGACAATTTCTTCAGGGGGGATTACTTTATCAGCAGGCCCGTAAAGAAGCGATCTGGCTCCCAGCCGTCCGATAATCCAGAGCTCCTTCGGCGATGGTTTTCCGCTTTTCAGCATCTTATCTAAAAAGCTTCTCCCGAGCTGGATTTTAACTTCAACGGGAAGATGTTCAAAGCTTGCAATCATCATCCAGAGTTCCGTGGATTCCTGAGGCGCTAGAGCCCTGGCTTTTTTCTTTTTCGTTCCCTCATCTCGCACGTGAGTCGACACCTGCTGGAAAATATGCCACTGTTGGCCCGCCGTTAACCCCCCGGCAACACGGCGCCAGAATATCCACCATTCCAACCTGCATTGAACCTGACGGGGGAAGATCAATCCTCTAGGAAATATTTTCCACACCTGCTTCATCCGCCATTCATCCACAGGATCGCCAAAACCGGGCCTGAGACAGAAGCCGAGAAGATTCAGCCAGCGAGATTCGTGATGAAAAGACATTTCCCGGCCTTTCTCAGCTTCAATAAGCCTGTCCGCAAGTTTCCTGATAACTCCCAGAGGCCACTTTTCCCGGGGCATCTCCAGCGCCTCAGTAAGAAGCCCCGGAAGTTCAACGGGGTCCAGATCACGGCGATCAAAGGTTGCAGATATAAGATCAAGAGCTCGCTCAATCAGCTCAGCATCAATCGTCTCATCCAGCACCTGGCGTTTTTCTTTAAGCCTTTCCTCTCTCTCGCTTTCTGAAGCTTCTCTTACATCGAACTGAAGCTGCCACCTGTGAGGCGTCTGCAACGACTGACACCACATCTCAAGGGTTCCAACCTCGGTCAATTTAACCCCGAGATTCACCGGAATATTGCGTCGCTCCCCGCTTTTTCCAAACTTCAATACCGTATGGATTGGTGGAAGCAGAACGGCATCATCTTCGGTAAGAGTTACCACATCGCCGAGCCGATCTTCCACTCTTGTCGTGGAGGCAAGAATCTGAAAGGAAACCGGCTGGTTGGAAATTACTTCAAAAACCCGTCCCTCGATCTGGCGCTCAAAGCCTTCCTCCATACCCCTCGGCACTATACAGACGGCATCCACCAGGCCGGACTGCTGTTCCTCCGCCGGTCTTTCATGCTTTTTCCCGACCACAACGTAATAAGAGCGAGGACTTCCTGCACCAACTTTAACTCCCTTCCCGAGCCGGACCAGCCCGTAATACGCGGCTCCCACGGCAACGGCAAGATCGAGCCTAGGGTTAACAAGTTCTTCAGGGCGTTCGCCGAACCATGTGCCGATAACGTCAAGGATGCGAGACCGTATATCGGATGGAGTAAGTGCTCCACCGTTAAAAAGCACAAAGTCCACCACGGGCCTTTCTCGACCGGTCTCACGAGCCGTCAGTCCTTCAAAGCGCGACCAGAACCAGGCAATGTGTCTGGTAACGGCGGGATCCTGAACATAGGGAAGTCCCCATTCCACAATCCCTGTTCTCGATGTAGAAACCGGCTTTTCGTCTCTTGAAACGAACGGGAAAAAGCCGTCGAGAATAATGTCTCTGATCTCATCAGCATCGACTTTTATCGAAAGAGTCTCCCCTATAAGCCGGGTGCCGTGACCGAGTATCGTAAATTTTGCTTCTTTCACCGAAAGATCGGTAAGTATCTGCTCTTTGACTCTTCTTGCCTGATAGCATAGCTGATGCCATCTTTTCGGATCAAGTGAACCGACCTTGCCGGTCATTTTCGTTTCTACGTGGCGCGCTATGGCTATGTCCATGTTATCACCGCCGAGAAGAAGATGTTCACCTACGGCAAGCCGGTCAAACTGAAGATCTCTGGCGCCGCTTCCGGATTCCTTAAGCGCCACAATAGTTAAATCCGTCGTCCCGCCACCGACATCGCAAATAAGCACAATCTGGCCGGGACGAATTGCATCCTGCCAGTCGTCTTCGTGTCTCGAAAGCCAGGCGTAGAAGGCCGCCAGAGGTTCTTCAATAAGGACAAGCCTTGGAATGCCTGCAAGACGAGCCGCTTCAACGGTGAGTTCTCTTGCTACTTCATCGAAAGAAGCCGGCACGGTAAGAACTATGAGCTGCTCTTCAAAGGCTTTATCGCTCGATCCTCTGGCTACCTCAAAATTCCAGGCGTTACGGATGTGGGCAAGATAACGGGAGCTGGCTTCCACGGGAGAAACTTTTCTAAGGTCTTCCGATTCCTTTGTGCCCCAAGGGAGAATCTTAGCTTTGCGGTTTACTCGCCCGTGGCAGAGCCAGGATTTCGCTGAAGAAACGAGCCTGTGAGGCACCGAAGCGCCCTGCTCTCTGGCAAATTCGCCAACAATTTCTACCTCTCCTGTTCGATCTTTTTCCCACGGAAGATAACCGAGGCGCTCCGGCGGAAGATCGTACTTCCCGGGAAGGTAAAGAAAGGATGGAAGCACAGAACGGGCGGCTATTTCTCCCAGCGCTACATACTGTGGGATTTCAAAGACGCGGATCCTGCCGTAACCCGCTTCTTCTGCCTCCGCCATGTCGATATAAGCCACCGCAGAATTGGTTGTGCCGAGATCGATTCCGATGATGTAGCGATAATCCTGTAGATTATGACTGAAGGAACTCATGAGTTAATCCGATTCTCTTTCCTTAAGATTAAAAGTCAGTTTCCATTTACGATCGGGATTCGTAGCATCGACGCAGTGAAGTTCAAGGGTTCCAATCTCTGTCATCCTGCTTTCAAGCCACACGGGAACGATGGTCCCTGCGGGAGTTTCAGAAGATTCCATATCCTCTGAAGGTGTAAGAACTGTTTCCATTGTAGCAACAGGCTGTATGGCGCCTTCCCAGTCTTCTACTATCGCTCCGGCTTCGTCCTCCTGCCGGACGGTCGAAGCCATGAGAGTAAACACGGCGGGATCTCCCACAACGAGCCCGAATTCCCGGTCTCTTATATCCGCCGACGTGCCTTCTTCCATCCCGAAGGGAACCACACAAAGAGCCTTAACCGGCGTTGGGATCCCCGGAACCGACGGCATGGCGCTTTCTACACCTATGTAGTAAGTGCGGGACGCTCCCGCTCTAATTCTCACCCCTCTGCCACGTCGCACAAATCCGTAGTAAGTAGCGCCTCGAGCAACGGCAAGATCAAGATCGGATGATGCAAGCTCCCGTACTCCCCCTTCCCTTCCCCAAGACTCAACCACGTCGATTACCCGGCGTCTGAAGGCATCGGATTTCATGACACCGCCGTTAAACAGTATTGCGGCGGGGAAGGCTTCCTCACGATCCTTCATCTGGCGCTTTACAAAATAAGCCATGTGGCGGGTAATGGCGGGATCGTCCTCATAGGGAAGCCCCATCTCCCGAACCCCCATTTTTGGCTTTCTCTGAGGCGCATCATCAATGGAACAGTGAGGGAAAAAGCCTTCAAGAAGCACATTCCGGACGTCATCGATGGAAAGCTCCGTCCTCAGGGTGCCCCCGATAAGAGATGTCCCTCGTCCCAGTATAACAACGGGTTCTTTCTGTACATCTCCACGGGAAAGAAGCTTTTCCTTGGCGATACGGCACTGATACCAGAGCATTCTGAACTGCCAGTCGTCAAGGCGAGCAGAAAAACGCTGGCGAAGAAGATAAGCCAGAGCCAGATCCATGTTGTCTCCACCGAGAAGGATATGCTCACCGACGGCAACTCGCTTCAAAGCAAGAGAACCGTCCTCCTCAGTTACTTCTATAAGGCTGAAATCCGTTGTGCCGCCTCCCACATCGCAAACGAGAATGAGTTCGCCAACACTTACGAGCTTCCGCCAGGTCTCCTCGTTATCGTAAATCCAGCCGTAGAAGGCCGCCTGAGGTTCTTCGAGAAGCGTGAAGTTTTCGATACCTGCAATCTGGGCCGCCTGCACGGTAAGTTCTCTCGCAACAGCATCAAAAGATGCGGGCACGGTAATTAGAATGTCCTGCTGCTGTAGCTCCAGAGCCGGATCATCCTTAGCCATTTCGGCGTTCCAGGCGTTTTTTATGTGGCGAAGTAGAAGAGACATGGCTTCAACGGGCGAAAGCTTCTTTACGTCCTTCGGGCTTCCCCAGGGAAGGATGGGCTTCGTCCGATCCACACCGGCGTGGCAGAGCCAGGACTTTGCAGATGATATAAGCCTGTGGGGGATTTCGGCTCCTCGCTGCCTTGCAAATTCTCCCACGACATAACTTGCATCCACGGACGAACTGTCCCATGGCATACGTATGCTTTCCGGCGGCAGATCA
This sequence comes from uncultured Syntrophobacterales bacterium, assembly GCA_964634695.1. Lineage (GTDB taxonomy): Bacteria > Desulfobacterota > Syntrophobacteria > Syntrophobacterales > Thermodesulforhabdaceae > JAOACS01. The sequence continues at coordinate 54,669 of CAZWJX010000001.1, read as the reverse complement.
TGAGGTCCGGGAAGGAAGATAAAGGACGGAAGCACAGGAAGCGCTCTCATTTCATTGGGTGCCGTGACCTGAAGTATGTTAAAAATCCGGATCTCCGGCCGCTGATCCTTCGTTATCGGTGCATACCCCACTACGCAGTGGGTTGTTCCAAGGTCGATACCAACAACGTATTTTGCTTCGCTCACTTCGACAAACTCCTCCTCTTTCTACGACTCGGATGATTCTTTTTTCTCAACTTCAACTTCTGCCGGCGCAATGATCCATTCCTGTCGCTGAGATGCTATAATCTGAGGCAGATCCATTTTTACAAGCTTCCAGCCCCTGTGGACAACAACGCCTTCAAAAGGAGGCTCGCCAATAACTTCTCCGGTGAGCTTTATTTTGTTGGGATCAAAACCAGACTGTATGGTCACACGACTCCCTTCCGGTTCGGGAAATACAGGTTCTACGGAGAAGTGTTGCTGAAAGACCTTCTTCCAGCTCTCCTGAAGATTTCTCACGGCCGCGCCTATCTGGGCGTCATCGTAAAGGGAAAGATCTTCCCTGAGAAAGTCGATGAATCTCCCTTCACGCTGAAAGATGGACAGAAGCTGCAAAGCGACGACAAAGCTTTCGTCAGCGGATCTTTTGGGGGGCTCTGATGGCACAGACACATCTTTATGCGCAGGGGGACGAATATCGGCCGCCGATTTCGAAGCCTCTTCAAAAGCTTTGTCTATTCGGCGACGTCCCGTGAGAAGAAGAGCCAGCCAGAGAGCCAGTGTAAGAAGAGCGACAGATCCCCAGATGAGGGCCGTGCCGTATTGTTCGGCGATCGTTATGAGATCCTTTATGTGAGTTGTCACCTGAGAAAATTCCGGTGGAAGGGGCGCCCCCGCCTTGATTTTTTCAAGCACAGGAGCCACGTATTGATTTATCGTTGAAAGTTCCTGCTTAAACGGCACGAAAATAGCCACACCTATAAGTCCGTTGAAGAACAGGCACAACAACAAAGATTGCCATGTCCAGATAGTTTTTTGCTTCATGATATTCCTCCCCGATGTGTGTAATAGTAGGAGCATCCCCCTGTGGTTGCCCCGTTCCGGGCAGACACAGGAGCCTGCCTCTACAGGAGATTGCTTCGGCCACTTCGTGGCCTCGCAAGGACAATGAAAAACAATGACCTCGCGAGGACGATGAAAAGTCGTGGCCTCTCAAGGACGTAATGTATGTGTCATTGCGAGGAGCGAAGCGACGAAGCAATCTCGCATCTCGTCATTGCGAGCGAAGCGAAGCAATCTCTCTGTTGTTCTTCTTTTATGAGATTGCCACGCCCGCCTTCGGCGGGCTCGCAATGACACCTACATTCGTCATTGCGAGGAGCGAAGCGACGAAGCAATCTCTTTATCCCAACCGAAACGACGGAATTTATTGAGATTGCTTCGGCCACTTCGTGGCCTCGCAATGACAATGAAAAACAATAGCCTCACAACTCACTACACATTTTCCCTAGCGCACTTAAATCCTCAAGAGATGTAAGTGAGAATACAAGGAATGGCAAGGCTTTTTCTTGGATCTGGTGGACTAACGCCAATAAAGGGTGTGCTCTTAAAAACTATAATCCGAAATTCCAAAAACCTTCTCGTAGAAATTCTTTGTCACTTCTTCAAATGAGATATCCCGGAACTTTTCAGGATACAGCTTCATTGCAACCCACAAGGCTACAGGTGCAAGTCGTGGCGACCAGGTTGACCACTTGGGGAGCTTATAGACCCGCTTTCCCTGCACGGCTTTAACGTATCGCCACTGAGAATTTTCCAGAAGCCATTCGGGACCGTAGCCGGCATTACCCCAGATGAGAATAACATCGGGATTCCAGCGAATTACCTGTTCCACGGAAACATCAGCATTACGATCTTTGATTTCCCCACCAATATTAATACCACCGGCTATGGTTATGAGGTCGTTCGTAACACCTACTGCTCCTGAAACAGTTGTGGGCTTACCACTGAGATGAATCACCTTAAGTCTTCTATCAGGCGGTATACGATCAACCCGTTCTTTTATCATTCTAAAAAGCTTTTCCATCTCATCAATAACTTCCTGCGCTCGAGCGTCTTTTCCAAAAAGAGCGCCGTGCATACGTATCAGGTCGTACAGCTCCTGGAGGCTTTCGGGATAGACGGCTATAACCTTTACGCCCTTTTCCTCAAGGAACCTGATGGCTTTTTCGTTGTAACTCCAGGTGAGAACAAGATCAGGATTAAGAGCCATCACGGCTTCGGCGTTAATATCCGTTCCGATGCCAACGTGGGGGCGCTTAAGGTGCGGTGATTTATGAACGATGGTCCTGTAAATGTCGCATTCTTCTTCTGCCCAGCGGGAAACTCCAACAACCTGATCCCAGATTCCAAGAGCCGGCACAAGTTCGTATGTAATGACAACGACTGCCCTTTTTACGGGCACATCGACGGTTATCGTTCGTCCGAGTTTATCGGTAATAACAAGAGAAGACGCCCCCCAGAGAAGAACCGGCAGGAAAAGCAAGAAAACGAGGGCATAGTGCAGAACCACAAGAAGCGACTTCAACCGTATCATTTCTCTGGAAGGCGGCATCAACAGACTCCTCAGCTAAAATTTCACCGATACCTCGGCAAACCAGGACCTGCCCGGGGCTTTGTAATAGGAGTAATAGTCTTCGTCGAAAAGGTTCTCTACCATGAAGGAGATGGTTGACCATTTAGTGATGTCGTAAGAAATCTTGAGATCCACGACCCAGTATGGGTCATAAGAGCCGTAGACACCGCTTTTCCTGTCGGCGTTCGTATCATCGTTATAGCGTTTGCCCACGTAACGCCCAACGATCGAACCTTTGAAGGGCGCTTTTTCGAATTGAACCCCAATGTTTCCCATCCAGAGCGGAACCTGGATCAGGCGCTTACCTTCGGTCTCCGGCTTAGCCGGATTATCGGTCACTTCTGAATCGGTATAGGTAAAGTTACCGTAGAGCCTGAGCCATTTATTGATCCTCTGTTCCGCTTCAAACTCTACACCGCGGGATTCAGCCTTGCCGATGTTAACCAGTTCCTGGTAAGTGGAGCTGACAGTCTTCCTGTAAATAAGATCTTCCATGTAATTTTCGAAGTATGTGAGGGAGACCTTGGCACCTTCCCAGAGCTTCTGTTCGACGCCGATGTCCCACGAGGTGGTAGTCTCAGGCTTTAAATCAGGATTTCCTGCATAGGTCACACCTGAAGAACTCGTCCATGTTCGGTAAAGTTCGTAAACCGTTGGTGCTCTGAAGGATTGCCCCACAGAGCTTCTCAGCGTCGTTGTTTCAAAGGGCCTGTAAACGACGGCAAGTTTCGGGCTAACGGAAGAGTCGGAACGAGAATCGTATTCCTTTGGATAACCCGGTTTGGGCTGCCATTTGTTCGTGTCAATGTCCACCACGTAACCGTCATATGTCTCCCACCAATCGTATCGAAGTCCTAAGTAGGCTGTAAGATTCTTCATGATGGGAATTTCGTCCTGAGCAAAGAGCGCCCACATTTTTGCTTTGCCTTTAGAATTATACTGAAGGTTCGTCGTAGAGTCTTCGTCTCGCCAGTCTCTGAGCCTTTTTTCCTTTGTATCAGCCTTTTCCCAGCGGAAGGATCCACCAAAAGTCAAAATCTGGCCGCTTATAAAGGACGGCATTTCACCGACAACCTGCCCGACAGGAAGGCTGAACTGAAGATCTCCGTTTACGGCTTCCTCAGGCGTTGAACTTACGTAACCGGGGCCTCCATTAGCCCAGGTGGCTCCGGAGAGAGTCTGAACATACCAGTCCTTTTCAGTGTCGATGTAGGCGAGGTTAAATTTCGTGGCAAGGGTTTGAAGTAACAGGGTCTCGAAATTCATGCCGTAGCTATTCTGAGTGCGACCGCCTCCACCGGGAAGGAAGCTGTTCTCAGAAAGTCCCGAATATGAGTAAACAGGCCTCCCCGAGGCATCACGAAGGTAGGTGTGGGGTTCGTCGTAGTCGTATTCATAGCGATTTCTCATGAAAGTAAATCCCAGTTTGGTGTCCTTAGAAAAGCGATACTGAGTTTTGACGGTGATACCATCATCCCACCAGGTATTGTCTCCTTTGTCTCCCACAAGATAGGCGGTCTTGCCGTAGCGATCTTTTGTTTCTCTCCAGCCGGTAATTTCCGATGGTGGAGTTCTGGATACCACGTTGAAATCAGACGGATAACCTTCCGCTTGCTGTCTTCCATAACTTACAAGAAAGCTAAGATTATCGCCGATCTTATCACCGTAGGAAAAATAAAGCCTTGTTAGATCATCCATGGCATTACCGCGATCGAACCCGGAACCATAGCCGGCTTTAAGAGTAACCTCTCGCTTTTCGGGCATTCTTGTTATGAAATTGACAACTCCACCCATTGCGTAACCGCCGTAAAGGCTTGAAAAAGGCCCTTTTACCACTTCGACTCTTTCAAGATCTTCAGGATAAAAACCTCCGAATTTAACATTCCCCGTGTAGGGGTTATTAAGCATCATGCCGTCAAGAAGAATGAGGGTTCTCTTTTGATCGGGAATACCGCGAAGAGTTATAGATGACAGTGTATCCATGAGCCCCTTTCCCCGTCTCACCATTACGCCTGATATATCATTTACGGCCTGATCTATGGTCTTTACATCCCTGAGCTCGATTTCACTGCGGGTTATTACGGCAGTTGATGCCGGTGAAGCACTAACTTCCTTTTCCGTTCTTGTGGCGGTGACCACAATTTCTTCAAGGACATCTTCCTTATCTCTTTCCCATGCCAGAGACGGAACGCATAAAAAAACCGGAAAAATGCAACTTACAACCAGACAGGCTAACCATCTCATCTCAGAAACCCTCCCCTTTTCTCGTGTTTAGACCTGCAAAAAAACAAAAAGGCGCCAACTGAAGGGATTCTCCCTTCACAATGGCGCCTTCATGGCTTTCCGTTTCTAAGTTCCGCTACTTTCTAGATGATTTCATAGAAAAGGTCAAAAAATTTTTAGCCCTAGTTTGTCACAACAAGAGATTGCTTCGTCGCTTCGCTCCTCGCAATGACACACTGACCCGAGTTTGTCACAACAAAGGTAGGGGCACGGCACCGCCGTGCCCCTCCTTCTCTTCCCGTAACGAAATTATAGTGTAGAATTCTCGACCTGCATCCAGTAATTTCAATGGCTTACAAAATGCCTTGACAAACTCAGGCTGAGTGATTGCTTCGTCATCCGCCAGAGGCGGACTCCTCGCAATGACACGGAGAAAGACGATGAGAGATTGCTTCGCCTTCGCTCCGCTCCGGCTCGCAATGACACAAAACTATACAGTTACGCAATTTTCGAACAGGCTCGGCGGCCGTGGCAATCTCTTACTGGGGATTTCGCTAAACAATATCCAATGATTTCAACAACTAAAAAAATGCTTTGACAAACTCGGGTTAGTACGCAGAGATTTCCTGTGTCTGACAATAAGTCTCACATTTCTAATTACTCAGCCCGTCAGGCGTTACTTTTAAAACGCGCCTAAAACTCAATCGGTGTATGGGCGAAGGACCCAGTTTTGCGAGGGCTTCCAGATGGGCTCTGGTGGGGTAACCTTTGTGGCGGTCAAAACCGTAGTCGGGATAAAGCCTGTGGTAGCAGCACATCAGCCGATCACGAAACACCTTGGCAATGATGGATGCTGCGGCTATAGAAAGGCTTCTGGCATCTCCACCGGGTATACCGATCTGACGACAGCCGAGAGAAAGCTTATAGGGACCATCAATAAGCACCAGATCGGGTGACATTTTCAGAGAGCTAACAGCCCGCTCCATAGCTATGAGGCTGGCGTTCAATATGTTCGTGCGATCGATGTCCCGGGGAAGGACGTAGCCTATTCCTACAGAAAGCGAAACGTTGAGAATGTCCTGAAAAAGCTTTTCTCTTCTTTGAGGTGAAAGCTTTTTGGAATCGTTTATATCATCCAGATCTATAGTTTCTGGAAGAACGACCGCCGCCGCCACGACCGGTCCTGCAAGCGGTCCTCTTCCTGCTTCATCTACTCCGGCAATACAGCTAAAACCTTCTTCCCGAAAAGACCTGTCAAAGGCTTTAAGTTCCGATGAATTACATCTTTTCACGAATGCGCGCCGCCTTACCAATGCGCTCTCTGAGGTAGTAAAGCCTTGCACGTCTTACGCGGCCTCTTCTCACCACTTCGATTTTGTCGATGCGAGGCGAATGAAGGGGAAAAATTCTTTCAACGCCCACTCCGTAAGAGACTTTTCTCACGGTAAAAGTGGCGTTCGCTCCACCTCTGTGTTTCCTGATCACAACACCTTCAAAAATCTGGATTCTCTCTTTGTCACCTTCGCGGATCTTGGTGTGAACTCTGACCGTATCCCCAACCCGAAAGGCAGGAATATCCATCCTCATCTGATCGCGCTCAATTTTATCAATAACTTTAGTTTTCATGACCTGTACCTCCATAGCATCACCTGATTTATCTGTCGCCAAAAAGACGGTCGATTATAATAGCGGCTGCGCAGCGAACTGACAAGTGGTTATATGAACTTTTTCCCCGGATAGGCTCAAGAATATAATCTGCCTGTTCAAAAACTGCATCTGCCAGCCCCCAGGCTGTACCAAAGAGCAAGATAACCGGTGGAGTGTTTGGTGCTGAAAGAAATTTTGCGGCATCTGATAAGGAAATAGTTTTTTCGGGATTTCTTATGCGGGCAGAGGTTGCCCACATTTGAGGAATCTTTCCTTCAGCAATTTCTATTTCCTTCAGGGCATCTTCGATTGAATAGACGAGGGATATAGTTTCCAGAGCTCTGGCGCGGCCCGGATGTATAACCGAAGCGATCCCTTCACACCAGTGAGACAACAGGCGCTTTGCCAGATCATGCTGATCTTTCAGCGGAGTTATGACAAAACACCGGCTGATTTCATAAGTTTTGCAAAGCCTTGCGAAATCGTGAAGGTCGATGCTGGTTATGGCAGATGCTATCAGCTCGCCTTTTCTGTTAATCACAGGATAATGAACAAGTCCTACGTAAAAACTCATGGAACAATCCCGAAGTTATCGAATTTTTCAAGGAGCTCTTTTTCTTCCTTACTGAGAACCGCCCGTGCAAATAGATCCGGCCGTCTTTGCCGTGTTACCAGAAGAGACTGTAATAGCCTCCATTTACGGATTCTTTCGTGGTTTCCTGAAAGAAGCACTTCAGGAACGTCATACCCTCTGAAAGAGCGAGGCCTGGTGTAATGGGGATGTTCAATTAACCCGCGTTCAAAGGACTCCGTTTCGGCCGATTCTTCGTTTCCAAGAACGCCGGGTATCAAGCGAGATACGGCGTCAACAATCACCACGGCGGCCGGTTCGCCACCGCTCAGGACGTAATCCCCGATGGAAATTTCTTCGTCAACAAAGAAAGAAACTCGCTCGTCAATACCCTCGTAGCGTCCGCAAATGAGCACGAGGCGTTTGCAACGGCTCCAGCGTCTTGCCGTAGTCTGATCGAACAGACAACCTCGAGGGGTGAGCAATATGACCGTAGGTGCAGGCTCTTCCTGCCTGAGCGCCTCCAGAGCTCTCACAATGGGCTCTGGTTTCATGACCATGCCGGCACCGCCACCAAAGGGTCTATCATCCACAGTGCGGTGACGGTCATCGGTATAATCTCGCAGGTCGTGAATTCTTATTGTGATAAAACCTTCCTGTAGAGCCTTTCCCAGGATACTTTCTCTGAAGGGACCTTCGAAATAACCGGGGAATATGGTTATGATGTCAATGATCATCTTGTTGCAAGCCGTCCAGAAGATCTATCACCATATATCCCTGATCGAGATTCACCTCGAGCACGATCTCTTCAACAGCGGGAACAAGGATCTCATGTCGCCCATCTCGCACCACATAAACGTCATGAGCCGGCGTTTCAAATATGGCCTCAAGGACTCCGACCCTTTCCCCATCCCGGGATCTGACCTCCAGCCCCATAAGCTGGTAGTAGAAAAACTCGCCTTCTTCTCTCGGCG
>CAZWJX010000001.1:33228-46628 GCA_964634695.1 uncultured Syntrophobacterales bacterium | reverse complement strand
TAACCAGTTCTTCCGCTCTGTTTCTGTCGGTAACTTCTTCTGTATGGACAATCCAGCAATTTCCCGCAGGCTGGATACGTTGAACGGTAAGCTGATCAAAACTTCCGTCCCTGTTTTTTATAAAAAGAAGATCCCCCCTTTTCTTCTCGGCGAGGCTATCACCATAAGGGAGGATCTTAATTGCGCCTCGGACACCGTGGGCTCGAACTATGATGCCTATGGGAACCCAGCGTCTGGTGTCCATTGTTGCTTTTCTATTCGATAATTTCCAGCACTGCTCTCTTATTAAGTTTTGTCGAAGCGGCACTCAAGATGGTCCGCATAGCCCGAGCCGTTCTCCCCTGTCTGCCGATAACCTTACCAAGATCCTCCTTTGCCACCTTCAGTTCGATAACCGAAGTTTGCTCCCCTTCGATTTCCGATACTCGAACCTTATCCGGATGATCCACCAAAGCCTTAGCTATCTGTTCGATCAAATTTTTCAGCATAGCACCCTCCGCTCTTTACTCGTGCCGCTGCACCGGAACGTTTTGCCTTAAGACATCCTACGAAACATTTGCTTCCCCAGAGGGCATCATTCTGCGCCTGTACTGCTTTATCAGGCTTCTGACAGTATCGGTCGGTTGCGCTCCTCGCTGTAACCAGTACTCAACACGCTCCATCTTCAGCTCAATGGTGGCCGGGTCTGTCAGTGGGTCGTATGTTCCCAGCTTTTCCAGAAACCGACCATCTCTCGGAGCTTCAGAGTGAGCTGCAACTACCCAATAGAAAGGTCTTTTCTTTCTACCATGCCGTGCCAGTCGAATTCTCACCGCCATTACCCAGTGATACCTCCTTCCTCCGTTTCGGATGAGTGAATCAACTTTATTTTCTCAAAGTTAACTTTTCTTTTATAGCGCATTTCGACGCCTTTAGAAAGGGAAAAACGTGCGCTTTTTCTTTTTCTTCTTTGATTTGCCTTCCGTAGCAATTCCTGCGGAAACGGTCATCTGCCGCATCATCTTTCTCATTTCTTCGAATCCTCTGAGCAAACGATTTACGTCCTGAACAGTTGTTCCACTTCCCTGAGCAATCCTTCGTTTGCGGCTGGCATTTATTATGTCGGGATTACGTCTTTCTTCCTTCGTCATGGAATTTATTATTGCCTCGAGCCTGACAAATTCCTTTGGATCTATTTTGGCTTTCTTGAGTTCTTTAAGCATCCCAACGCCCGGAAGAAGTCCAAGAATACGCTCTAGCGAACCGAGACGTCTGATCTGCCGAATCTGGTCTCTGAAGTCTTCGAGAGTATAAGAATCCTCTTTGAGCTTCTTTACGAGTTTTCTAGCTTCTTCTTCGTTTATGGCCTCCTGAGCCTTTTCGATAATCGTCAGGACATCGCCCATGCCCAGGATTCGGGAACTCATACGGTCGGGATAGAAGATCTCTATGGCATCAAGTTTTTCGCCGATTCCAACGAATTTTATGGGGCATCCAGTCACTGCCCGTATTGAAAGAGCGGCTCCACCTCTGGCGTCACCGTCCAGCTTGGTCAGAACGACACCCGTAATATTCAAAGCCTCATTGAAAGCCTCAGAAACCTTAACAGCATCCTGACCGGTCATGGCATCAACAACCAGAAGGATTTCTTGCGGGGACAGGATCTGCTTCAGGCGCTGGAGTTCCTCCATGAGCGGTTCATCAATATGAAGGCGACCCGCAGTATCAACGATAAGAGTGTCGCAGCCGTTTGAGCGGGCAAAGTTTATGGCCTTTTTTGCTATTTCCTCTGGCTTCTCATCCTTAGAAGATGGATAGACCGGCATGTTAATCTGCGAGCCCAGTACCATCAGCTGATCGATAGCAGCAGGACGGTAAACGTCTGCCGGCACGAGACAGGGCGTTCTGCCTTCCTTTTTCAGCAACAGGGCAAGTTTTGCCGCCGTGGTTGTTTTTCCGGATCCCTGAAGGCCTACCAGCATAATCGTGGCAGGTTTAGAATCACCAAGCTCAAGCCTGGCGGGAATTCCCCCTAAGAGGGCAATCAGTTCTTCATGAACTATTTTTATTACTTGCTGCCCGGGCGTCAGGCTACCAAGCACTTCCTGACCGATAGCCCGTTCTTCAATCTTCTGGACAAAATCTTTTACGACACGATAATGAACATCGGCTTCCAGCAACGCAAGACGGACTTCCCTGAGCGCCTCTTTTATGTTTGCTTCGGTTAGCTTTCCCTGTCCTCTAAGATACTTGAAGACCTTTTCAAATCGACTTGTTAGTCCTTCAAACATAACTTTCCACCTCTTTCGTGCTTTTAACCAGTGATCATAATATGATATGGTGACTCTGTGGGAACAAAGCAGTTTTTTCCCACGAAGCACCTTCAATGTAAAGGATTTTTCAAGGTTTGTCAGTAGCGGAGTTACCGGACATGGCGATCATTACCCTGAGCAAAGAATACGCTGCAGAAAGCGACGTGCTGGCGGAAAAACTTGCAAGACGTTTGGGATACGAAGTTTTTGACAGGAAACTAATCCAGGCTATTGCTCAGAAGATGGAGATTCCATCATCGCAAGTAACTCTGTTTCCACAGGTCAAAACATCGAGGCTTCTTCAGATTGTGGACAGGTCGATTCTGGAAACCTTTCGGGAAGTCGCATCGTCACAAGCCGGACGAATAGATAATGTGCGCTTTTTTAATGTCGTAAAAACCCTCATAGAAAAGGCCGCTCAACAGGACAATGTTATCATTGTGGGATGGGGAGGCCAGTGCATCCTGTCTGAACATCCCAAAGCTATTCATGTTCGTGTTGTCAAAAACCTTGAAGAACGGATGTCCATACTGAAGCAGCAATTCGGGCTGGACGACCCCGGAGCCCGGGAACTCATAGAAAGAGAAGAAAAAGAATCTGCAAGATACATAGAGACCTACTTCAACAGATTGTGGAATGATCCTCATCTTTATCATCTCGTAATCAATCTGAGCAAGGTCTCTTTTGAACAGGCGGTGGATATAATCGAGCTGCTGGTGAGAGACATAGAGAGGTGATTTTTGTGTTTTTAATCGATACATACCCGAGTTTGTCACAACAAAGAGATTGCTTCGCTTCGCTCGCAATGACACAAATTTAGGTGTCATTGCAATGACACAAATTTAGGTGTCATTGCAAGACCGCCGTAAGGCGGTCGTGGCAATCTCAAAAAAGCAATGGTGGGATTGCTTCGTCGCTTCGCTCCTCGCAAGACACGAGGGAAAAAGGTTCGCAATGACATAAATATGATTAATAGCTGGCTTCCCAGACTTCCACCAGCCTTCCGTCGGGATCTCTAAGTTCAACCAGTCTAACACCCCAGGGATGATCAATGGGATCGGGAAGGTGGGGAGAAATAGTTCGGATAAAAGCTAATGCCTTATCCAGACTGTTCACCTGCAGGGAAATCACAATGCTTTCCGGAGCCGTTACCTGTTTTCTGGTGCGGGAGACATTCATAAGACCAAGCCGGGCTCCCGGCGATGGCAGGAATTCTACGAAAAATTCGTTTCTGAAACTGACCGGACAATCAAGCAGCTTGCGGTAGAATTCAACACATTCTTCCCAGTTACGGCAATAGAGAACAGTCCCGAAACTTGCAAGTGTCAGATTATGAGCATTATGGGATTCCATGAAAGCCCATTCCTTAAGATTTTAACCAGGGGGTTCAAGAGTTTTTAAAATATTCATCGAAGACCATTCTCCTCGAGAAATTCTGGTAATAAAGGGCTTCTTAGGAAACAGGATGCGATCGATATCGGCGATAGAGTAACCACGAGCTTTTAAAGCACGAACCTTATCTTGCAGCATTTCAAGATATTCTTTCTTTTTTGCTATGAGTTCTCTTCCGTTTGGATGATGTCCTGAGTGAGAACAGAAAAGATCGGAAAAATCGAGCGACAACATTAGCCGCAGGGCCTCTATGGTCTGATATGCTTTTTCTTCGTAAAACACGGCTATTGGTCTGGTTGTAAGAAAAAGATCGCCTACAAATAACCAGCCCCTGTCAGGTTCATAGAGGAAGATATGATCTTCACTATGACCTCCGACGTGGAAAATTTTGAAAGAATATCTATCCGTTTCTATTGCGTCCGACGGGTAAGGTTTTGCCCTGAAGGGTCTTCTTCGCCCCCAGAAGATTCGCCGATAGAGCGGAAGTTTTGCTTCGACAGAAGCGGCTTCTATGCATCTTTCATGGACATAAATCGGTGTATCAGGATATACGGCGTTAATCCAGAAAGCCAGTCCACAATGGTCCTCGTGTAGGTGAGTAATGACAACTTTACGGGGAGAAAACGCAAGCAGAAAAGGTTTGATATCCTCCGCCAGATTCCAAGGTCCCGTGTCAATTAAAAGACCATCAACGTTATAAAGGAAAACGTCCAGGCCGATACCTGGGTAGCCGGCCCTTCCCTGAGCGATTACGAAGTTGTCACCGAAATGTTTCACACGAAGGCTCATAGTTCTCCATTCTCTCCCAGAGTTTCTAACCAACCAGACCTAAATATCCACTCTCACTGACCGCCTTTAGTATTCTGTTCGGAAGAATTTCCGGAAGGTTCTTCCTTGGTTTCCGAGCCACGAAAAGAACTTCTAAAATTTCTTATAGCCTGTCCCAATCCGGATCCGATTTCCGGAAGTCTTTTGCCTCCAAAAAGTATGAGCACAATTATGAGAATAACCAGTAACTCAGTCCATCCTATTTTGCCCATGCCGTCGATCTCCTTAGAATTTTCTATTTGAGCAATTGCTCTACCTCATCGAGAAGCCGCAAGAACTCGCTGGATTCTCGATATTGTTCCATAGCCTTTTGATAACTCAGCCAGCTCTCCCACGTCTTTTCCCAGGCATCATTGAACCAGTAATACCTTTTGTCGATCGGCTCTCCTCGAACCTTTCTCACATAGATGGAATATTCCTCATAGCAAACAGAACAGAAAGGATAAGGTGCATTGTAAGGCTGGGGGATAGCATATTCTTCATCGGCTATCTGACTGCCGCAGCGAGCGCAGCGGAAGGCACATCTCATGCACTGAAAATGTTTTCTCAGAGACTCCACTTTAAGCTTTTTCAGCCTGCTTTCTTCCGCCTGCTGAATGCCTTGGGTCTTCTTTTTAAAATCTATCAAATCTGCCACAGGCTAATTCCCCCTGGACGAATTTCTGTAGATTTCGGAAACTTGCGATGTAACGCTTTCTGTCTGCTCCATTCCATCCGTTTCCGTATCGGGTAAATCACCGCCAGCCAGATCAACATCATCGTTTCTCATGGGAAGAGCAAAAACCTGCTGAACCAGATCAACATAGAACTGCCTTGATGGTCGTGTCGCTTTGCGCTTAACGAACATTATTGGATCATGCAATATCTTTTTTAAGATGGCTTCGGTTAGTTTGAAAATAGCCTTTCTCTCATAGTCGGACAGATGGGGGAGCTGGGACAGTGTTTTTTCAAGCTCAGCAGCCCGGATCTGTTCAGCCTTACGCCTGAGTGCGATGATAGTCGGGACGACATCAAGTGTCTGAAGCCACCTGTGAAACTTTACGGTCTCTTCCTCTATAATATGCTGAGCTTTTACCGCCTCTTTCTTTCTCTCTTCCCTATTCCACTCCACCACATCCTGAAGATCGTCGATATCGTAAAGGTATACGTTATCAAGGTCGTTAACGGAAGGATCAATATCCCGGGGAACGGCAATATCTATCAGAAAAAGGGGCTTGTGTTTACGTTTCTTCATGCATGACCTGATCTCGTCTTTTCTGATTATGGGATCCGGCGAGCCGGTAGAAGAAAGCACCACATCAACCGCCTCGAGAGCATCCAGAATCTGAGCAAAAGGAACGGTTGCGGCTCTAAACCTTCTGGCAAGATCCAGTGCCCGTTCCATCGTTCTATTCGCTATGATAAGATGGGATGCACCGTTTTTTATGAAATGTTCCGCCGCCAGCTCGGCCATTTCGCCAGCACCGATAAGAAGAACTTTCTTCCCCTGAAGAGTGCCGAAGATCTTCTTTGCCAGCTCTACAGCCGCATAACTTACCGAAACTGCTCTACATCCAATGCCCGTCTCCGATCTGACCCTCTTGGCTACTGAAAAAGTTTTATGCATAAGACGGTTCAGTATCACTCCGACGGTCTTGTTCAGGGTAGCTTGCCGGTATGCCTCTTTAATCTGCCCGAGAATTTGCGGTTCTCCCATGATCATGGAATCAAGACCTGAGGCGACGCTGAAAATATGAGCAACGGCGTCAAGATCTCTGTAAATGTAAAGATATTCATCCGATAAAGGCTGGTCTTCACCATCGGCGAGGAAACACTTAAGAAATCCTGTAGCATTATCGGGATTCTTGCAAACTGCTATGAGTTCGACTCTGTTGCATGTTGAGATGAGCATAAGTTCTTTAAACAATCCGTTATCCAGAAACAAACCGGCTCGCTTGCTGAAGTCATCCTGTGCCAGCTTGTATGCAACTTTTTCCCTGACCTCAACCGGCGCAGTCTTATGATTCATCCCGATTATCAGTATGTGATCTTCCATGGCTCTTTCCTCTTAATGGAGGAAAAAGGTTACATGATGGGTCCTGCCGTAAAGATTAACTCCAATAAATGTAGCCAGCACCGCAACAAAGCCGCAAATGGACATTACAGATGCCTTTTTCCCTCGCCAGCCCAAAGCCAGCCGCTGATGGAACAACACGGCATAAACAAGCCATGTTATAAGAGACAGAATTTCTTTTGGATCCCCTGTCCAGAACGATTTCCAGAAAAACTGAGCGGAACCAAAACCGGCGATGAGTCCTGCCGTCATGAAAGGAAATCCTATAAGCGTACACCTGTGATTGAGTCTATCAAGTGTTTCAAGGGACGGAAAAGGAAGAGTCATTGCCGATTTAAACTCCTTCCGCTTTATTTTCCTTTCCTGAAAAAGATAGACAAGACTTATGGAAAAGGAAAGAGCAAAAAAAGCATAGGCAACAAACAGTGTAGCCACATGAAACATAATTATGCCGTGCTGTAAAAACGGCTTAGCCGTGATGCTTTCAAAGGGCAATACTGATGCTGCGATGACAATGAACAATACAAGGGGAACAACAAAAGTGCCAGCAAAGCTAAAAGGACGCAATCTTGAGACGATAATAAAAATACTTATCACAAGAAGTCCCAGAATCGAAAGGGACTCACGATGAAGAGAAAAGGAACCGGAGGAGGACGACGAAAAGAGATTAACGCCTATATCGATGACATGGACCACAGCCCCTATTACTACAGACCACCATGCAACCGTGCATAGGACAGGACGGCGAGTATAGGCACATACAAAGTACCCGACAGCTCCTATCAGATAACAGCACACGACCAGAAAACCTAGCATTTTTCCAGCACCTGTCTGAGCTTCTCAAGCTCTTCTAAGGAAAAGTTAAGGCTCAATATCAAATCAATGCGATTTTTCATTGTCTCAATATCAGTCCTTTCCCGCAGGCTGTTAAAAACCACGCCGGCTATTTCTCTAAAAATTTGGAGGTTATCATCAGAGCGAGCAGTCACAGTCTGTATGGCTTTCCTTAAAACATCGAGGCACTCAAGAGCTTCTCCCCATCTGGCGTTAAACTCTTCCGCTATGGCATCCTTAATGAGGGCTGCCAGCGCAGGACTTGCTCCGTCCGTGCTCACAGCAATGGTCAACTTACCACGTGAAAAAGATGCAGGAACTATAAAATTTCCTTCGTATGGATTTGTGGCGCTGTTACACCAAAGGCCTTTTTTCAGAGCATCACGGACTATACGACTGTTAAGCTCATCGTCGCTCGTCGCAGCAAAAACAAGCGAGATGTCATCCAACAAACATTCTTCGCTGTATTCTTTCGCTACCCACACAACCTGTCCGTTTTTTATAGCGTCGTAAAACCAGCCGGTAGCGTCTCTTGAGACCAGATAAACTATGGCTTTTTGTTCAACGAGTTTTCTGGCTTTTCGTTCTCCTACCCGTCCTCCCCCCACGACAAGGCATTTAACGCCTTCCAATTTTAAGCAGATGGGATACATATTGCCCTAATCCCTGAGATCTCGTGGGCTAAAAAGAAGCCTGTCACTTCCGAATCTACAAACGGCGAGAAAGGGTATATTCAGCAATATCGAGAAGCACATTTTTCCAGTGACCTGCGGGGAATATGGATAATGCCTCCGATGCATTTGCTATATGTCGTCTAGCAACATCTTCAGTATATTTTAACCCGCCTCTTCTTCTGACCCAGTCCCTGACATCTTCGAACACAGCCGACCTATTATTCGTATCCTTGAAAATACGGCTTATCCACGCTTTTTCATCGTCTTCTGAGGCGCTAAAAGCATGTATGAGCGGCAGGGTAGCTTTGCGTTCGGCAAAATCTTTTCCTACAGGTTTGCCGAGTTCTTCCGCAGTGCCTACATAGTCAAGAAGATCATCTACGAGCTGAAAAGCTATTCCGAGGTTATATCCGTATTCGGCCATTTTCTCTATAACATCGTCGGGCGCTCCACCCAGTATAGCACCTACCCGGCAAGCCGCACTCATCAATGCTGCCGTCTTTCTCCGTATAACTTCGAAGTATTCCGGTTCTGACAGATCAGCCCTCCCCAGATTAAGAAGTTGAAGAATTTCTCCCTCGGACATCAAATTAGCCGCTTCGGCAAGGGCCTGCATTATACGCATATCGTTGTATTCAATAGCCAGCATAAGGGCTTTGGAACATAGAAAGTCTCCGACCAGAACAACAGCCTGATTCCCCCACAGGGTATTTGCAGCCGCTCGATTTCGACGCACTTCAGCACCATCTATAACGTCATCATGTAAAAGCGTTGCTACATGTAGAAATTCGAAAGCAACAGATAACCGGGCATCTTTATCACCTTTATAGCCGCATAACCTGGCACTGAGAATCATAAGGAGGGGACGTAAGCGCTTTCCACCGCTGTCAATTATGTAGCGACTTACAGTATTTACAAGCGGCACAGGACCGAAAGTTTGTCTTTTCAGCTCCTGTTCTATCCGAATTAAGTCAGGATAGACATTTTCAAGGATTCTCTTCTTGAGATCCCTTTCGACAGATTCATCCTCGCCTATTTTAGAAAAAACCACCTTTTCAGTCTTCATAATAGGAAAGATTCCATTTTATTTTTCCCTGGACTATGCTTCTCTACAAGCGAAACTCCTGTGCTTGTGGCGTTCTTCTCAAACACGACGTTATGCTAGCAAAGATAAATGTGGCCGTCAAACTTTAAGAAAACTATTGTGTTTTTCTGAAATTGGATAAATAATCATAAGGGTTTATTTATTCTGAGGAACTGGTTATGGAACCTTTATCCGGTCTTGCCGGTTCTAGCTTTGACCTTCGACAGAGGGTCAAGCCAACATACTATGCCCAGAAGCCTTCCGATGCAGGTTCTCGCACAGGGGAAGTTCGTGGTGACGATCGTTCTACAAGCGATTCTTCATCCAGAAAAGGTTCTAAAGATACATCCGTTACACTTTCAGGAGAAAAAAATCTTACCGAAGAAGAACGTCGTCAGGTTGAAAGGCTGCGGGAAAGAGACAGAGAAGTCCGGGCTCACGAACAAGCCCATATTGCAGCCGGAGGCTCCTACGTAAGAGGAGGAGCAAATTATCAATATGAGCGAGGACCCGACGGCAAACTTTACGCCGTGGGCGGGGAAGTTTCTATAGACACTTCCCCAATACCTGATAATCCCGCTGCTACCATAAGAAAAATGGAAACCATCATAAGAGCTGCGCTCGCTCCTTCGCAGCCATCGGGACAGGACTATCAGGTCGCAGCCAGAGCTCAGATGGAAATTTCCAGAGCACAGATGGAACTCATGCAAAAACGAGGTAAGGAGCTTTACGGCGCAGTCCGAGCGTTTCCATCGGCTCCAACGGACCATGGCCGGGAAGGGCCTACTTTGTCGCTGATCGCTTAACCTCTCTCGAAGAAGGCAGCCCACCAAGACTTTCTGCATCAGTAACGCCTCTAATCACCGCATGGGCAACCGCTTCAGCAGCAAGAGCACCTACCACCGATGTTTCCACATCGTTCATTTCGCCGCAGCTTATGGCAAAGAGTGTGTCACCATCATACTGGGTATGAGCAGGGATTATGGTTCTAGAGAGTCCATCATGAGCCATCTGAGCAACTTTCGTTAGCTGAGTCTTATTTAGCCTGGCGTTCGTTGCCACAACACCCACAACGGTATTTTGCCCCTGCGGAAAGCCTCTCAGACGGGGTAGACCTCGAAGCACTCTGTCGGCATGAAGTAATTCCAGACTATCGGGACTTTTCCTGCATCCGGCAATATACTGACCGCTCCAGGGATCCCATATGTCGCCAAAGGCGTTGACCACAACCAGAGCCCCTACCATAAGGCCGTAATCAGTTTTGACACAGTAACTTCCGAGTCCACCTTTCATTCCCTGAGCCACACCAAACAGCTTTCCGACGGTGGCTCCAAGCCCTGCACCTATGTTGCCCGAAAGGCATGGTTCATCAGAGGCGTTCTTACAAGCCTGCCATCCCAAGTCAGCGTCGGGATAAAGCCCCGATCTGTTAACGCCAAGGTCGAAAATAATGGCTCCTGCCACAATGGGGACTTTAGCATAACCGGTTTCAAATCCCACACCGAGAGTCGCCAGAAAGCGGCGTACTCCATCTCCCACGGAAAGCCCATAGGCACTTCCACCGCTGAAGAACAGGCCGTGAACCCTATCGACCAGATTTATGGGCATCAGGGAGTCAGTTCCGTAAGTCCCCGGAGCTCCCCCTCGAATATCAACTCCTGCCGGAACACCATCGGGAGGCACAAGAATTACCGTGCATCCCGAAGGAATACCATTCGGCAAATGAGCATGCCCGACCTTGATACCGGGTATAGCGGTAATAGTATCATTAGAAAAACTCACGCCTCATGTCCCCCTTAACATGACATTTTCATAGCGTTTCAGCAAATAACGATAAATATCCCTTCCAATGGCAATGCCGTTTTCGATAATTTCCGGTCCAAACTGGCGTCCTGTAGGAGTCCTAAAAGTGCTGGCTATTTTTCTTATGCCGTCGATTCCCCAGGGGAACCGTTCGATAATATCCTGAACTGAAAGATTCTGATGTTCTATCATACGCCAGATTGTGTGAGTAAAATTATCAAATCCCCAGCGGAACTTATCAGCATCATAAAGGCAATCACTTAACAGTTGACCCAAAGGATCGGGTGAAATCACGGGACGTTTGAAAGCTTCATGGTTTCTTATGGCACGGCAAATAAAAATGATCTCGTCTTCGGTGAAGGGTAAAAGTCGCAAAATCTTCGCTGCTTCTTGAGCCCCAACTTCAGCATGGTTCGGTTCGCATCGAGCAATATCGTGAAGTAGACCTGCTGCCAGCCCGAGAATGAGGATTCTATCCCTCTGAGCGGACATGTTCCCGCTATGCTTTAACTCTATATCGAGCAGAGCTGCGCAGTCCCAAGCCACTCGACTACTATGATAAATCCCGTGCCCGAGTTTTTCGGACACTTCAAGACGATCTTCTATAGCTTCCCTTAAAAGAATTATGAGAGGGTTAGTAAAATAGAGATGTTTTGATCTCGCTACTTCTGCCTGGAACCTGATGTAAAATTCAGGCTTTTGATACCTTGATGCAAATTCGCAAGACTTTCTAACCAGCTCTTCAATAAAGCAATTCACCCTGCAACTCCCTGGCATACATTTCTATAAACGCCTCTTCCATAGCGGCTATGCGTTTTACCATAATTTCAAGCATCTTCAAAGAGACCTCCGGAAACTGAAGCACAAACTTTTTGAAGACCTCCCTCCGCATTATTAGACAAACACAGGGTTCTATCGCCTGGGCAGAAAACAGTCTTTTAATATCGGCAAGAAGCGCAAGTCCACCGAAGAATTCATCCGGCTCAAGTTCTTTAACTATAAAAGAACGGTCTTTGTAGTGACGGATCATTCTTACTTTGCCAGTCTTGAGAATGTATCCGGCCGTGTCGTATTCTCCCTGGCGAAAAATAAATTCCCTGGGATTATAGCTACGACAGGGACATACGGAGGCAAGGATCTTCAACTGATCAATAGGAACTGTTCCAAAGGCCGACACACGTCGTAGAAGGCTAACCTTGTCTTCTAAACCGCAACCACATTTCATAGAAAGAAGTTTTTCAAAATCCTCGGAGCAAAGCATAAAAATCTCCTTTTCTTTCGATCAATTCTTCGTAAGTGCCGACTTCCACAATTCTTCCTGCTTTCATAACCACAATTCGATCATAGTCCTTAACCGTCTCCAGTCTGTGAACAACAGAAAGAATTGTGCATTTCCCCGCCAGATGTTCCTTGATCAACTGCTGAACTTTCATCTGGGATCGGTTGTCTAAACCTGAGGTAATTTCGTCAAGGAGAAGAATGGAAGGCCTTTTCAGAAGAACTCTCGCAAGGCATAATTTTTGTTTCTGTCCACCCGATAGCAGACTCCCCTGAGTTCCTACATGGTAATCCAGTCCCTTGAGCATTATTCGATCCTTGGATCCTTCCTCTTCAATGATGCTGAGAACCGCTGTTCTGACAGTTTCTTCGGCATGAGCGATGTCGCTCTTAATATTACCAAAGATGATATTTTGAAATACCGAATGCTTCCAGCAAATTTGATTCTGGTTTATGAAGCAGAAGCTGTCACGAAGTGACTCATTAAGGAATTCTCTGAAAGGGGCTCTACATTTAACGATGTAATCCGTAAAAGGAGCAGGCAAAGAGATTATGGGATGATGAGCCGGAACATAACGTAAAGCCAGTTTTACAAGAAGAGTCAGATCCCTTCGCTTCAACTTTCTGATGTTTCCAACGTCCTCAGCCAGATGTCTGTATAGAGGAAATTCGTCAACCGATAAAGGTGTTATCTTAGCGAAGAACTCGTCACGAATCTCCTCTTTAAAAATATCCATAGTCGTAGTAACTATAGAGCGACCAACCAGCGCAAGCGGCACAAGAAGACCCAGTTTGTCCAGAGTCTCCAGCACACGAGGATGTTTCATTAAAATCTCTTCTTCAGGCTCATCCGCCAAACTAAAGCCAAAAGTCAGATTAACTGCAATAGACTGGTAAGAAAGAAAGGAATGCTCGTCAAAAAACTCTATGAGAGGCGTCACCTCAGGATCATGACCTTCCAAAAAGCGCCTTCTGATCGAAAGAACCAAATTTGCCAGATCTTCTTCCGTTTTTTCCAGCCTGCTGTTAAGGCCAAACATGAGAATGTCGTCCTCAAGTCCAACGTTTTTAATAACATCGATCAGTTCAGAGCGATAGCCGTTCAGCGCCCTGCATCTTACCGTGTTCTCAGGAGTAACAGCTTTTGCTACGAGCGCTTTAAC
>CAZWJX010000001.1:18799-33218 GCA_964634695.1 uncultured Syntrophobacterales bacterium | reverse complement strand
GCATTACAACCGTAAAGCAAATTCTCCAGAATAGTCCCGCTAAAGACGAAGGGCGATTGAGCCACGTAACCAATATTGAAACTTATGTCAGATTTCGTGAGTTTTTTCAGATCATGACCGTCCAGCAGTACGTTACCTTCGGTATGACTATAGAGCTGTGCCAGTAGTAATATTAAAGTACTTTTTCCACTCCCTGAAAAACCAACAATTGCTACTCGCTCGCCTGCTTTGACACTAAGAGATACGGAATCCACTATTTTTATGGAACCATCCACAGCAAAACCGAGATTCTCCATTTCAATATTGCCGACCAGAGAATAAACCTTTCTATCGGTTGGAAGGACCTTAGTATCACTGGCATAGGAAAAGGCTTCCATAACTTTCCTATATCTTACTTTTGCATCCTGATAATTCTGATAATATTCAATGAGCTCTTTCCATGGATCGGAAAGCTTTTCATAAGCGGAAAGGAAGGCTACAAGAGCCCCTATGTCCAGCCTTCCTTTGATAGCGAGAAAACCACCCAATAAGAAAAGAATGAAAGGCCCCAGATTCTGAAAAAAGTTGTTTGCCCACTTTATCAGAAATTTAACCATTGCCATTCGGTATCGAACACCGAATAAAGAAAACACAAACTTCTCGAATCGAGCTCCCTCTATTTCGTAAGAAGCATTACAGTGAATCTCGTGGACTCCAGATATTACTTCGCCCAGAAAATTGCTTGCGTTACGGGTTATATTCATGCGTTCTTGATTAAGTTTGTTGAATTTACTTTGGAGAAGGGGGATAATTACTACTTGCAGAGGATAAACACAGATACTTACAAGCGCCAGTAAGGGATTGAGGTAGAACATGTAGCCGGCCAGAGCCACAAGGCTTAAGATGTTCACAAGGGGAGTTGCTATGGCTTCACCCATAAACTCGCCTATGTTTCCCAGCTCACTTATTATGAACGAAATGACCATACCCGGTGGAGTCTTGCGAAAAAAGGAAAGAGGAAGGCGAAGTATATGATCAAACAAAGCCGTTCTAATCTCGTAAAGTATTTTTTGTCCGACAAAATTCGTAATAACATTTACGGCATATTTGAGAAGTCCGGCCAGAATAACGGCTGCAATGTAAAGAACACAGTAGAAAACGAGGTTGGAGATGGACTTCATACCAATTGCTAGATTGATTATCTTTTTCTGCATTTCCAGAGGAAAAACTCTCATGAAAATGGTAAAAAGGATTAGCACAATACTAACAATCTGGTATCCTCTGTACCTGTTAAGAACCCAGAAAAATAAGGGTAAACGAGTTATGTCCTGTCCTTTTTCCATGGCTATTCCCTTACAAAAAAATCACTATGGGTTGACAAAATGATAACAGTTCCTAAGTTTAAAAAGTAAACTTCAATGGAAGGATAAGAAAATGAGAGTAACAATACAACGAAAAACAATTCTTGAAACGCTGAGGAGGTTACACAGTCATCCAACGGCAGAAGAACTGTATCAGCTGGTAAAGCCGGCCTTGCCACGCATCAGTCTGGCCACGGTCTATCGTAATTTAGAGTTATTAGCCAGTGAGGGATTAATCCGAAAACTTACAATTCAGGGCTCTTCTCAAAAACGATTCGACGGAAATCCCTATCCGCATTCTCATGCTCAGTGCTTAAAATGCGGCAAAATAGAAGACATCATTATGAATTCCGAGTTTGATCCGACATCGTTTATTAAAGAAAGTTACGGTTTTGAGATACAGGATTACAACATTGAATTTAAAGGGCTCTGCGCCGAATGCAAGGCTTATCAGGGTGAAACTAAATCAAAACCGAAGCAAAGGGAGGGAATTCGAAATGGCGCCAAAAAGTCTAAAAGGAACAAGAACTGAAAAGAATCTTCTTACGGCATTTGCGGGCGAATCTCAGGCAAGAAACCGATACACCTATTTTGCATCAAAAGCCAGAGAAGAAGGTTACGAGCAGATAGCGGCAATCTTTGAAGAAACGGCCAACCAAGAAAAAGAGCATGCCAAGAGGCTATTTAGTTTCCTGGAAGGTGGAGAGGTTCACATTGAAGGAAGTTTTCCGGCGGGAGTGGTGGGTTCTACTAAAGAGAACCTCCTTGCGGCGGCAGCCGGTGAAAACTATGAACATACTCAGATGTATCCCGAATTTGCGAGGATAGCTGAAGAGGAAGGATTTCCAGAAATAGCTACCGTCTTTAGAAACATTGCTGTGGCCGAAAAATATCATGAAAAAAGGTATAGAGATTTTGCTGCCAATATTGAGGCGGGCAGAGTTTTCAAACGTGAATCCACAGTGACATGGAGATGCCGTAATTGCGGCTATCTGCATGAAGGCGACAGTGCCCCCGAAAAATGCCCTGCCTGCGCCCATCCAAAGGCCTATTTCGAGCTTTTAGGGGAAAACTGGTAATTTTAGTTAGTTTTAACAGGAACCGGGCGCGTTTTAAAACCTGAACACGCCCGGTTCAGCCCCCAAAATAAAGGAGATCACCAATGAAATCCAGGTTGTGGCAGTGTCAAACAACTAATTGTGGATACATATACGATCCTGATAGAGGCGACCGTAAGGGAAAAATTTCCAAAGACACTCCCTTTGAAGAACTGCCTGATGACTGGAAGTGTCCCGTTTGCGGAGCATCAAAGAAAATGTTCCGACCGATTGAAAACCCATAAACCTGATCCGATCGAGGAGGATTCACAATGAAAGTCTCAGAAATAAAACCGGATATATACTGGGTGGGAGCCGTTGACTGGAATGTCCGGGACTTCCATGGTTACTCAACTTATAAGGGCACAACCTATAACGCTTTTCTCATAAAAGATGACAACATTACTCTTGTAGATACGGTCAAGGCACCTTTCTTTGCGGAATTTATGCATCATATACGTCAGGTTGTGGAACCCGATCAAATAGACTACCTTGTAATCAATCATGTGGAAATGGACCATTCGGGGTCGTTCCTGCAAACTGTAGAGGCTATAAAGCCGAAAAAGATTATCTGTTCTGAAATGGGCAAAAAGGCTCTCATTCAACACTTTCACAGACCTGATCTTCCTTATGAAGTTGTAAAAACCGGAGACTCGTTAACTACAGGGAAGAAGACCCTCCAGTTCATAGAAACACGCATGCTTCACTGGCCAGATAGTATGTTTACCTACATTCCCCAGGATAAGCTTCTTATTTCCAGTGATGCCTTCGGGCAACACTGGGCAACAAGTGGCCGTTTCGATGATGAAGTACCTACCGATGAGCTTATGTATCATGCTGCCAAATACTATGCCAACATTCTGCTTCTTTATTCTCCTCTGGTCCAAAAACTGCTCGCAAAAGTCAAAGAACTAAATCTCGATATTGACATGATAGCTCCCGATCATGGACTGATATGGCGAAAGGATCCGCTAAAGATTATTGAAGCCTACGACCGCTGGAGCCGTCAGGAAGCTCGCAGAAAAGCTATAGTCGTTTACGACACAATGTGGCATAGTACGGAAAAAATGGCAAAGGCTATAAGTGACGGACTGATAGATGAAGGTATAGAAACAGTTCTTATGTCTCTTAAGGTTAATCACAGAAGTGATGTTATGACAGAACTTCTCGACTCCAAAGGTCTGGTTGTAGGCTCTCCCACAATCAACAATGGCCTTTTCCCAACCGTTGCAGACATACTAACTTACATGAAGGGATTGAAACCTACCGGTAAGATCGGCTTCGCCTTCGGATCCTACGGGTGGAGCGGCGAGGCTGCTATGATAATATCCCAATATCTTGCTGAAATGAAAGTAGAGCAAATAATTGATCAGCCTCTAAGGATCCAGTATGTTCCCGGCCATGACGACCTTAAAAGATGTTATGACATGGGAAGAAAACTTGGTGAACGTATAAAAGAATCCGTCTAAACTTCTATAACGGGGAGGAAAAGCAATGGACGTGGTATTTTTGTCGCGGCTTCAATTTGCCGCCGCAACGTATTTCCACTTTCTTTTCGTTCCCCTTACACTTGGCCTTTCTATTCTTATTGCTCTTATGGAGACAAAATATGTAAGAACCGGCGACGTGATTTATCGCAATATGGCCAGGTTCTGGGGAAAGATATTTCTTGTGAACTTTGCCGTTGGCGTGGTGACAGGCATCACGCTTGAGTTTCAGTTCGGCACCAACTGGGCCGGATATTCTAAATACGTGGGGGATGTATTTGGATCACTTCTTGCCATTGAAGCGTCTGTGGCCTTTTTCCTGGAATCCACTTTTATTGCGGTGTGGGCTTTAGGCTGGAAAAGACTCTCTCCCAAGGCACATGCCGTGTCCATCTGGCTGGTAGCTCTCGCATCCAACATTTCTGCTTTCTGGATTCTTACGGCAAATGCATGGATGCAACACCCGGTGGGTTACGCCATTAGAGGTGGTCGAGCGGAGCTTGAAAACTTCTGGGCTCTTATCTCCCAGAGCTTCGCTCTTCATGAAATATTCCATACTCTTGCAGGATCCTATATTCTTACAGGCTTTTTCATCATGGCAATTAGCTCATATCATCTTCTCAAAAAGCAGCACATAGATTTCTTCAAAAAATCCTTTGCGCTCGGGGCTACTATGGCTCTGATCTTTTCTGTGGCCGAGGTCATACAGGGACATATGAACGGAGCTGAAGTTGCAAAATATCAACCGGCCAAGCTCGCCGCTATGGAATCCTTCTGGGAAACAAAGGCTTATGCGCCTCAGTACCTCTTTATTATACCCGATGAGAAAAACGAAAGAAACATTGTGGAAATCGGTGCCATGCCCGGGATGCTCAGCATGCTCGCCTATCATTCACCAAAGGCCACGGTTAAAGGACTGAAAGATTTTCCCAAGGATGAGCGTCCACCCGTTGCGATCACCTTCTGGTCTTTCCGGATCATGATCGGGCTCGGATTTCTATTTCCCGTTCTGGCTTTCATAGCATGGATCAAGAGAAAGACCATAGAAAACTATCCACGCCTGTTGAAGATATTCCTGCTTTCACTGCCACTTCCTTACATAGCGTTACAAGCCGGCTGGACTCTAACCGAAGTGGGACGGCAACCATGGATTGTCTATGGTCTGCTTAAGACAAAAGATGCAACATCAGTTCTGGATAGAAGCCAGGTGCTTCTATCGTTCGCCGGTCTGGTAATTCTTTACACGGTTATCGGTCTGATTGCGGTATATCTCATCGTAAAATTTGTAAAGGAAGGGCCAGAGACGGCGACCGAATAATCAAATAACAGGGAGGAGAAGCCATGCTTCTTTCTATATGGTTTGTGCTATGGGGGCTTCTTTGGGCGGTATATTTTATGCTTGATGGGTTCGATCTGGGTCTCGGCATTCTGAAGCCCTTCATTGCCAGAGACCCGAAAGAGAAGAATATGGTTTATCAGGCTATCGGTCCTTTCTGGGATGGAAATGAAGTCTGGTTAATTGCTGCCGGTGGAGTTACCTTCGCAGCTTTTCCAACAGCTTATGCCGTGCTCTTCAGCAGTTTCTATTCGCCTCTTATGATAATTCTTTTTGCCCTTATCGTTAGAGGAGTAAGCGTTGAGTTTAGAAATAAGTCCAGCGACCCGGCCTGGCAAAAGCTCTGGGACACCGGCGTATTTCTGGGCAGCATCATACCTGCCGTTCTATTCGGGGTCGCTTTTGCAAACATCTTCAAGGGCGTACCCATAGACGGCAATGGAGTATTCCAGGGTTCCCTGATAGATCTGCTGAATCCGTATGGATTGCTCGGCGGTATCCTGTTCCTTTTTATGTTTCTCGTTCACGGATCTTTATGGCTCGCAGTTAAAACCGAAGGAGAACTCAGAAGAAAGGCATTCCGCTATGCAAGAACTCTGTGGTTACCTATGGTTCTTGTGGCTGTAGGTTTTTTAATTGCTACGTGGTTTAATACATCTCTATACGCCAATTACATTGAAAAGCCCCTTCTTTATGCCGTGCCGGCAGTTCTGATCCCTGCTGCAGTTCTGGGCGGTATTGCTGGTGTATTCTATTTTAGCCGCAAAGAACACGCCTGGTACGCCTGGGCATCTTCTGCCTTGGCCATTCTGGGCGTTACTTTCTTCGGAATTGTTGGACTTTATCCAAATCTTCTTCCCTCAAGCCTTGATGCTGCTTACAGCCTTACGATTTACAACGCAGCATCCAGTCCCCTCACTCTGAAAATCATGCTGACTGTAGTGGCAATCTTCATACCCATGGTAATTGCTTATCAGTTATGGGTTTACAAACTATTCAGCTACCCGGTGACGGAGGAAGAAAGTGGATACTAATTAAATCAGGCTTATCGCAGACGTGTTTGCACAAAGTTTATACTTTTTCTTGGGGACGCACCAAGTAGCGTCCCTTTTTGAATTCCAACCGGTTGTTTAGCCTAATTTTGTCACAACAAAGAGATTGCTTCGCTTTGCTCGCAATGACACAAAGGGAAAGGGCTCGTAATGACAAGACTGCTTCGTCGTCCGCCAAAGGCGAACCCCTCGCAATGACATCAACAGGTATCATTGCGAGGCCGCCGCCAGTCGGCCGTGGTAATCCCATCTCTCCGTCATTGCGAGCCCGCCGAAGGCAGGCGTGGCAATCTCTTTGAGGAAGAAGAACAACCAAGAGATTGCTTCGTCGCTTCGCTCCTCGCAATGACACCTCTTTTATGTCATTACAAGCCCGCCGAAGGCAGGCGTGGCAATCTCTTACTAGAGATTTCAATAAAGTCCTGGCAACATATTAAAGTGTAGAATTCTAACCAACGTCCAGTAATTTCAATAACTCAAGAAATACTTTAACAAACCCGGGTTAGCGACTTTCTCTCAAGCCATGTGATGCTCGCTTTTATGGCCAGCTTCCTGTCGTCAGGATCAGAAAACCTGTGGTCGGCATGATCGAAAATAAAGAGATCTCCTTGCGTAACGTTTCTGATCTTAAGCGCATCATGCCAGGAGACTATTTCGTCTTTTATGCCATGAACAATAAGACAGGCCTTATCTTCCGACGCTTGTATTTTTTCCAGCGTCCTGGGAGATCCTACCGGATCGGTTGGATCAAGGCAGTTACAAAAAGGGGGCGTTCGTTTGAGAAAATCATGAAGCAAGGAAATATCGAAAGGAGTTGCCCATGAAATCACTGCTTTTACGGGCAAAACATCTTCGACGGATATTCCTTCGGTTACCAGCAAATTGGCTGGCTCCTCAAATTGATAAAAGAAGCCATAAAGATAGGAAATATAGCCCCCAAGGCTAGATCCCCAGAGATAAACATCTTCTCTGTCATGTAAAATTGCCTTTTTTAACCAGCTAACAACCCGTACCAAATCCCTTAAGCGGGAATAAATCAAGGATACCCTCAATGGAGATTTGCTCTCACCGGATCCGGCCTGATCAAACCGAACGGCTCGCCATCCCCTACTCGCAAGACTGCGGGCAATAGTAACAAATTTTTCCGAATCCTTATGACCCAAAAGCCCGTGAAGCAGAACAACCGTTCCAACAGATGCACCTTCAGGTTCGTTTATTACAACAGGAATCTCCCCGTCGTGGATAAAAAATCTATGGGACCGATCCTCTGAAGAGTTCATACTCATTATTCCTCTTTTCGGCGGATAGCGTAGAGTTCAACCTCCATGGGGCCATCACCCCCGGAAAGTTTTATGATTTTCTGTTTAAACTTGAAACGAGTGACCAGCTTCTCAAAAAAAAGCGGTGTTTTTAGATCCTTATTCTTGGCAAGAAATATGGTGCCACCGGGAGCAAGCGCCTGATCAAGGAAAGAAATAAGGATATCGTATGTGCGACGATCATATACCACTTCGGATCCGATTATGACCTCAAAAGGACGGTCCGTATAGGGAAGTCTCCAGTCCAGAGCCACAACGGGCACCTGGGGACAACCATTCATCAGAGCGTGAGCCCTTGCAAAGAGCAACGCATCCTCGCTTATGTCACTTATGGTGACATCATGCCCACAAAGAGCGGCGTAAACGCCGACAATTCCCATACCGGCACCAATCTCAAGGACCTTCTGGCCTCTAACTGGTGGAGTTTTACCCATAAAAAGCGCCAGCACGAAGCTCGGTTCCCATATTTTCGTCCACCATTGCATTTCCATCAGCTGGAGCAAAAGTTCATCTCCCAGTTCGCCTGGCTGTGCTGAAACCTCCTGTCCGGACGAGCCGGCAATGGACTGTTCCAGCTTTTTGATGATCTGTTCTTCCATGTCCTTTATTTGCAAAACCTTAAGAATCCTGTCCCCTATGGCAATAGATTCAATTTCCACATCGTAGCGAGATCTTATAATATCCATGATTTCTTCAAGAGAGAGGCTCATAATGGGTAAAATGCTCATGGGTTGCATCCTTTCTTTATAGCAAGGATAAATTCATATAAAATGAACTCGAATGCCAGCCCACAGTTTCTGGCTTCGAATTACGTTTCCAACGGAACTGAAACATAGCATCAACCGGCAAAAAGATCAAAGCAAGGAGTGCAGAAATGAACACAGAAGAAAGAGCAAAAAAACGTCGCAGGATTGAAGATATGTTCGTAAGGCCCGGAACATACATTATCGAGGAAGCTTTCATAATCACGGCGGATACTCCCAGACGAGGAATAATTCTAAAAGATGCCTTTCTCGACGTGGAAGACGACGGCAAACGTCTGATAGTTCACGGTCGCGCAACAGTTCATAATCTATCACTCGTAGAACTGTACGAAGATCACGACAAACTGGATATGATAATTAACATGGGTGATGGGTTTAAATTTTACTTGAAAGAACCGATCATTCAGGCGGGAAAAGTCTTCTCTCCCGCCATTGAATCAACAATGCGCTTTATCCCCGTGGACTCCTTTGACCTCATGACAGATGATGAATACAGGTTGCTGGTCAAATCGGTCACAATAATCAATAAAAACAGAGCCTGTTCGAAATTTACGTAGCTTTGTACTTCTTGTGTCATTGGTTTTTTATTAGATTGCCACGGCTGCTTCACAGCCTCGCAATGACGAAATAGGGAACAGTGGCATCGCAATGACGAAATAGGGAACGGCGGCCTCACAATGACTTACAAAAACAGAACATAATGGGCGAACTCTTATGACTTTTCGCCAATTGCGAAACAGAAGGAAAGAGGGTAGAATCTGTTATGAAACAAAGTATAGCTAAGGAGGTAAAACAAGTGTTTCTCACATACTTAAAAACTGCCGTTTTCATAGTTGTTCTGGTAATATCCACAATAGCTTTTGGTATTGGGGCTTTGACCACTCTGTTTACTACCAGGAACCCTAATCTCGGTCATTACTGGGCTCGTGCCTGGGGATGGATTCAGCTTAAGGCAACGGGCACCCGGGTAATACTGAAAAACAGAGAAATAGTAAATCCAGAGGAAACCTACGTTTACATGGCAAACCACCAGAGCTGGTTTGATATATTCGTGCTGCTGGCATATATCCCCGGACAATTCAGATGGCTCGCTAAAGAAGAGCTATACAAAATACCCATTGTCGGTCAGGCAATGAGGCTGATAGGTTATATACCAATAGATCGAAGCAACAGAGCCAGAGCATTCGAAAGTATAGCCGAAGCGGCAAGGCGAGTCCATGAAGGTGTCTCTGTTATGATCTTCCCAGAAGGAACAAGAAGCCGCGACGGAGTCCTTCAGCCCTTCAAGAAAGGCGGATTCATCCTGGCTATACAAAGCAAAAAGCCTATTCTTCCAATAAGCATAAGTGGTTCTTACAAGGTGATGCCGAAAGGATCATGGAGGGTACATCCGGGAACAATTACGGTTACATTCCATCCTCCCATACCTACAGAAACATTTTCGATCGACGACAGAGATCGACTCATCCAACTCGTAGAAAACGCTATAAGAAGGGGTCTAACTCCAGATGAAGGGGGACTGGTTCACGCAGAATCAGATGGTCGATCAGATTACGCTGCGGGCAGTTCTACTTCCCGAGGATTGTAAAGCACGAAATTATTATAAGAAGGAATTAAACTGAAATATGCAGACCGAAGAGATCAGTCTTTCATCATCATTACCATCGTCGCTTCCTGTGAAGATCATCCCTCTAGGTGGTCTCGGTGAGATCGGTCTGAACATGATGGCGATTGAATATAACGACACGATCGTGCTTATAGACGCCGGTGTAATGTTTCCCGAAGAGCAGATGTTCGGCATAGATATAGTCATTCCCGATTTTGGTTATCTAAGAAACCATCCTGAAAAGGTTAGAGCTCTGGTAGTTACTCACGGTCATGAAGATCATATTGGAGCAATACCCTTTTTGCTTCAAGAATTTCCATTGCCAATTTACGGAACAACCTTTACTCTGGCGCTCATAAAGGAGAAACTGGCAGAACATAATCTTCTGGGGAAAGCATCCCTAAACAGGATAGTCCCGAAAGAATCGTTTTCCGTGGGACCCTTTACTATTGAACCATATCGCGTGTGCCACAGCATTCCAGATGGTGTTGGCCTTATAATATCCACTCCACAGGGTATCATAGTCCACTCTGGAGATTTCAAGATAGACCATACTCCGATAGACGGGAATTTGCTCGATGTGAAAAGTCTCAGCGTCTATGCCGAAAAGGGCGTTACTCTTCTTATGTCTGATTCCACTAACGTTGAACGAGAAGGATATACACTTTCGGAAAAAGATATAGCCAAAACCTTCCGGGACATTTTCCAGACGGCCAGGGGACGTATCATTGATGCCGATTTCTCCAGCAACATTCACAGGATTCAGCAGATCGTGTATATGGCCCGGCAATTTGGGAGAAAAGTCCTGTTTCACGGAAAATCGATTCAGACAAACGTAAGAATCGCTGAGGAACTGGGTTATATAGAAGTTCTTCCAGAAGACAAAATAAGTTTAAAAGACCTTCCCTTCATGCCGGATCATAAAGTCGTGATTGTAACAACCGGCAGTCAGGGTGAACCCATGAGTGCTCTAACGCGTATAGCCTTTGACGACCACAAATGGATCAAGCTCAAGCGAGGTGATACAGTTGTGCTGTCGTCTAAATTCATCCCCGGAAACGAGCGCACCATCCACAACGTAATAAACAATTTATACCGACGGGGAGCAGAAGTTATATACGAAAGCGTTGAAGAAATTCACGTTTCCGGTCATGCCCACAGGGAAGAACTAAAGTGGCTCATCGGGATCGTACGCCCGAAATTCTTCATGCCCATACATGGAGAATACAGACATCTTGTCAAACATTGCGCCCTTGCAGAAGAAATGGGCATCCCCCGTGAAAGGTGTCTTCTTGTTGAAAATGGGGATGTGGTATCTATTTACAAAGACGAAGTGGTCGTAAATGGCAAAGCGGCATCGGGCAGAGTGTTCGTTGATGGTAAAGGAGTCGGAGACGTTGGTGGACCGGTTTTAAGAGATAGAAAACATCTTGCCGAAGATGGGCTGGTAATTGTGTCTCTTGTAATAGATCAGGAATATCGAGGCATTCTGAGCGGGCCTGATGTGTTCA
Organism: uncultured Syntrophobacterales bacterium; assembly: GCA_964634695.1. Lineage (GTDB taxonomy): Bacteria > Desulfobacterota > Syntrophobacteria > Syntrophobacterales > Thermodesulforhabdaceae > JAOACS01. The sequence continues at coordinate 21,706 of CAZWJX010000001.1, read as the reverse complement.
GCCGCGGCTTTATTTCAGAAGAAATGAGTTCAGATATAATATATTGCGCACAGTGCCTTATTCTGGAAATATTTGATCGTTATCTAGAGCAGGGGATCACACCGGATACTGGTGAAATCCAGAGAGAAATCCGCAAGGAATTGAAAAAATTTTTCGTAAAGATTCTTGGTAGAAGGCCCGTTATATACCCAATTATCATGGAGGTGTAAGGAGAAGACGGCTGTGTTCGACAAGCGAAAGAAGCAAGAGCTCGCAGGACTTCTAGTGGCCTTCGTAAGTCTCGTAATTCTACTCAGCCTGATTTCCTATAGTCCGTCCGATCCCACCCTTTTTGGTTTTTCCCCTCACAGGCTTGAAACCAAAAACTGGATGGGGCTTTTCGGAGCACACCTTGCCAGAATTCTTTATAGTGCAGCGGGGCTTGCTTCCTTCGTATTGCCTATAATTTTGTTTAGACTAGCATGGGATGTATTTCGGGAACGGAAATTAAAGATCACACTGTACCTAGTCGTTCCTGCTCTGGCAGTAATAAGCATTTCCGTATTGGCAAGCCTCTTTGCAAAAGAAATTTCTCTTCGCGGAGAAAAAGTCTCAGGCGGAGGACTGCTTGGAGAATGGATCACCAGACAGATGCTGGAAATTTTCTCACGCACAGGAACCATTGTTATAGTAATAGGCATAGGTTTGTTCGTGCTGATAGCACTTCTCCCTTGGACGTTACTGGAAATATGCGAAAAAATTCAATATTTTACATTACGATGTTTAAACCGTATCTTTTCCGGCCTAAAAAGCATTGTCACTGCTTTCAGAAACTCACTTTTTTCGGTTGTAAGCAAAATAAAAAACTCTGGTAAGGAAGAACATGCAGAGTCCAGTAACGGCTCTTCCAGAAAAGGAAAGCGCACAAAAACAAACGATCTCTCAACGCCCGTTCGCTCCGGTAACCATAAATCTTCAATTACCCCTACTGACGAAGCCAACGGTAACGGTGATATTTCTATTGACAGCCTTTTTGCCAGCAGTTCCGACGATCCGGCACTGGCCGATCCCGGCGTATATTCAAGAACTTCACCGCAACAACCGGGCGGTCTTTTGTCGTCATCGCTCAACTACAAAGCGACTGCCGATATTGCGTCGCCTTCGGCTCGCAATGACACAAAACGTCCAACGCCTCCCATCACGGCGTCTGCTTCTCCAGACTTTGCACTGCCAGATGTTGATCTTCTGGATAAATACGAAACCAGAAATGACTATGAAGATGAAAAAATTCTTCGTAAGAAAGCCGAAGTTCTGACTCAGAAACTGGCCGACTTCGGCGTTCACGGCGAAGTTGTTAATATACTTCCAGGGCCGGTGATTACTATGTTTGAGTATGTTCCGGCGCCGGGTATAAAAATAAGCCGTATAGTAAGCCTTCAGAACGACCTCACAATGGCCTTGAAAGCTTTAAGCATCCGCATTGTGGCACCAATTCCGGGAAAAGCAGCCGTAGGAATTGAAATTCCAAATGCCAGAAGACAGCTTGTAAGCGTGCGATCTGTGATTGAGTCTCAAGAGTTTCAGTCGGCAAAAGATCCTCTCACCATTGCGTTGGGAAAAGATACGACGGGGCTTCCTGTGGTAACAAATCTTGCGAAGATGCCTCATTTGTTGATCGCAGGTGCCACTGGGACCGGTAAAAGTGTTTGCCTGAACACCATCCTGGCAAGCCTTCTCTTTCGAAATACTCCTGAAAGACTCAGACTTATGCTTATAGACCCAAAAAGGATTGAGCTAAGCTTTTACGAAGGGATACCCCATCTTATCCATCCGGTCGTTACCGACGTAAAAAAAGCTACAAAAGCTTTACAGTGGGCTGTGGAAGAAATGGAACGTCGATACAGTCTTATGGCCGAATCAAATTCCAGAAATATTGAAAGCTATAACAGGAAGGTTGCAGAGGCGGAGCGTTCCCAGAATGATGAAGAACCGAGAAAGCCCATGCCATACCTTGTTATTATAATAGACGAACTTGCAGACCTGATGATGGTAGCATCCCGGGATGTGGAAGAGTCTATAACAAGACTTGCTCAGATGGCCCGAGCGGCGGGTATCCATCTCATACTCGCTACTCAACGACCGTCCGTTGATGTTATTACAGGACTTATTAAAGCAAACATTCCTACCAGAATTTCCTTTCAGGTCTCGTCCAAAATAGATTCTCGAACAATTCTGGATGCCCCCGGCGCCGAAACACTTCTTGGCTCAGGCGATATGCTTTTCTTACCGCCGGGCACGGCAAAGCTTCAACGCATCCACGGAGCCTTTATTTCCGACCGCGAAGTTCAACGAATAACGCAATTCTGGCGAGAACAGGCCAACAAGGTGGGATGGGAAGAAGACCACATAGACCTCAGCGAAGATGTTGCTTCGAACAAAATAGACGAATCCGAGATTGACGAAAAATACGAAGAAGCTGTAAAAATCGTGCTCGAAACCAGACAGGCGTCGATTTCGATGCTTCAGCGACGATTGAGAGTTGGTTATAACAGGGCGGCAAGGATGATAGAACTTATGGAAAAACAGGGCATTGTGGGACCATCTGACGGCATCAAACCCAGAGAAGTCATCGGACTACCCGGAAACAAACATCAGTAGTCCTCTTAAAAGAAAGGATTTCTGGATGAAAAAACTTAACACTACGAAAATCAAAATAGCGGGATTTTTTTTACTTATGTCGATCTTCTGGCTGTCGGTAAATATGGCTCTTACAGCCGAAACCGGCAACTTGAAAGAGGCCATCGGCATCATCAAAGCCGTTGAACAAAAGTATCATTCTGCTAACTCTTTCCGTGCCGACTTTGTCCAGCAAATATTTCCGCCACATACAACAACTCCATCGGCGGAAGCTACAGGACATTTCACTTT
>CAZWJX010000001.1:15974-18789 GCA_964634695.1 uncultured Syntrophobacterales bacterium | reverse complement strand
CGCAAAACCATGTCTGATGCGCTGGGAATACACATCCCCCGATGAACAGATTGTTGTGACCTACCCTTCTATAGGATGGCTATATGCTGTGAAAGATAAGGAAGTGCAGGTGTTTGACACAACGGAATTCTACAAGTCCGTGGTAGCAAGGGCTTTTTTAAAAAGTATTCTTGACTCATTTGAAGTGGTAGAATGGACAGAAACGCCTAAAAATACGAACTCTTCCGGGCAGACAGGAACAGTAAGTTTTACTCTAAAACCCAAAGGGAATAATGCTCAGATCTCCCAGGTAGAAGTGGTGATCCAAAAATCTGACATGTTGATAACAAAAATCATTGCGGAGGACCAGGCAGGAACAAAAAATGCTCTTATCTTTACAAACCAGAAATGGAATGATTCATATTCCCCGGACTATTTCACACCTTCCGTGCCTCATGATGTTACCATTTACACGGACAAGGGAGAGACTATATCCTACGATTCCTTGGTAAAACTATTTAAGGAGAAGAAAGGAGTTCTAGACTGTGACCGTGAATCAGGCGCAAGAAAATGAAATTACAACCAGAATAGAAGATCTTAAAAGGCGAAGAAACGCCATCATACTGGCCCATAATTACCAGCCCCCAGAAATACAGGAGATTGCCGATTTTACGGGAGATTCTCTTGAGCTTAGTCGTGAAGCGGCAAAAACAAATGCATCTGTCATTGTCTTTTGTGGCGTATCTTTCATGGCAGAGACGGCAGCGGTTTTGAATCCAGATAAAATTGTAATCCTGCCTCGTAAAGATGCCGGATGTCCCATGGCCGATATGATAACACCAGACGACATGGAAAAAATCCGCACAGAATATCCCGGCGTTCCTATTGTGACCTACGTAAACACCACGGCGGCGGTAAAGGCAAAGAGCACTATATGTTGCACCTCGGCAAATGCAATAAAAATAGTTTCGTCTCTTGACACAGACACCGTGTACATGGCCCCAGACAGGAACCTGGCTTTATACACGGCCCGTCATGTAAAGCAAAAAGTGCTGTTCTGGCACGGATATTGTCCCATTCACCATAGCCTGACAGCAGAAGACGTGATGAAAGCTCGAGTCGAACATCCCGGGGCTTTATTTATCGCGCATCCAGAGTGTCGGCCCGAAGTTATAGATCTGGCGGATGGGGTTTTCAGCACTTCCGGAATGCTTAAATTCGTGTCTGAATCTCCATCAGAAGAGTTTATTATCGGCACAGAAATGGGAATTATCTACTCCATGAAGAAACGAAATCCCTCCAAGCGATTCTATCCTGCATCCCCCAAGTTATTATGTCCCGATATGAAAAAAATATCCCTTGAAGATGTGGTGAAATCACTTGAAACACTTGAACCACGCACAGTTATACCTGAAGAGATAAGAGTTGACGCTCTCAGAGCCATAGAAAGAATGCTGAACGTATATTGATTTTTTTCAGGGGGGAGTTGATGATAAACACGGGGAATAGGCCCCTAATTGCTATCACTATGGGTGATCCGTGTGGCATTGGGCCTGAGATAATTTGCAAGGCCCTTACCGATTCATCGATCCTGTCTGAAGTGAGATTTGTGGTCATCGGCGAAGAAAAGGCTCTTCAAGAAACAAGCCAAAAATTAAGTCTCCCTCTCTCTGTAGTTAGTGTGAGCGACGTCACCGAGCTTTCAGATAATACTGCTAAAAGCGTTATACCCGTTATAAATCCATCCCCTCTGGCTTATGAAGACATAATACCGGCAAGACCAACTTCCAGAACGGCAAAAGCCGTCATCAGATACATTGAAAAAGCGGTTGAACTGGCAATCAGTGGAAAGGTTGAAGCCATCTGCACAGCTCCGATAAATAAGGCTCTGCTTACCTCTCACGGATTTTCCTTTCCGGGGCATACGGAATTTATTAAACACCTTACCGGATCGGATAAAGCCGTGATGATGCTTGCGGGAGATCGACTTAGAGTCACTCTCGTGACTATCCACGAACCTATCAGGCGGGTGAGCGAACTTCTTACTACAGAGAAAATTCGAGAAACCGTTGAAGTAACAGCATCATCTCTGGAAACCTACTTTGGAATAAGCCATCCCAGAGTTGCCGTCTGTGGATTAAATCCCCACGCAGGAGAGGGCGGACTTTTCGGGGATGAAGAAGTAAAAATTATCTCGCCCGCCGTAGAATACTTTCAGAATCACCGAAGCTGGAAAGTCTCCGGTCCCCATCCCCCTGATACGATCTTCTACAGGGCGGTAAAGGGCGCTTTTGATGCTGTGGTCGCTATGTATCATGATCAGGGACTTATTCCATTAAAGCTTCTATACTTTGAAGATGCCGTAAACGTAACTCTGGGACTTCCTGTAATCCGGACATCGGTTGATCACGGAACGGCATACGACATAGCCGGAAAAGGCGTAGCTTTACCTTCCAGCCTTAAGGCTGCGATACGTATGGCCGCTCAGATGGTAAAATGCAAAAAGGCCGTCCAGTCTCAATCCCTCAAATGCTAATAATACGAAACGCAAGGACAAATAACCTCAAAATTGACTACCTCGAAATTCCCCTGAAGGCCATTACTCTTATTACGGGCGTTAATGGCTCCGGCAAATCATCTCTTGTCTTTGATACAATATTCGCCAGATCTCTGATTGCCTACAGCGAGATTCTGGAAAAAACTACAAAAATGAACCCCGTTTCAATGAGAATTCCTGCAGTAGAAGACATAGAAAACCTCCCGGTAGCTGTGGCTCTAGAACAGAAAATACCGCCCGAAATACTGAAACTTTCCATAGGTGAATTTTCAGGCATTA
>CAZWJX010000001.1:8712-15964 GCA_964634695.1 uncultured Syntrophobacterales bacterium | reverse complement strand
CGGATGTGCTGATTAATCTGTTCGTTACTTTAGGGAAGCTTCATTGTCCGGATTGTGGCGAACCTGTAGAGATATGGACACCATCACGTATTGCCGAGGAAATTTTCCGGCGTTACCCTTACGGGACCAGATTTTACATTACAGCTCCTTTAGAACCGGTCCCTCACAGCAAACTTTTCCCGACAGTTCAGGAATTAACTCGAGAAGGGTTTGTTAGATTTATCATTGACGGGAAGGTAGTAACCATCGATGATCTTGAAAATGTTGGGTGGCGTAAAGAACACGAGTTTTCCGTTGTTATCGATAGATTTATTGTGGAAGAAGGAACAGAGGACAGGCTGATCGATTCATGCTCTACGGCTTTTGAAACGTGCAACCTTTCCGGTCAAAAGTTCCAGAGAAAGATCCTTTTTATTTTTCCCGAAGGAGATCAATTGCTTTTTTCCGATCAGCCTGTTTGCTATCGATGCGGCAAATTTTATGACCCCTTGTCGGCACACATCTTTGATTCTAATCATCCATCGGGACGTTGTTCCCGCTGCGATGCTTCCGGATGTAGTGAGTGTCACGGAACGGGGCGAAATCCCATCATTTTCAACGTGCTACTGAACGGAAAAACCTTCCCGGACTTATTCTCCTTACCTTTGAAAGACCTATTAGAATGGATGGAGTCTTTTAACTCGGCCATGAAAATCGGGCTCCTTCGTTCATCAATTACGTGGCTGAGATCGGTTCAGGATTTCAAAATTGACTATCTGACCCTTGAAAGAAAACTTTCCACTCTATCAGTTGGCGAATTACAGAAACTCAGGCTTACAGTGTTCTGGAAACGGCCCTTAAGAGGAATCCTCTCCATTTTCGATGAGCCTCTGAAATTTCTCGACCCGGAAGAACGTATCAGATTAGCCGAAAGACTCCGAAATCTAATAGATATGGATCAGACCGTTATACTTGTTGATCATCATCCCGACGCCCTGAAAATGGCAGATTATGTAATAGAACTGGGACCTGGCTCGGGGAAAAGCGGCGGGAAAGTTACATGGAAGGGTGCGTCCGAGGACTACGACCAGACTAAAATGATGATTTTTAATCAGCAAATCTTAACGGCTTCTAAAAACTATACCGGTCATAAAATCAAAAAGATTTCTCTCAAAGGCGCAACCGGTAATAATCTACGAAACGTTTCCGTATCATTTCCTGTTGGGGCTCTCACGCTGGTGACAGGTCCCGTTGGATCGGGCAAAACATCCCTTGTGTTTGAAACGCTTGTGCCTGCACTGAAACGTCAGTTTTTAAACAAACCTGTGAAGCCTCTGCCATACAAAGAATTAAAATATGCTCACGATATAGCTATGGTAATAGCGGTTCGGGAAAAAATGGCCATCGCAAAACCGTCCGACAAATCTGTTATAGCCACTTTCCTTAATATTTTTACTCCCATCAGACAGTTTTATGCTCAACTTTCGGAATCAAAAAAAAGAGGCCTCAGGATCAGGCATTTTTCCTGGAATTCACCGGAGGGAGCATGTAGCAGATGCAATGGCAGGGGGGTAATTCTTGCTCAGGACAAAACCGGTTCAAGGGCAGAAATTCCCTGCCCTGATTGTGATGGAAAGAAATATAAGAGCGAAGTTCTGGCCGTTAAATACAAAGGATATTCCATCGCCGATGTTTTGGAAATGAGCATTGACGAAACTTCCAGACTTTTTCACTTTTTACCGTCTATTCAAAGCACTCTCAACACGGCAAAACTGTTGAACATTTCTCATTTAATGATGGGACAGCCCCTAAGCACTCTCTCGGGCGGTGAACTTCATCGTGTATGGATGGTTCGACAGGTTGTAATTTCGGAAACAACCCGTGGACACAAAATATTTTGTTTTGACCAACCAACAGCGGGGCTCCACATCAAAGATATTGAGAGCCTTCTGTATTTCTGGCGCTGTCTGGTTGCGGGCGGAAATACCGTAATCGTGTGCGATTGTAATGAATCAATCGCTGGTAACTTCGACTGGATTATAGAACTTGGACCTGGTAGTGGTCCGAAAGGTGGAGATTTAATATATGAAGGTCCTGTTAAAAATTGGTGGACAAATGATAGGCGATAGTATCCAGCTTAATAGTAAAATCTATGTTTTCCACATGACAGCAGTCTGGAACTTGAATCTGGATAGGGGCAAAATTTAATATACCGTTAACACCAGCAAGAACTAACTGGTTTGCCACACTTTGAGCTGCACTTGCGGGTGTTGCTATGACGCCGATGGAAACCTGGCGTTCTTTAACGATCTCTTCTAACTCATCTATATGGTTCACAATTAACCCGTTCGGCAATCTTTTACCCACTTTATTTGGATCGACATCAAAAGCAGCAACAAAAATATATCCATGTTTTATGAAATTCGCATAACGTATAAGAGCGGACCCAAGATTACCAACCCCTATCATTGCAAGATTCCAGGTCCGGTTTAACCCCAGGATCTCCTTGATCTGATGAACTAAATCAACAACTCGATACCCAACGCCTCTAACACCGAACTCTCCGAAATAAGCGAGGTCTTTTCTAATCTGGGCCGGATTCACGCCACAATATTTCGCAAGCTTCTCCGATGGCACTACTTCTACATCTTCCCCCACCAGTTCCTGAAGAACCCTGAGGTAAACAGATAGCCTATTTATGGTCGCCAGCGGAATCTTTGTAAACTTCATACGCTCGCTTGCTATTTTGACATCCGGTCATTATTTATCGGTGAAGGGAACTTACCATTCCCCTCACCAGTATTGGACAACATTAAACTTTTACTTCACTAATCCGATAAATGTCTGGATGAGCTTTGAAGCCGGGTTAGCGTACAGAAGGATCAAAGCGATAACAAGAGCGTAAATCGTCAGAGATTCGATCATAGCGAAGGTAATAAGCATGGTAACGGTAATTCTACCCGACATTTCAGGATTTCTGGCCATTCCTTCAACTGCACCCTTACCGGTGAGACCCATACCAACACCGCAACCACACGCTGCAAAGGTAATGGCAATACCTGCAGCAAGAGCCGAGAACGAGAAGAAATTCAAACCTGCCGCTGTCACAGTTGCTCCACCACCAGCACCGGCTGGCTCTGCGGCAAAAGCGAGAGCGGTGAGTCCCAAGGAGAAAAGTAGCGTCATCAAACCAGTTCGCATCATAATAGTTCCTCCTTCTAATAAATCATTTTGATGATTAGAGTTATTGGGTTAAAGCACACAACCGGCCTTCCTTCCTTTGGTTAATGATGAGCTTCTTCCATAGCGCCAGCAAAATAAGCCAGAGAAAGAACCACGAATATGAATGCCTGTATGAAGCCAGTAAAAAGAGCTAATCCCAGCATTGGGAGAGGAGCCATATACATTCCCGCAAGGAAAAACAGAACTGCTAGAACCAGTTCTTCTCCGAAGATGTTCCCAAAAAGTCGGACGGAGAGACTAACTACTCTCGCCAGATGGCTTATTACTTCTATAGGAAATATTAGAGGAATCAAAAGTGGTACAGGGCCTAAAAAGTGTTTAATATACTTCACGCCGTGATATTTTACACCCAGCACGTGAGTGAAAACCACTACTATGATGGCACAGGCAAGGGTTGTATTAAGGTTTGCCGTTGGAGAAATAAAACCGGGAATTAACCCTAAGTAATTGCTAACCAGTATAAACAGCCCCAAGGAAGCAATAAGAGGAAAGAGAAAACGCCCTTCTTCCCCAACGATTCCTACCATGAAATCTTCAATCCCCGTAAGCACAACCTCAAAAACGTTCTGCCCTTTCCCGGGAACAAGTTCCAGCTTTTTGGAAACTAACCAGGCTAGCCCTATAAGAAGTATCATTACCAACCACCCATGAATCACATGGGGAAGCAGTAATTTTTGAAGAAAAGTGTGAGCTTCATCGGGGTCCAGGACCACCGGAAGTCCCAATTTTTGAAGTAACATTGGTAAAAAAAGAATTGGATGCTCCATGCCTTTATCCCTCTCTTTTTAAAACCATCTTGATAAACATTTCACCAATAACACCAATAAAACTGATCCCTAAAACAAAAAATCCAACCGCTAAATGCAAAGGGTGAACCAAACCAAACTTAACAACAGCCCATACCACAACAACGAAAGCTAGAAACCTCAAATAACACTTCACAAAAACAACCACAGGGCTTAAGGTTGGGGTATCCGATTTCAGGAACATCCTTTTGAGTTGCCACTCAAGCAATTCGAGATTAAGCGCCATCAGAAACCAACCGACAAATATATCAATTCCCACTTTCCACGAAATTGCACATCCTGATCCGATAGTTACAAGCCCTAAAAGGCTGTTTACAATCTTAACCTTTTCTACTACACGACTCAGATCCTCATCAGCGATTACCACCGCTCTCCTTCTCCTGCTCGTATTCCTGCCGCTGCTTTTTCGCAAACCTATAATAATTTCTGAACCCGGCAACGATACCAAAACCCAGAAATATCATCGTGAGCCAGGGCCCCGTTCCCAGTCTGGTATCGAGCCAGTAACCAATTCCAAGCCCTATAAAAATTGCAAATACTATGGAGAGCCCAACCGTGGACGCTCTCGTAACCTGTTTTATATATTGTTTGGTTTCCTTTTTCATCTATCTATCTCGTGTAAACCTTCACAACGGTCTCTAGCATAACTATCTTATTCTAGTCAACTCTTTTTTATTTTACCTTGTGCATGTTCAGTACAAGTGCGAGAGATTCTTCAGCAGCTCGAACAGTAAGATCAATATCTTCTAGCGTATGAGCCGTGCTAACAAAGAAAGCTTCGAACTGGGAAGGTGCTAAATAGACCCCTCTATCGAGCATGGCTCTGAAAAAAGTTGCATATGCAGTTGTGTCGCTCATCTTCGCTTCATCGAAATTCCTCACAGGCCTATCAATAAAAAATCCACATCCCATAGACCCAACTCGCTGAACCGTTACGGGAACCCCGATCTTTTCAGACGCTTTTTTCAGTCCTTCCTCCAAATATGATGCCTTCTTTTCCAGATCGTCATAAATCGATCTGTCTTCTAGAATTCTCAAAGTTGTCAAGCCTGCAGCCATAGCAAGAGGATTTCCAGAAAGAGTTCCGGCCTGATAAACCGGTCCCTCAGGCGCTACCTGACTCATTATATCAGAAGATGCTCCGTATGCTCCGACCGGTAGTCCTCCCCCGATTATTTTCCCCAGGCAGGTAATGTCGGGAATTATCCCGTAGTATTCCTGGGCTCCCCCTGGAGCAAGGCGAAAGCCCGTAATTACTTCGTCGAAAATAAGAAGAGCTCCGTATTTTTCACAAAGGTCTTTAAGCCCTTTCAGAAACTCTTCCATAGGCGGCACAACACCCATGTTTCCCGCAACAGGCTCAACTATAATAGCGGCAATGTCTTTCCCGTGGATATCCATCGTTGTTCTAACAGCTTCCAGATCGTTGTATGGAAGCACTATCGTCTGACCTACCACCTCTTCAGGAACACCCGCACTACCGGGCATTCCAAAAGTGGCAACACCGGATCCCGACTTTACCAGCAAAGCATCGCCGTGACCATGATAGCAACCATCGAACTTCACAATCTTTTTCCGACCCGTGACTCCTCGGGCAAGTCTTATGGCGCTCATCACCGCTTCAGTGCCTGAATTTACAAACCGAACAACTTCTACAGACGGGACCATTTTTACAACCTGTTCCGCCATTTCCACTTCAAGCCTGCACGGAATACCATAGGAAGTTCCTTTTTTTGCCGCTTCACAAATAGCACCCACAACTTCCGGATGACCATGTCCCAGTATAAGAGGCCCCCAGGAACACACATAGTCCACATACTGATTGCCGTCCTCGTCCCATATTCGAGAACCTTTTGCTTCTTTCACAAAAACAGGATGAGTTCCCACAGCTCTGGCCGACCGAACAGGACTGTTCACTCCACCAGGCAGTATCTTCTTTGCTCTCTCATACAACATAAAAGACAATTCTCTAGAAGGCATACCCATCTCCTTTCAAGAAACTAACTAACAGTCATTCATTAACCCTGCTACAATCACAAATCGCATGACGTTGGCGTTTATCTTATACATTTTTTCCGGTTAAAAGGGATAGAATGAAAACCCCGTGAGAAAAACCTCTGTAAAACTGATCGTAATTTTGTAATATACATCCGACAAAGGAAAGAACGCTGAGTATCTTCCGGATGCTCTTCTAGCAGATCCTTAGAGCGCTGGGGGCATGTAATGGAAAAATGAAAATTAAACGAGCCGTTTTAAATTGTGCTGGAGGAAACATAAGAAAATGAAGAATCATCGTCTTGTTCTTGTTACAGGTGCTGCTGGTTTCATTGGAAGCCATGTTGCGGAACATCTTTGCGAACGTCAATATCGTGTTGTCGGAATTGACAATTTTAGTGAGTATTACAACCCATCTCAGAAGAGAAGGAATTTGCATGAAATTCAGACCACATGGGGAGATGCCATCACTTTTTACGAAGGAGACATAAGAGATAGAACACTTGTCAGAAAAGTAATTGCCGATTATCAGTTTGAAGCCATATTCCACCTTGCTGCCATGCCCGGAGTAAGAGCCTCTATCCGGCAGCCTGAACTCTATTACGACGTAAATCTCCGAGGAACACTCATATTGCTCGATGAAATAGCCAGACTTGTTGAATCGAAAGTGTATGAAAAACCGCCAAAATTCGTATTCGCAAGCACGTCTTCCGTATATGGAAAAACAAACATAATCCCTTTTACCGAAGAAGATCCATGTTCAACCCCTCTTGCGCCATATCCCGCAACCAAAAGAAGTGCAGAGCTTTTAGGGTACACTTACAATCATCTGCATAACATCCCCTTTTTAGCCATACGATTTTTCACCGTTTACGGTCCCAGAAACCGTCCGGACATGATGGCTTATAAACTCATGGAAAGCCTTTATTATGGCCGTGAAGTGCCGCTGTATAATGGAGGTATGATGTATCGGGACTGGACGTATGTAGGAGACATAGCTAAAGGCGTTGTGGCAGCTCTGGATGTTGATTTCACATATGAAATCGTAAACTTAGGTCGTGGGGAACCTATTCTTCTCCTCGATTTCGTTAAAACTCTGGAATCCCTCACCGGTCTGAAAGCCAACCTTTGCCCTACACGAGCTCCAGTATCCGATATGCAGAAAACTTACGCCAGCACGCAAAAGGCAGAAAGGCTCTTAAACTACAAGCCCACAACGTCGCTTGAAG
>CAZWJX010000001.1:0-8702 GCA_964634695.1 uncultured Syntrophobacterales bacterium | reverse complement strand
GAAGAGGGGATAAAGTCCCTTTTGACGTGGTATGAGAGTGAGGCTCTTTCAAAGCCTGCCGATAATACTCCTAACATAAGGGGATACTCTCTCAAGATGAGCGTAAGGTAAATGTGGAGCATCCAGGTAATACCGGCATTCATCCTCGCCAAAAAGGTCACAAACCAGTGGGCGCCAGGGATATATAGAGCAAAAGCTCTTGCCGGAACCGTGCCATTCCCACAGGAAAGCGCAGAACAGATGATAGCGCCCCAGTCCATCGGTAAAATATCGTTTCCATCTATTGGGGAAAGGCCACGGTTCTGGAAATTTTCCAAGCCCCCCAAAGAAAAAACAACATTGACCACAATGGTTACAGTAACCACCGCTAAGATCGTTATAAACGAAGTTTTTTATTGTTCGTCCCATAAGTACAGGATGAAGTCGCCTGTAAACAGAAACAAAACAGGAAGCTCTGGTATACAAATGGCGACTAAGAAAGCTCCTTATCCATTGGGATGACCTGTTACTAAATATTCCCCGCTCGGACAGCTCAAGGACGTTCATCAACCAGAAAGTTACAGGAAAATATTTATTCCCGATCACACGGCGAAAAGGTTTTGTTTTAAACAAAGATGTGCAAAATTCCAGAATATATCGATCCATTGATTTATTATGCTGCTTCTCCCTTTTTAAGCTCAGCTTCTGATGGTCTTACATAAAGAGGAACGAGTTCAAAGGGTGACATTAAAGCCGAAGGTTCAGATACCAATCTTTGCCAGGCAATCATACCAAGGAAAGAGGCTCTGATAGCATTAAACGCATCAGGCGGATCAATAATATCGCACTTTAAGATATCACGCATCTTGCTCTTGTAAGCTTTCCAGCCATCACCACAAAACATAATTCTTTCTAGGCCGATAGCCATTATTTCATCGGCGACCTTTGCCGTATTGCCAACCCTGTAATTACTTTCCCTCACCAGATGACCTGATCCATCAGACCTGTAAAAAGCATAGTATACCTCCCTTTTTCTGGCATCAATCATGGGGCACAGGTAGCCATTTATAAAGCTGAATGGCGCTGCAAGAGCATCGAGCGAAGAGACTCCGATTACAGACTTGCCCAGGCTCCAGGCAAGAGCCTTAACGGTGGTAACGCCTATCCTGATCCCGGTAAAACTTCCCGGGCCTAAACCCACGGCAAAAACATCAACCTCCTGTAAAGAAATTCCACCATCTTTAAGGACGTGATCAACCGTTTCCAGAAGTCTCCGATTATGAGTTTCTTTTACAGCAATACTTCGCTCAACGATCAGTTCGCCATCGTCAAGCAAAGCCGCTGTCTCCATCCATGTAGAAGTATCAACTGCAAGAATCTTCATTTGGGGCCAGCTCCGGAAAAACCAAATAGCCCTGGAATCCAAGGAAATATTCTGATTATGTCGTTGTAAAATACCACCACCATAAGAACTATTAGCAACGCAAAGCCTATTTGCTGAATACGTTCAACAACTTTTTCGTGGATTTTTCTCCTTATTAGAGCCTCTATAGAAAAGATCAAAAGATGCCCACCGTCTAAAGCCGGAAAAGGAAGGAGATTAATAACGGCCAGATTGAGACTTAAGACAGCTATGAAATTCATAAAAGGAAAAATTCCAGCCTGAGCTTGCTGGCCCGCCATCTGAGCTATAAGGATAGGGCCTCCAATCGTGCTGAAAGGCAAAACTCCCTGAATTAGCTTTCCGAGTGTTACGAAGAAAAGACCTGTTATGCTGATAATTTGCTCAATACTTTTTACAAAACCGGTTACAGGCCCGACCTTTTCAATACTAATTCTGCCTGAAGCCACTACGCCAATTAATGGCCTTTGAATCGTTTCTCCAAAGAGATTCTTCGTTTCCTGAACTTTAGGAGTAATTCTAAGAGCCACAAGTTCTTCGTTCCGCTGTATAATAAGTTCAATAGGGCCTTTATCATCGGTCCACTTCTGTATACGTTCCGATACCTCATTCCAGCTACGGACGCTCTGTCCGTCTACCTTAACAATAATATCGCCTTTTCGAATTCCGGCCTGCTCAGCCGGTGACCCAGGAGAAACTTCACCAATCTCTGGCATTAAATAGGGCACGCCGGCAATTGTGTAAACAAGCCAGAAAAACACAACAGCAAGAACCACATTTGCAATCGGACCTGCAGCCACTACGGCCATGCGAACCCAGAGGGGTTTATGAGCAAAACTCCTGTGATATTCCGACGGAAGAACCTCAGAAGAATCGCCTTCGCCAAGCATTTTTACGTACCCACCAAAGGGTATCGCCGAAAGACAGTATTCCGTTTCTCCACGTTTCACAGAAAATAGCACAGGGCCAAAGCCTATTGAGAAACGCTCAACCAGAACCCCGGTTTTTTTCGCAACCAGGAAATGCCCGAGTTCATGCACTAGAATCAAAAGCCCGATCACTACAACAGCAGAAACTATGGTTACCATCATAGGTTTTCACCTCTTGAAAAAATATTGGCTAATGCCATCTTCTTATCGCCTTTCAATATATTTCCTCGCCTCCATCCTTGCCCAAGCATCAACTTTCAAAATTGTCTCAACATCAGAAGCGGGAACATTTCCGTTAAGTCTCAAATGTTCATTCATTACATATTCTACAACTTCTGGTATGCCATAAAAACCTATTCTTCTATCCAGAAATGCCTCAACGGCTATCTCATTTGCAGCATTCATTACAGCAGGAAGAGTCCCTTTCATCCGACAAGCATCTTTTGCAAGACGAAGACAGGGAAACTTCTCCTCATCCGGCGGGAAAAACGTAAGCCGTCCCACATCGAATAAATTAAGAGATGGAACATTAACCGGCAAACGATCAGGATAGGATAAAGCGTAGGCAATGGGAATTCTCATATCGGGCACTCCAAGATGAGCTATTACCGAACCGTCAATGTATTCCACCATTGAGTGAACAATACTTTCAGGATGTATGTGAACATCTATGCGGTCGGGGGGCAATTTAAATAACCAGTGTGCTTCAATAAGCTCAAGCCCTTTATTCATGAGAGTTGCCGAATCGATGGTAATTTTTTTTCCCATTGACCAGTTGGGATGCTTGAGAGCCTGTTCTGGAGTTACATTTGCGATAGTTTCACGGTCAAAGCCAAAAAAAGGGCCTCCCGATGCCGTCAAAAGAATTCGCTTAACATGAATCCTTCTGTGTCCTTCCATAGCCTGAAATATGGCATTGTGTTCGCTGTCAACAGGAAGCAGCCTGACGCCATACTTATCAACCTGAGCTGTTACAAGATCTCCCGCAATGACAAGAGTTTCCTTGTTTGCCAGAGCAATATCTTTGGACGACTGGATAGCAAACAGAGTGGGAACAAGACCCGCAGCACCTACAATAGCCGAAACCACCATGTTCACATCGGGAAGAGCAACTATTTCGCAATAACCGCTTTCGTCCCAGAGTATTTTCGGGGCGAGATGGCGAGACTTCAGCATTTCCTCGAGCTGTTTAGCTTCGTAAGATGACCTGACACATACCACCGACGGATGGAATTCTTCTATCTGTTGTAAAAGCAAAGAAAGGTTTCTTCCCGCAGCTAGACCTACAACTCTGAATCGATCGGGAAACTGCCTGATCACATCAAGCGTGCTCTGTCCGATCGAACCCGTTGACCCGAGGATAACCAGATTCTTAGGCCGTGGAAAATCACTGTGTAAAGTTACCATATAAACCACCTGCTATAAAACCAGGCAGCGGGAAAAGCTACAATCAGACTATCAAGCCTATCTAGCACCCCGCCGTGTCCCGGAAGAATTGATCCGGAATCTTTGATTCCCCAATATCTTTTAAACATTGACTCTATAAGATCTCCGAATGGAGCGACCACAGTGACGGTAAGTGAAAAGAAAAAAGCTCGCAGAATTGAAATTTCCCCCGCAGTAATTAGAACACCAGCGGTACCAAAAGCTATACCGGCGATGCTACCACCTATCAAGCCTTCTACCGTCTTTTTCGGGCTTACATTTGGACATAAAAGATGCTTACCCCATTTTCGCCCACAGAAAAAGGCTCCTGCATCGGTTGCGACAACAGTAAGAATTGTTGAAAAAAGAAGCCCTCTTGCCAGAGAGCCATCGGCGTTTACAAATAGCAGAATATAGCTCAGGAAATAGCCCGTATATATAGCTCCCAAAAGAGCAAACGCCTGTCGAACCGGTAGATCACGATCAGAAGACTTGAAAAATAGGCACTGACCCATGAACCCAAGAAAAGCAAGAAACAGTACTAAGTTAAGCCCCTCAATTCGAAAGAAAAAGGCCCCTAAAGGGAAAGAAGAAGCAAGCGACACCAGGACCAATTCTCTGATGCCGCTTAGATGTTCCCTGAAAATGTTATAGAATTCTTTCGCCGCCAAACCAGATACCAAAACAAGCGCAATGCACCACATCCATCTGGTTCCCAGAATTAAAAGAAGAATAACGGGAAAGGCTATAATAAGAGCGGTAATCCAACGTGTTCTAACATCAGGTTCCATGATATTTACAATGCTGCCGAAGCCTGTTTTTCTTGCTGAACCTGTTCGCTTGTTCTTCCAAAGCGACGTTCTCGCTGCTGGTAACTTTCAATCGCTTTTCTAAATTCATCTTCCCTGAAATCGGGCCAGAAAACATCACTTACGTATATTTCAGAATAGGCAATCTGCCACAGGAGAAAATTACTTATGCGATGTTCTCCGCTGGTCCTGATAACAAGATCAGGGTCGGGAACGTCCTTTGAGAAAAGGAAGGACGAAAATTTTTCTACGGTAATTTCATCGGGACGCAAATTACCACGAAGTATTTCCTCACCTATCAGTCGGGCCGCTCTCACAATCTCATGACGTCCTCCGTAATTCAGCGCCACGTGAACCTGAAGATTTTCTCCCTTCGCTGTCTCCCGAACTGCAAGCTCAATTGCATCCTGAACTTCCCTCGGCAGGTCTTCCTTGTCTCCCCAGTGCACAACCCGCACGCCTTTTTCAACGAGCGTTGCCAGGTCCTTATGTATAAAGGAAATAAGGAGTCTCCACAGAGCATTTATCTCACTCTGAGGGCGAGCCCAATTTTCTTTGGAAAAAGCGTACAGAGTAAGGTAAGGTATCCCCCACTTAAGACAGCAGGATATGGTTTGTCTAACCGATTCAATACCCGCTTCGTGTCCGTATACTCTATTTTTAAAACGCATTCTCGCCCAGCGACCGTTGCCGTCCATTATGATAGCCACGTGGCGGGGCATATTGGAGAGATCCATATTCAACTTAACTCCCGGCTAAAATTCCATGATTTCTTTTTCTTTCTTTTCAAAAGCTTGCTCTATTTTTTTTATGTAATCATCCGTAAGTTTCTGTATATGTTCCTGTCCTTTAAACTGCTCATCTTCTGATATCTGCTTTTCCTTTTTCAAATCTTTTAACATTTCATTAGCATCGCGCCGAATGTTTCTTATCGCCACCTTTGCTTCTTCGGCCATCTTTCTAATGTGTTTTACCAGTTCCTGACGACGCTCCTGAGTTAGCGGAGGAACATGAACTCTGATAATTTTCCCATCATTTGATGGATTCAATCCAAGATCGGATTTAAGAATTGCCTTTTCAATTTCACCAATAACATTCTGATCCCAGGGTTGAACCATAATCGTTCTCGGCTCGGGAACCGTAATCGTGGCAAGCTGATTAAGAGGCGTGGGCGTTCCATAATATTCCACCTTAATTCCTTCCAGAAGCGATGGCGAGGCTCGCCCCGTCCGAACTCTTTTATATTCTTGTTCTAGAGTTTTCAGGGTCTTTTCCATTCGCTGTTTTGCGTCATCGAAAACCTCATTAAGCATGGGCTCTACCTCCTTCAACTACAGTTCCAACAGCTTCACCCATGATGACTCGTTCAATATTACCCGCAATTTTCACATTGAACACAACTATTTTCAATCCTCGATCCTTCGCAAGAGAAATCGCTGTCGCATCCATAACTTTTAGATTTTTCGCCAGCACTTCGTCGTACTCAAGACGATCAAACTTCTTTGCATGAGAATTTACTACGGGATCGGAATCGTAAACGCCATCAACTTTCGTACCTTTAAGAAGCGCCTCGGCTCCTATTTCGATTGCTCTTAGAGCTGCTGAGGTATCGGTGGTAAAGAAAGGAAGACCCGTACCTGCGGCAAATATCACTATGCGTCCCTTTTCCAGATGTCTAACAGCCCTTCTACGGATGTAAGGCTCGGCAACTTCCTTCATAGTGATGGCTGATTGAACTCTGGTTGGCACGTTGTATTTCTCGATTGCCTGTTGCAGTGCAAGAGCATTCATCACTGTAGCGAGCATTCCCATATAGTCAGCCGTAGCTCGATCCATGCCCTCCGCGGCGCCTGATACACCGCGGAAAATGTTACCTCCACCGATAACAAGTGCTATTTCAACACCGAGTTGGTGAACCTGAGCTATTTCCCTAGCTATACGGTCAATGGTGGAAGGATCAATACCGTAGCTCTTATCCCCCATGAGAACTTCACCGCTGAGTTTTATCAATACTCTCCTGTATGCCGGGCTTTTCTGCACTTTATCTTCCTTTCTCATGCGGAAAGAACATAACGGGAGGGCACAGACACAACAGTGCTCCTCCCGTTTCTGATTTTAGGCAAATCTTAAAGATCTTCACCCAACTGAAAACGAACAAACCTTCTGATAACAACTTTCTCGCCTATCTGAGCAACAAGTTCATTCAGATAGTCTTTAACCTTCTTATCTGGATCACGAATGAAGTCCTGCTCGAGAAGCGCTGATTCCTCGAAGAATTTTCTCATCTTGCCTTCCACAATCTTTTCAATAACCTGTGGAGGCTTGCCCGACTCTTTTGCCTGAGATTCGTAAATAGCCCTTTCTCTTTCGATAACCTCTTGGGGTATATCTTCGGGAGTTATTCCCAGCGGATTGGTGGCCGCTATCTGCATGGCAATATTCTTGGCAAATTCCTGAAAGGCATCGCTACGGGCGGCAAAATCGGTTTCGCAATTGATCTCAACAAGAACCCCTATTCTACCCCCGCCATGAACATAGGCCTGAACCAATCCTTCTTTAGCTACCTTGCCAGCTCGCTTCATGGAGGTGGCGAGACCTTTTTTACGCAAAAGGTCAATGGCCTTCTCCATGTCGCCACCCGTCTCTTCTAAGGCCTTTTTACAATCCATCATACCGGCGTTAGTTCTTGCTCTGAGCTCCTTTACCTGTTCTGATGTAATAGTTGCCAATTTTCTACCCCTCCCTACAATTTATTCGGTTTCGTAATGGTCATATCGACCGTTGTCATCATCTGACTCGGTTTTACCCTGAGAAACAGGATTAACAATTTCTACAATAGGTCCATCTCCATATGAAGCACCTGCGGCAACCTCTGTCATCACCGCTTTATCGGTATCAGCCTGAAGGGTTTCCTCGTATTTTTGTTTTCCTTCTATGCAAGCGTCGGCAATTCGGGATGCAATAAGGCGTACCGCTCTTATGGCATCGTCATTTCCCGGTATGGGATAATCAATAGGATCGGGATCACAGTTAGTATCCACAATAGCCACAACAGGAATACCAAGCCTGTTAGCTTCTGCTACCGCTATTTTTTCCTTTTGAGGATCCACGACGAAGATAGCACCTGGAAGATGCGTCATATTTTTAATACCGCTTAGATTTTTCTGGAGTTTTTCCCGCTCTCTTGCGAGTTTAAGCACTTCCTTTTTGGGGAACCGTGCAATACTACCGTCTTCAAACATGGCATCTAGTTCTTTCAAACGTTCAATTCGAAGTCGAATAGTTTTAAAATTGGTCAGCATACCACCAAGCCAGCGATGGTTTACGTAATACATTCCGCATCTTTCGGCTTCTTCTTTAATTATGTCGGCAGCTTGTGGTTTTGTGCCGACGAATAGAACCGTTTCACCGGCGCTCGTCGTTTGAACTATAAACTGATAAGCTTCCTGAAACATTCGAACGGTTTTCTGGAGATCTATAATGTAAATACCGTTCCTTGCCCCGAAGATGTAGGGTTTCATTTTTGGATTCCAGCGTCGAGTCTGATGCCCAAAATGAACCCCCGCTTCTAAAAGTTCTTTCATTGTAACGACTGCCATTAGATCCAATCCTCCTTTGGTTTAGCCTCCACCCTCATACGCATCCACAAAACCGTGGACACCCAAGGATCCAAGAGGGTGTGTGAATTTTAAGATTACATCCTTGAGCCGCATATGCTTATCATAACAAAGAAAAATGATGCAACCATAAAAGTATCCAAAGCAAGACATTCACAGCTTGGCCCGGCCGTGTGGGAACAACCAAACACCTTTTGGCAATGAAGATGAGTTCGACAAAAAATCCGTAATGAAGCTATTCCTGTATACCGTTGCTCAAACCATGTTCAAATATGACATGGTCTGATTCCTGCTTCGTTGAGGACGTTACCATCCTCTCCACAGGCGTAACTTCCCGTGCAACTCACGGTAGCCAGCGATAAACGCTGGATATTCAAAGCTGCATTCACATCACGATCGTGTTCTGTCTTGCATGATGGACACGTCCAGCGGCGGACATTCAGAGGAAGCTCTTCAAGAACAAATCCGCAGTTTGAACACTTCTTCGAAGACGGAAACCAGCGGTCAACTACAATAACAGTCACGCCGTGCAGTGCCGCCT